>NZ_JAMAYF010000009.1:0-184073 GCF_023712445.1 Curtobacterium sp. P97 | reverse complement strand
CTGGTGGGGCTGACCAGGACAACGGCACCGACAACGGCACCGACAACGGCACCGACAACACTGGTGGGGCGGACCAGGACAATGGCACCGACCAGACCGGTGGGGCGGACCAGGACAACGGCACCGACAACACTGGTGGGGCGGACCAGGACAACGGCACCGACAACGGCACCGACAAGACCGGTGGCGCGGACCAGGACAACGGCACCGACAACGGCACCGACAAGACCGGTGGGGCGGACCAGGACAACGGCACCGACAACACCGGTGGCGCTGACCAGGACAACGGCACCGACCAGACCGGTGGGAACGTGAAGGGCTCGAACGCGAACTCCACCGCGAACAAGAACGCCGCGGGTTCGTCCACGGCGTCCTTCCGGGCCGACGACAACTCCAACGCGTCGATCGTCGGAGCTGCCATCGGTGCGGCGAACTCGGACAACACGGGTGAGGCCACGGCCGCGGGTGACATCACCGCGAAGTCCGCGGCGCAGGTCGCGGGCAACATGGTGACGACGGCCTCGGCGGACACATCCAAGGACATCGCCTCGGACGCCAACATCGCTGCCCTCGGCGCTGCGAACCAGGCGGCGAACGCCGACAACAGCAGTGGCACGAACGCGAAGGGTACGTCGGCGGGCAACGGCCGTGCCGGTGCCGCGTCGAAGTCCGGTGCGATCGCGACCTCGACGACGAACGCGTCGACCGAGGCCGGCGGCACCAGCCAGGGTTCGGACGAGAACCAGGGTGCGACGAACACCGACGGTACGAACCAGGGTTCGGACGAGAACCAGGGTGCGACGAACACCGACGGCACGAACCAGGGTTCGGACAAGAACCAGGGCTCGACGAACTCGAAGGGCTCGAACGCGAACTCCACCGCGAACAAGAACGCCGCGGGTTCGTCAACGGCGTCGTACAAGGCGGACGACAAGTCCAACGCCAGCGTCCAGGGTGCTGCCCTGCCTGCGGCCAACTCGGACAACACCGGCGAGGCCACGGCTGCGGCGGACATCACCGCGAAGTCGGCGGCGCAGGTCGCAGGCAACATGGTGACGACAGCTTCGGCCGACACGTCGAAGGACGTGGACTCGGACGCCAACATCGCAGCGCTCGGCGCCGCGAACCAGGCGGCGAACGCCGACAACTCGAGCGCCACGAACGCGAAGGCGTCCGCGGCGAAGAACGGCAACGCCTCCGCAGCGTCGTCCTCGGCGGCGATCGCGAAGTCCACCTCGGACGCCTCGGGTGACGCGGCGGGCCAGGCCTCCGGCGAGCTCGCCTTCACCGGCTCCGACGTCCTGCCGGTCGTCGCGCCGCTGGCAGCGCTGCTCACCGCGCTGGGCGGTCTCGTCCTCTTCGCGGCGAAGCGTCGCAAGTCGCGCGAGGACGCGTAGTCCCACCACCCGTCACCACACCCGGTGACACCGGGGAGGCGACGGCACCACCCGTCGCCTCCCCCTTCTGCGTACCCCCGGGACGACCACCCCGGGCGTCCGCACCTGCCCACGGCCAGACCGCCACCCACCTGGGTGGCCGGAGACCAGGAAGCACATGCACCACTTGAACACCCAGCACGCCCGACGTCGTCGCGTGCTCACCACCACGGCCCTCGGGCTCACGACCGTCGTCCTCGGCAGCACCGCTGTGGCTGCCGCGGTCGTCCCGGCACCCGCTTCGGCCTCGACCGTCGCCGAACACACCGCCAAGGCGTCGGCTGCCCCGCACGGTGGCCCGGCCCCGGATCCGCAGGTCCTGTACTCCGAGGGCTTCGAGCACGACACCACCGACCAGTGGATCGGGCTCGAGGACTACGTCGGCGCCGAAGGGGAGCGCTACACCGCCGACCCGGCATGGCTCGACCACGACCAGTGCAACGGCATCATCCTCGACGGCGCGACCACGGATCTGCCGTCCTCGTGCGGGGCTTCGTCGCTCCGCGCCCTCGCGACCGCACTCGGCACCGTCGGTGGCAGCGCGGACCCGAAGGCGAACCACGTCGTGAGTGCGTGGACGACCGACAAGGCCGTGCCGAAGGGCGCCGTGCAGGCCGAGTCCGTGCAGACGTCGAAGATCAAGGACCCGGGTCGGTTCATCTCGTTCGGTGTGAACGCCGCAGCGGCGGCCTGCACGAACTACGTGCATCCCCTGCTCAACTTCGCGCTCATCGACGGCGAGGTCGAGCGACCGGTCTCCGACCACGCGATCGACCCGTGCACCGACGCAGCGTCGAAGGACCTGGACACCGACGGCGTCCCGCTCCGCGGCGGCTCGTTCGTCTCGAAGGGCGGCCTGCTGTTCGACGGCGACGCGATCCGCTGGGTGATGCGCAACGAGCAGACCTCGCCGAGCGGCAACGACGGGGCGATCGACCAGGTCACCGTCTACGACTCGACGCCCCAACTCCGCGCCGACCTGACCGGCGACGACCTGATCGTCGGTGACACGGCGCGACTCACCTTCACGGTGCTGAACACGAGCGAGGCCGGCAGCAAGCCCGGCTGGTCGTTCGAGGACGGTCTGCCCGACGCACTCCGCATCGCGGACCAGCCGAACGTCGCGACCACCTGCGCGAACGGCACGGTCGAGGCAACGGCCGGCGGGCACACCGTGCAGGCCTCCGGGGACCTCAGGAACGAGGAGGCCGCCTGCACCATCGCGCTCGACATCACGACGACGACGCCGGGGAACCACACGCTCGACGCCTCGTCGGTCACCACGTCGCGCGGCCTCGAGGACGCCGTGGACACGAAGATCGCCTTCGCGGCCGAGCACAACGCGCTCACCGTGACCGAGGAGCCGGTCCTCACCGGCGGCAACGGCGACGCCGTCGCCGACCTCGGTGAGCAGCTGGCCTTCCGCGTCACGGTGACGAACGCCGGGAACGTGGCGATCCACGACCTCGCCGTCACGTCCGGACAGGACCCGACCGACTGTGTCGCCACGAGCCTCCCGGTCGGTGCCAGCACCACCTGCACCACCGCGGCTCGCGCGGTGACCCAGGACGACGTCGACGCCGGCCGCGTCGACGACTCGGTCACCGTGTCCGCGGCATCGCGGCTCGACGCGGCGGTGGGGGCGACCGCATCCGCGTCCGTCCCCACCACCCCGGCTGCTCCGGCGCTCGGCCTGGAGGCGCGGCCCACGTCGTCGACGCCGGCCGCGGTCGGCGACGAGGTCGACCTGGAGGCCGTGGTCACCAACACGGGCAACGTCACGCTCCACGACGCCTCGGTCGAGGCCGCGGGCCGCGACCTGCCGGTCGCCTGCCCGTCGACCACGCTCGCACCGGGAGCGTCCGTCACGTGCGCGACGACGACCGGGTACCGCGTCGAGCAGACGGACGTGGACAACGGCGGCGTGACGCTGCAGTTCACGTCCGCGGCCCTGCCGCCCTCGGGTGACGCCGTGACGGCCGCTGCGACCACCGACGTCCGGACCCAGCACCCAGCTGCGGCGCTCGAGGCGTCGCTCTCTGCCTCGCACGACGACCTGCACGTCGGGGAGCCGATCGCGCTGCGGGGCACGGTCCGGAACACGGGCAACGTGACCGTGCACGACCTGTCGTACGCCGTGCCCGGGCGCCCGGAGCTGGCACCCGCGTGTGACGCGACCGAGCTCACGCCGGGCGCCTCCACCGAGTGCGTGGTCGGTGTGCACGAGGTCACCCAGGCGGACGTCGATGCCGGCCGGGTCGACGTCGCGGCCGTCGTCTCGGGCGCCGCGCCCGACGGCACCGCCGTCAGAGCCGATGCGTCCACGTCCGTCGAGGTCCCCCGTCACCCGGCGCTCGGCGTCACGGCGTCCGCGAACCTGGCGGCGTCGGAGCACGAGGTGCCCGAGGCGGGCGACCTGGTCGAGCGGAGCGCCACCGTGCGGAACGACGGCGACACGACGCTGACAGCGGTGACGGCCACGATCGGAGGTGACGAGGCGACGTGCGCGGAGATCGATCTCGCTCCCGGCGCGGAGACCGTCTGCCGTACCGAGGACAGCGCCCTCACCCAGGGTGACGTCGATGCCGGTGCGCTGACCGTCCCGGTCACCGCCGATGCCGTGGCCCCGGACAGCTCCTCCGTCGAGGCGTCCGACCGGGTCCGTGTCGGGCTCACCGGACGCGGCGGCCTCGACGTGCAGGGTGCGATCACCACGAGCACGGACGAGCCGCTGCGGCCCGGCGCGACGGTCGACGCGTCGTTCACCGTGCGGAACACCGGCAACCGGACGGTCGACTCGCTCGCGATCGAGTCCGAGGGGCTCGACTCGGCGGTCCCCTGTGGCGTCGACGAACTCGCGCCCGGCGCGACGACGACGTGTGCCACGGAGACGCCGACCCAGGTCACGTCGACCGCCGCATCCGCCGGTGAGCTCGAGCTGACGGCTCGTGCCAAGGGTCGGCTGGTCGACGTCGACGGTGCTGCGGACGAGTCGGTCACGCGTTCCGGCCTCGTCGTGACGCCCGGTACGGCGCACGAACGACCGACGTGGGTGTTCTCGCCCTGGTTCTCGAAGCAGCTCCGGACCGAGCCGGCTCCCACGCCGGCGCCGACCGCCGCGCCGGTGGTGCCCGAGCTCGCGTTCACCGGGTCGACCGTGCTCGCGGCGGTGCCCCTGGCGGTCGGCGGGATCCTCGTCGGGGTGCTCCTCTGGGGCCTCGCACGTCGTCGTCGCTCGGCTCCCGGGCACGAGTCGCACGACGGCTGAACCGTGCAGCGCGGGGGCCCTCGTGGTCCCCGCGCTGCTTCCATTCCGATCGCGGCATGCAGCCCGCTCCGCGCTCACTACACTCGGAACCTCCCACGACGAGGAGGCCCGGTTGCCCGGTACGACGAAGTTCGCCACCACGATGAGCCGTGCGGTGGTGACCCCGCTCGCGCGCCTGGTCTGGCGACCGCGCATCGTGGGACGGAAGAACGTACCGAAGCACGGGCCGGTCATCCTGGCGAGCAACCACAGGTCCTTCATCGACTCCCCGGCGATCACCCTCATGGCGCCGCGCAAGGTGTCCTTCCTGGCCAAGCAGGAGTACTTCACCGGGACCGGTCTGCGCGGTGCGGTCTCGCGCGCGTTCTTCGGCGGGATCGGTGCCATCGGGGTCGAACGCGGAGCGGGAGCCGCGGCGCAGCACGCCCTCGACCTCGGGCTCGAGCGGCTCGAGGCCGGCGAGGCCTTCGCCATCTACCCCGAGGGCACCCGGTCCCTCGACGGTCGGCTCTACAAGGGTCGGACCGGCGTGGCCTGGCTGGCGCTGACGAGCGGGGCGCCGGTGGTGCCGGTCGCACTCACCGGCACCGAGGACGTGCAGCCCGTCGGCTCGCGGCTGCCGCGGCTCGCCCGCGTCACCATCGAGTTCGGTGCACCGATGGACCTGTCCCACTTCGGCGAGGCGTCGTCCGGCCGTGCACGGCGCCACGCGACCGACGCCGTGATGGACGCGATCCAGGCGTTGAGCGGGCAGGAACCCGCGAACGCCTACAACAATCCGCCGTCGACGATCGTCGAGCGGGTCAAGCAGGTGCTGCGGCGCGACGACCCGACGCAAGCGGTCGAGCCCGACTGATCCAGAACGCGCTATTGCACATTCGGAATATCAGTGGTTGAATCGTCCTCGTGCCCGAGGCACGAGCCCAGTCGGACCGCCCAGGACGGCCCGATCCACCACTGACCGGAAGGCAAGCAGCATGTCCTCCACGCCCCTCTTCGACTCGATCTCGCGTCGGGCCTCCCGCGCCGCGACCACGGCTCCGGAACAGGCGCAGCCCGCGGTGACCCTTCCGGCGGCACCGGCACCGGCCCCGACGGCGACGCCCGCTCCGGCAGCAGCGGTCTCCGTCACCGCCGCACGCACCCGGGTCGTCCCCGCACCCACCTCGCCGCTGACGGCTCCCGTGTCCCCGATGCGGTCCGCCCTGGTGCCGGCTGCCCTCGTCGCCGCGATCGACGAGATCCCGCAGCGGGTCGGGACCGCGCTCCCGAACGAGGTCGCCGTCACGCCCGACCAGCTCGCCCTGGTCGAAGCGGTGACCGATGCGATCACCCGCGCGGTCGTCGACGCCGTCGTCGGGGAGCTCGAGCGCATCACGCGCGACGGCGTCGTCCGCGGCTGAGCCGACCGGCACCGCCACCGATGACGGACGACGTCCGAACGTCCCGACACACCCGATCCCGACACACCCCATCCCGACCCACCCGATCCGACCTCCCGACACGATGACGACGACCACGACCGACAGCGCCCCCGGCTCGGCGCCGGCGGCACCGATCCGCCCCCGCGGAGCGGCCCGCCGAGCGGCGAACGACGCCACTGCCCGGTCCGTCCGTGTCGGCCACCAGACCGCCGAGGCGGCGGTCCCCCCTGCCGCCGCCTCGGTGTCCACCACCACCACCACCACCGCCATCGACGACGCTCGGTCCGGAGCAGCCCTGCCGAGTCGTCGTGACCTCCGCACCCCTCGCCGGTCCGCCGATCGTCCCGGCAGGCTCGGCAAGCACAACAAGCACAACAAGCACAACAAGCACGGCCTGCGCGTACCCGACCTGCGCGTGCCCGACCCGCGCATCTCCGGGCGACCCGGGCGTGACCGGCGCGTCCCCGAGCTCCGCAGGGGCGTCGCTGTCGGTCGGCCTCAGCGTCCCGCGGCGCTGCCGGCGGCCCGATCGGGGTCGTCCTCGCGACTCCTCCCGGTGACGGCGTCCGCCCTCGCAGCCTGCCTGGTCGTCTCCGTGTCGACCCCGGCCGCCGCACTCGACGACCCCACCGGGTTCGGTCTCGGCGCCGCACCCGCATCCGCACCCGCGCACCAGGTCGCCCCGGCGCCGGAGCAGCACTACCGCGTCGCGTCCGGCGTCACCGTCACCGTCGTCCGCGACGGCTTCGACGTGCAGGCGACCCGGGCGGGTGGCGATCGACACGGCCGCGTGCAGATCACGACGGGCTCGGACGTGGTCCGTCCCGTCGCGGGGACGATCCCGACCGCCGGAGGCTTCGGCGGTCGGCAGGTCGCCGGGTGTGGTGCGTGCTCGACGAACCACCACGGGCTCGACTTCGCCGCGGCATCCGGGACGCCCGTCGTCGCCTCGATGCCCGGACGGGTCGTGTCCGCCGGGCCGCTCGGCGGGTACGGCAACCAGGTGCTCCTCGCACATCCGGACGGCACGCAGACGCGGTACGGGCACCTGTCCCGCATCGACGTCCTGCCCGGGCAGACGCTGTCGGCCGGCGAACAGCTCGGCGCCGTGGGCAGCACCGGGGTCTCCACCGGCCCGCACCTGCACTTCGAGGTCATCGTCGGCGGGACGCCGATCGATCCGGCCCCGTGGCTGGCCGCTCGCGGCCTGCTCTGAACGGGTCGCACCGGCGACGGGTGTCGGCGTCCGCACGCCGACCGGGCCAGGATGGTCGGGCCGTGCAGGCGTAGCGTCGAGAGCGACGTCGGCAGGGTGCCGGACGCAGGACGGAGACAGTGGTGCGCGTGACGGTGCTGGGTACGGGGACGATGGGTGCAGGGGTCGCGGGGTCGCTGCTGCGCGAGGGCCACCGGGTGACCGTGTGGAACCGCAGCGCCGACAAGGCCCGCCCGCTCGGCGACGCCGGCGCCACCGTGGCGACGGACGCTGCCGCGGCGGTCAGCGACGCCGAGGTCGTCCTGCTGACGCTCTTCGACACCGATGCGGTCGTCGACGTCCTCGAGACCGCTGCCGGGGACGCTCCCGCGGACGCCGTGTGGGTGCAGGCCTCGACCATCGGCGTCGCGGGGACCGAGACCGTGGTGCAGTTGGCCGAGAAGTACGGCATCACCCTCGTCGAGGCGATGATGCTCGGCACGAAGGCCCCGGCGGAGCAGGGCAAGCTCACCATGCTCGCCGCCGGCCCGTCGGACGTGCTCGACCGTGTGGACCCGGTGCTCGACGCCATCGGGGCGAAGACCGTCCGCGCGGGGGAGCGGGTCGGCGACGGTACGGCCCTGAAGCTCGCGGCCAACGCCTGGGTCGCGTCGATCACCGCCGCCACCGGCCAGTCGCTCGCGATCGCCCGTGCGCTCGGACTCGACCCGCAGCTGTTCCTCGACGCGATCGACGGCACCGCGAGCGACTCGCCCTACGCGCACACGAAGGGTGCAGCGATGATCGGCGGTGACCTCGCGCCACAGTTCGCCCTCGACGGCCTGCGGAAGGACATCGGGCTGATCGGCGACGCGGCACGGACCGCGGGGGTGTCGACGACCCTCCTCGACGCGCTCGACCGGGTCTACGCCGACGCGAGTGCAGCCGGGCACGGCGCCGACGACATCGCTGCGGTGGGCACCGCCTTCGCCGACGACCAGCGGTAGGCCGCCCGCCGGGTCAGTCTCGGCGCAGCCAGCGCAGCACGGCGCCGCGGAGTCGTCCGACGGCCTCGTCGTTCATCGTGTTCGCCAGGTCGAAGGCCTCCCGCGCGGGGTCGGCGCCGTTCCGGATGCGCCGGAGTGCGGCGTCGGCCCGGGCGCGTGCGTCGAGCTCGGCGAGCGGCATGTCGTCCTCGGGGTCGCGCGCGTGCTCGCGGCCCGGCTCCTGCGACCGCGGACCGAGCGGTGGGACCCCGACGGGTTCGTCCGGTGCGCTGGGCATGGGACGAGGCTACGCGGAGCGCTCCGTGTCGGCCGCGTCCTCGTCGTGGTCGACGACCCGGGCCATCTCCTCGAGGAACGCGACGATGACCGACATGTCCGTCTGTGGCAGGTGCTCGGCGACCTCGATCGCGCGCGTGTCGAGCTGGTCGATCACCCGCAGCACCTGCCGCATCGACCCGCCGGACGCGGTGAGGATGACCCCACGGCGGTCGTGGGGGTCGGGGTGTCGTTCGACGTGACCGCTGCGGACGAGTCGGTCCACGAGTGCCGAGGTCGACGCCGGCGTGATCTCGAGTCGGTCGGCGAGTTCCTTCGCGTTGACGGAGCGTCCCTCGGACTCGGCGTCCAGCAGGACCCGGAGCGCGAGCAGTGCGTTCTCGCCGATGCCGAGTGCCTCGCGCGCCCGGCGCTGTGCAGCACTCTCGGCGCTCCGGTACCTACGGAGCGCGTTCAGTACGTCCACCGCGTCGACCCTGGATCCTGACCCGTACCAGAAGCCCGTGGTGGTGTTCGTCACCTCGGTCGTCATACGGACAATGCTAGACGCTCTAGTTAGATTGTCTAGCGAGTGTCCCCTGGGAGCGCGTCTGCCGGATGGCTCGCAACACCCGTGACGCGGTCCCGAAACACCGCCGCAACGCCCGCTCGGTAGCTTCGCCGCATGCAGGAGCCGACGTGCTGAGCCGACTCGCGGGGAGCGTGTTCCACGTCGGGAGCGCGGTGGAGCGGGCCGACGTGGTCGCGAGGATGCTCGACGTCTACGTCGTCCGGCCCGACGCGGGTGTGGTCGAGGAGGAGTCCACGGTCGGCTCCGTGCTGCACCGCGTCGTGGGGGCACACGCGCCCGCACGACGCCGTGAGCGTGCGGCCGTCGTCGAGTCGCTCGCCCTCGACCGGCACGAACCCGCCTCGGTCGCACACGCGGTCGGTGTGGCACGGGACCACGCCCGTCGCGCGCGCGAGGTCGTGTCCACCGAGCTCTGGGACTGCCTCGACGTCACCCGGTCGCGCATGCCGCGCAAGGTCGCCGTCGACCGGGCGCACGAGTTCCTCGCGTGGGTGCGGGAACGGAGCGCGCTGGCCGTCGGCGTCGTCGAGGGTGACGTCAGCCGCGACGAGGTGTGGGAGTTCTTCACCCTGGGCAGGTCCCTGCTGCGGTGCGGCCTCACGGCGCGGTTGCTGGCGTCGTCGCTCGTCGATGCGGGGTCGGCGGCGTCGTGGACCACCGCGCTGCGGGCGTGCGGTGCCGGCGAGGCCTTCCGGCGGGGGCGCGACCACCACGGCGTCGATCCGCGGGACGCCGCCGGGTTCCTGCTCCACGAGTCGCACAGTCCGCGGTCGCTCGCGTTCCTCGCGGCGCGCGCCGACGACTGCCTCGCGGACGTCGCGCCCGCCTGCGTGGGGGACCAGGTCGCCGCGTTCCGGGTCGCGCGTTCGGCGCTCGGACGCGTGGAGGTCGGTGCTCCGGACCGGATCCGAGCCGCCGCCGAGGGACTCGCCGCCGCGGTCGACGCCGTCGTCGCGGCGCTCGAGGACCGCGTCTTCACGGTCGCGACCCCCGCGCGCTGAGCTGCGGTCGTCGGGCGGGGCACAGCGCCGGACGGGAGGGCCGTGGCGGGCTGGCACCGTGCCTCCCGGCCGACATCCTGTCGCGGTGCGCGCGCGGCGGGGGTGGCCCGTGCCTCCTGGCCGGCGACGGTCCCGACGCTCAGACCGAGCTGGACCGGTCCGCCACCGCCTCGTCGCGCTCCAGGTCGCGCCGCAGCGCGGCACGCGACGCCCGCGTGCCGACCACCGGCACCGCGTGCGTGACCGCGAGGTGCAGTCGGGCGTCGGCGTCGTACCGCAGCCGCAGGTGTTCCCAGCGGACGAGCCAGACCAGGGCGATCGCGAGCGCGACGAAGCCCGACGCGGCTCCCACCACGATCGCCCAGCGTGGCCCCCACGCATCCGCGACGGCGCCCACCACCGGGGCGCCGATCGGCGTGCCCCCGGCGAAGATCGCCATGTACAGCGCCATCACGCGACCGCGCATCGCGGGCTTCGTGGTGGTCTGCACGAGCGCGTTGGCCGTGGTCATGAAGGTGAGCGAGGCCAAGCCGACGAAGACGAGCACGACCGCGAAGGTCCAGTACGTCGGGGCGAGGGCCGCCGCCGTGCACGCCAGGCCGAAGCCGGCCGAGGCGACGACGAGGGTCCGCATCCGCGGGCGGTCCCGCCGGGCGGAGAGGAGCGCGCCGGCGACCGAACCGATCGCCATGACGGAGTTCAGCAGGCCGAACTCGCCGGCACCCTTGCCGAACTCGACCCGCGCCATGGTCGAGGTGAAGATGGGGAAGTTCACGCCGAAGGTCCCCACGACGAAGATCATGCAGAGCACCACGATGATGTCCGGACGGGTCCGCACGTAGGTGAAGCCGGCGAGGATCTGCCCCTTCCCGCGCTTCGCGCGCACGCGTTCGGCGAGCTGGGCGGGGTCGACGAAGCGGAGCGCGACGAGGACGGCCAGGAACGAGCCGGCGTTGATGACGAACACCCAGCCGGACCCGATCGCGGCGATGAGCACCCCCGCGACCGCGGGCCCGATGAGCCGGGCGGCGTTGAAGGACGCCGAGTTCAGCGCGACGGCGTTCGAGACGTGCTCGCCCTGCACGACGTCGGAGACGAACGCCTGCCGGATCGGGGTGTCGAACGCGGCGACGATGCCGAGCGCCAGGGCGAAGCCGTACAGGGACCACAGGGTCGCCGTGTCGGTGAGGACCATGATCCCGAGGCCGAGCCCGAGGGCGCCCATGAGTCCCTGCGTCAGCATGAGCATCCGCCGCCGGTCGAAGCGGTCCGCAGCCAGGCCGGTCAGCGGGAGCAGGAGCAGCTGCGGACCGAACTGCAGCGCCATCGTGATGCCGACCGCGATCGCGTCGTTGTCGGACAGCTTCGTCAGGACGATCCAGTCCTGGGCGGTGCGCTGCATCCAGGTGCCGACGTTGGAGACCAGGGCCCCGGCGAACCAGATGCGGTAGTTGCGGGTGGACAGGGAGCGGAACAGGGCGGTCACTGCTGGGCAAGCCTCCTCATGATCTCGGTGGCCTCGGCGAGGGTGCGGCGCTCGGTGGCGGTCAGGGTCGTGAGGCGCGGGGAGAGCCAGTCGTCGCGGCGGCGCCGGGTCTCCTCGACGAAGGTCGCTCCGGCCGGGGTCGCGGCGAGCAGGACCTTGCGGCGGTCGTCGCCGTGGTCGACCTTCGACACGAGGCCACGGTCCACGAGCACCGCGATCGACTTCGTCATGCTCGGCGGTGTGACGCCGTCCTGCCGGCTGAGCTCGGCGAGGGTCATGGCGCCCTCGCGGTGCAGTCGCGCGAGGGCCGAGAACTGGCCGTCCGTCATGCTCGCGTCGACCTTCTGTGCGCGCAGCGTCCGGGACAACCGGGCCACCGCGACGCGGAGGTCGGTGGCGAGTGAGGTGTCGGGCACGACCGTTAGCCTACCTCATTAGTTCAGCGAACGAACTGGTCTGCGCGAGGTGTACGCTGCGTACGCAACACGTGTTGCTTTGTGCACGATCGACGGAACGTCGAGGAAGAAGGAGAACATGTCCGAGTTCGAGGGCAGGGTCGCCGTCGTCACTGGTGGCGGCAGCGGCATCGGGGCTGCGATCGCGAAGGAGCTCGCGGCCGCGGGCGCGCGGGTCGTCGTCACCGACATCAAGGCCGAGGCTGCGCAGCGCGTCGTGGCCGAGATCGAGGACGCCGGGGGCACCGCGAGTGCGTTCGAGGCGAACTCCGCGGTCGCGGGCGACAACGAGCGGATGGTCCAGCACGCGGTCGACACCTACGGCGCGCTCCACCTCGCGGTGAACAACGCCGGCATCGGTGCGGCTCCCCAGCCCATCGGCGAGTACGACGTCGAGGCGTGGGACCGGGTCCGCGCGGTCGACCTCGACGGCGTCTTCTACGGGCTCCGCTACGAGATCCCGGCGATCCTGGCTGCCGGTGGTGGCGCGATCGTGAACATGGCGTCGGTGCTGGGGTCGGTCGGCATCGCGCACAACGCCGCGTACGTGGCGTCGAAGCACGCGCTCGTCGGGCTGACCAAGGTCGCGGCGCTCGAGTACACGGCGCAGGGTGTCCGCACGAACGCGGTCGGTCCCGGGTTCATCGACACCCCGCTCGTCCGGTCGTCGCTCTCCGCCGAGGAGCTCGCGGCGCTCGAGGGTGAGCACGCGGCGAAGCGGCTCGGTACCGATGCCGAGGTCGCAGCGCTCGTGCTGTTCCTGCTGAGCGACAAGGCCTCGTTCATCAGCGGCAGCTACCACCTGGTCGACGGCGGGTACTCCGCGCACTGACCCCGGAGCGGGTGTACTTGGTCGGATCGGGCGTACCCGGTGAGAACGGGCGTACCTGATCGCAACGATCGACCAGGTACGCCCGTTCTCACCTTCCATCGCAGGTGCGATGGGAAAGAACGGGCGAACGGGAGGCGCGGCGCGGCGCGAGCGCGCCGTCTCGCCAGCGCGGACGCGACGAGAATGGTGGCGCGCCTGCCACCCGGGACGGATCGGGCGTGCCTGGTCGGTCCGGGCGTACCTGGTCGGAACTTCCGGTCAGGTACGCCCGTTCTCTCCCTGCATCGCGAGTGTCATGGGAAGGAACGGGCAGACAGGAGGCGCGACCCGAGTCCCCGACGTCGAGCACGCTGGTCGCGCCTCCCGTCCCGGCGCGTGGTGCCGATGGACCGTCGGCTCGCGTCGGGCGCTCAGCCTGCGTCGGGCGCGAGGATCGCGTCGTGGGGGAGCAGGGCGTGCACGCCCCAGGTCCGGTTCGCGACCTGGGTCACGCGCATGCTCACCGCGACGCTCGCCATCGCCAGTGCCTGCCCGCGGGTGATCCCGTGCAGCCCGACGATCCAGTCGACCATCCGGTCGAGCGCCGTCGTCGTCGCCGTGTTGAGGTCGGCGTCGAACCCGAACGTGATGCGGCCGGCAGGGGTGTCGGCGTGGACGCCCTCGACCGGGGCGTGGTCGAGCAGGGACAGCGTCATCGTGGTGGTCATGCCGCACTCGACCGCGGTGCCGGAGACCTCGCCGTCGCCCTGTGCGGCGTGCCCGTCCCCGACGGAGAGCAGCGCGTCCGGCACGGTGACGGGCAGGTACAGCGTCGCGCCGGCGACCAGTTCTCGGCAGTCGATGTTGCCCCCGCCGAGCGGACGCGGCGGGATCGTCGAGTGCTCCCCGGTGGGCTCCGGCGGCAGACCGACCACGCCGAGGAACGGCGCGGTCCGGACGCCCAGCCCGAGCTGGTTCCACGCCGTGCCGGCGTCCGCGTCGACGTCCCAGAGCAGCGGCCCGCGCGACGCAGCGTCGACGAGCCCGAGCGCCCGGTTGACCGGGGTGTCGACGCCGCCGGACCCGGTGTAGCCCCAGTCGTCCGGCACCAGCGCGTCGAAGCGCACGGCGAGCACCTGTCCGGGTCGCGCTCCCGCGACCGCGATCGGTCCGACCAGGCAGTGCCCGCGTCGCGGATCGAGGAGCGTCGGCGCGTCCGCCCCCGGCGCGGCCAGCCGTTCGGTGTAGCCCGCGGCGCTCAGCGTCCGGACGGTCACGGTGTCACCGTCCTCGACGCGGAGCACGGGCTCGCGTTCCGCGGTGAGGACGTCGACAGCGGTGTCGGGCGAGGCATCGATGCGGTGGGAGGTCACCGGTCGATCCTCCCAGGCGTGCAGCGTTCCTGGTGGACATGCGCAGGCTCCGAGCCGGCTGCGTGGACGCCGGACGGACACGCCACGGACCGCCTGCGCCGCCTCCACGTCTGCGAGGATCGACCCGTGCCCACCTTCTCCGCCGCTCGAGGGGACTCCTCGTTCACCGACGCCCACGGCGTCGAGATCGTCTACTCGACCTGGCGCGCCGCCAGGCCGAAGGGCATCGTGCAGATCGCGCACGGCGTCGGGGAGCACGGGCTCCGGTACGAGCCGCTGGCGCAGGACCTCGTCCGTGCCGGGTACACCGTGCACGCGAACGACCACCGCGGGCACGGCCGGACCGGTCTGGCGCAGTGGGACGGGGACCACGCGCGGCTCGGACGGCTGGGACCCGGTGGCCTGCGTGCGGCGATCGCGGCCGTGGAGCAGATGACCGCCGTCGCCCGCGCGCAGGACCCCGGCGTCCCGCTCGTGCTCGTCGGGCACTCGTGGGGGTCGCTCATGGCACAGCGGATCGTCAACACCTCGTCGGAGCGGTACGACGGGGTCGTGCTCTCCGCCACGGCGTACCGACTGCCCGGGTGGATGAACAGCGGCGACCTGAACGCCCGGCACGCGGGCTCCGGACCGACGAAGTTCGAGTGGATCACGCGCGACCGGGCCGTCATCGACGCGATCGCCGCCGACCCGCTCGCGGTCGAGGCCGACGTGATCAAGCTCTTCGGTGTCCGTGACGCAGCGCGGCTGCTCGGCGTGCCGCGCCGAGGCATCCCGCACGACCTGCCGATCCTGCTGCAGGTCGGATCGGACGACACCCTCGGCGGCCCCCGTTCCGTGGAGCGGCTCGCCCAGGCGTACCGCCGTCGCGGTCGGCTGTCGGACGTCCAGGTCCACGTCTACGAGGGGGCGCGGCACGAGGTCTACAACGAGACGAACCGCGACGAGGTGGTCGCCGACCTGATCGCGTGGCTCGACCGCCACGTGACGCGCTGACGCGACGGGGTGCCGGACGGGAGGCGCGTGGCAGCGGTGCCCCGTGCCTCCCGTCCGGCCGGTGGCGGGCGTAGGCTCGCCCTGTGCACGGTGAGTACAAGGTCCCCGGAGGCAAGCTGGTCGTCGTCGACCTCGAGGTCGTCGACGGGAGCATCCAGGAGTTCCGGCTGGCGGGCGACTTCTTCCTCGAGCCGGACGACGCGCTGCCGCTGATCGACCAGGCCGTGGACGGCCTGCCCGCGACCACCGACGCGGCCGGCATCGCCGCCGCGGTCCGCACGGCGCTGCCCGAGGGGGCGGTGCTGCTCGGCTTCACACCGGAGTCGGTGGGGGTCGCCGTCCGTCGCGCGCTCTCGCGGGCGTCGACGTGGCAGGAGTACGACTGGGAGATCGTGCACGAGGGGCCGATCAGCCCGAACGAGCACCTCGCACTCGACCAGGTCCTGACCGAGGAGGTCGGTGCCGGCCGTCGCGGTCCGACCCTGCGCATCTGGGAGTGGGACCAGCCCGCGGTCGTGATCGGGTCGTTCCAGTCCTTGAAGAACGAGGTCGACCCGACCGGTGCCGCGAAGTACGGCGTCGAGGTCGTCCGCCGCATCTCCGGCGGTGGCGCCATGTTCATGGACGCCGGCGCGATCATCTCGTACTCGTTGTACGTGCCGACCGACCTCGTGCAGGGCATGACCTTCGCCGACTCGTACGCCTACCTGGACGAGTGGGTGATCGAGGCGCTGAAGTCACTCGGGATCGACGCGTACTACCAGCCGCTCAACGACATCTCCTCGACCAAGGGCAAGATCGGCGGCGCGGCGCAGAAGCGGCTCGGCACCGGCGCCCTGCTGCACCACGCCACGATGAGCTACGACATGGACGGCCAGAAGATGGTCGAGGTGCTCCGCATCGGTCGCGAGAAGATGAGCGACAAGGGGACGACCTCGGCCGCCAAGCGTGTCGACCCGCTGCGTTCGCAGACCGGCCTGACCCGAGCCGAGATCATCGACCGGCTGATCGGCACCTTCACGAAGCTCTACGGCGCGCACGAGGGCCACGTGACCGAGGCGGAGCGGGCCCGCGCGCGGGAGCTGGTCGAGACGAAGTTCGCGACGCGGGAGTGGCTCGAGCGGGTGCCCTGACCGGGCAGTGACGCCCGTACGGAGCGCCCTCTGTGCTCTGCGCATGCGTCGTCCGAGCCGTCTCCTGTCCGCCACGGTCGCAGGACTCGTGGTCCTCGGTGTCGCGACGGCCTGCTCGTCCGCACCTGTCTCCGGACTGCTGTCCGACGATGCCGACGCGACACGGGCGGCAGGACTCGACCGGTGGGGCGACGCGATGAACGCGGCGCTGCTCGACGGGGACCGCGGCTTCGGTTCGTCGAACGGACTCGACCGTGGCGCGGCCGGGACGGAGACGCCCGCCGGCGACTGGGACCTCCTCGTCGCCTGCAACGGCGTCGACGGCAAGCGCCTGCGGGTGTCCGTGGGACCCGGCGGCCGTCACGAGGTCCTGCGCACCGACGTACCGTGCGGCCTGGTCACGAGGGTGCCGGTCACGGTGCCGCGCGGCGGCGGGCTGACGGTCGAGGTGGAGCCGCAGTCGGACGCGAGCGATGCTGTCCGGCACGGCGACGTCGTCTCGTACTGGTACGTCTCCATCGTGCACCGCGGCTTCGAGCCGGAGGCGACGGTCGTCGTCGACTGATCCGCACGACGGACACCGGTGCGGGAGCTCGCGAGCAGTCCGCCGTCGCGGCGGACCGATCGCCAGGATCATCCGCGCGGCGGAGGCCCTGGCCGGTCGACTGACGTAGCGTCGGGACCGTGAACTGGTTGATCCTCCTGGGGGCGGTGGCCGTGGCGGCCGTCGTGATGTGGGTCGCCGATCGCGTGGGGTGGATCGACCTGTCGAACAAGGCCACACGCAGCGGCGGATCCGGCGGTGTCGGCGCGATGATGGACGAGGTGTTCGCCCCGACCCGTCACGAGACGCAGGCCGAGTACGAGCGGCAGTCGCGCCTCCCGGAGGAGGCCCCGACGCCCGCCGACGACGACCACGACCTGCTCAGCGGCACCGTCCTCATCCGTGTGCCTGCGGTCGGACACGGCGGGCGGCACGAGGCGCGACCCGGCACGCTCGACCGCACCTACTGAGCGCGAGCACCTGCCGCGCTAGCGCGTGGTGAGCTCCTGGTAGTCCGGGTGCCGCTCGATCCACGCCTTGACGTAGGTGCAGAGCGGAACGACCCGGAGGGACCCCTCGCGGACGTCGTCGAGCGCGTGCTGGACGAGGATCGACGCGTGGCCACCACCGCGGTGCGCGGGGTCGACCTCGGTGTGGGTGAAGCGGATCTCGTCGCCGTCGACCTCGTACGCCGCGAAGCCGATGACCTCGCCGTCCTCGACCAGGGAGTACTGCTGCGCGTCGGTGTCGTTGCGGACCTCGGGTGATGCCATGCAGGGGACCGTACGCCGTCGGACGGGGTGGGGGCTGGGTGCGGTCGGGCGTCGGTCCGCTCTGCGGGAGGATGGTCCGGTGCGCAGCATCGACGACTCGAGCCCCGACCTCGTCGTGCTCGGCGACAACTCCGACGTCCTGCCGACACTGCCCGACGCGTCGTTCACGGTCGTCTACCTCGATCCGCCCTTCAACACCGGACGGAAGCAGCGGCGCCACGCGGTGACCGCCGAGCGCCGGACCGTCGGCGACGCCGGGACGATCACGGGCTTCCGTGGTCGGACCTACGAGCGGATCCGCGGTGACCTGATGCGCTTCGACGACCGCTTCGAGGACTACTGGGCGTTCCTCGAGCCACGCCTGCTCGAGGCCTGGCGGCTGCTCACCGACGACGGCACGCTGTACCTGCACCTCGACTACCGCGAGGCCCACTACGCCAAGGTGCTGCTCGACGCGCTCTTCGGCCGCGACGCGTTCCTCAACGAGATCATCTGGGCGTACGACTTCGGCGCGAAGTCCCGCACGCGCTGGCCGACCAAGCACGACACGATCCTGGTCTACGTGAAGGACCCGGAGCGCTACTGGTTCGACTCCGAGACGGTCGACCGCGAGCCGTACATGGCGCCGGGACTCGTCACGCCGGAGAAGCGCGAGCGCGGGAAGCTGCCGACGGACGTGTGGTGGCACACCATCGTGTCGCCGACCGGCAGCGAGAAGACCGGCTACCCGACGCAGAAGCCCGAGGGGGTCCTGCGTCGGATGGTGCAGGCGTCGTCGCGCGAGGGGGACTGGGTGCTCGACTTCTTCGCGGGGAGCGGCACGCTCGGTGCGGTCGCTCGTGACCTGGGCCGGCGGTTCGTGCTCGTGGACGACAACCCGGTGGCGGTCGACGTGATGCGGCGCCGGTTGCCGCACGCAGCGGTCGAGTCGGCGGTCGGTTCGGCGGTCGTGTCTCCCGTCGCGCAGGAGGACTGAGCGCCTGCCGCCCGGAGCGGCCAGGATGGATCGGGGCGGACGCGTTGCGCCCGGGGAGACGGGGGCGATGGCGGCGAAGAGGGTCCGCACGGCTGCGGTCGGACTGATGGTCAGTGGACTCGCCCTCACGGCCGGGTGCACGGGCGGGACGGGTTCCCCGTCGTCGCGGCCCGAGGACGCGGAGCGAGCGGTGCAGCAGATCGTGGACGACTCGGCCAGTGCGCTCGGAGGGGACTGGACCGTGGAGGAGGGCCCACGACTCGGGACGTGCACGGACGAACGCGGCAACGGCGAGGGCGTGCACTACACGATCCTGTCCTCGCGAGCCGAGCGCGGCGACATCGAGACCGATGTCAGCACCCTCACCACGCTGTGGAAGCGTGCCGGGCTCGTGACGGAGCGCTTCACCAACCGGGACGGCAGCTACTCCGGACTCAACGGCAGGGGCGCCGGGATCGCGAACATCGCGTTCAACTCGTCCGACCTGGGCGGCGGCGACACGATCAGTGCGACTTCGGAGTGCGCGGCTGGCGACTACGTCGAGCTCCGGGAGCAGGAGCGCGGGCAGCGCTGACGAGCGCGGCGCCCGTCCGGGCGGGACGACGGAGGCGACACCCTCGACGTCGTACGACGTCGACGATGTCGCCTCCCAGCGGCGGCGGGCTACTCCGCCGTGTGTCGCCCGTGGTGCTCGGCCGTGGTACCCGGCGGCGTGGCCCCGTCCGACGAGGCGTGCGCCGGGTGCGTCCGGATGGTCGCGGTCGTGGCCGGAGGCTCGTCCACCGGTGCCGCCGCGGCGTGCGCGCCGTGCGTGGTCGCGTCGGTGAGCGGTGCCCGGGTGCCGCCCTCGGGGTGGTGACCGGCGCGGTCAG
The DNA here is from genome assembly GCF_023712445.1 of Curtobacterium sp. P97. Taxonomy (NCBI): domain Bacteria; kingdom Bacillati; phylum Actinomycetota; class Actinomycetes; order Micrococcales; family Microbacteriaceae; genus Curtobacterium; species Curtobacterium sp. P97. Next base: position 164,476 of record NZ_JAMAYF010000009.1, on the reverse strand, counting down.
CTGCACCCGTGTCGGAGGCGGGCCGGTCGGCGGGGGAGGTGGTGCCTCCGGACCGGTCCTGCGGCTGCTGCACCGTGACGTCGGGCGAGGTCGGGACCGCCCGGACCGACCCCGTGTCCGGGGTGACCAGCGAGCCGGTGTCCGCCGCCGCCTGCTGCGCGTCCGCCGCCAGGCGGTCGGAGTCGCCCTTCGCCGCGTTCGCCTGTTCCTGCAGTGCAGACACCTTGCGGAGCGGCGGGACCCGGAAGAACCAGGTCAGGACGAAGGCGAGCAGGATGACGCCCAGCCCGACGAAGTAGACGACGACGGCCGACTGGCTGAACCCGACCAGGAACGGACGGGTGAGCCGCTGGTCCGCACCGTTGAGGAACGACGTGTCGCTCGTGGCCGAGCCGGCGGACGAGCTGGCCGCCGTGTCGCCGTTCTTCAGCTGGTCGACCAGCTTCGGCGCGACCTCGTCGACCACGGCCTTCCGCTGGTCGGCGTTGCTGTAGTCGATCTGCAGCGTGCCGTCGACGACCTCGGCGTTCGCCTTGGACGCGGCGGTCTCGAGCGCCTGCTGCTCGGCGGCCGACTTGTTCGCGGCGACCTGCTCGGCGATGACCGAGTCGGCGGAGGCGGCGGGGATCCGGCCGGCGGCGACCTGCTGCTGCACCTGCGCGGTGACCTGCTTCGTCACGGCCTGGTCCGCGGCCTGCTTCGCCGCTGCGGCACCCTGGTCGAGACCCTGCTGCACGTTCTGCTGCACCGGGTCGACGATCTTCGACCAGATCTGGTCCATCACGCCCTTGTTCTCGGACGCGCTGGCGACCGAGGGGGTGAGCGCGGCGGTGAGGGCCGGCTTGAGCGTCGACTCGTTCTGCATCGCGCCGGTGATGTTCGTCGGCATGAGCGTGAACAGGACGGACAGGAGCACCGCGGTGCCCATCGTGCCGCCGATCTGGCGGAAGAACGTCGCTGCACTCGTGGCGACGCCGATGTCCCGCGGGGAGACCGAGTTCTGCGCGGCGAGGGTCAGTGTCTGCATGAGCTGCCCGAGCCCGAGACCGATGCCGAACATGCCGAGCATGAGGAACCAGAGGGGGCTGTCGGCGGTCAGGAAGGTGAGGAGCGTGAAGCCGATCGCCGTGAACGCGGTGCCCGTGATCGGGAAGGCGCCGTAGCGGCCGGTGCGCGAGATGATCTGACCCGAGGCGATCGAGGAGATCATCAGACCGAGCACCATCGGCAGCATGGCGAAGCCGGACTCGGTCGGGGTGACGCCCTTGACGATCTGCAGGTAGAGCGGGATCGTCAGCATCGCGCCGAACATCCCGAAGCCGACGAGCACGGACAGGACCGCGGCCATCGAGAACACCCGCGAGCCGAAGAGCTTGAGCGGGAGGATCGCGTCGTCGCCCATGGAGCGCTCGACGATCACGAAGGCGACGAGACCCAGCGCGCCGATCGCGTAGCAGGCGATCGCGCCGGGGGAGTCCCAACCCCACTCGCGACCCTGCTCGGCGATGAGGAGCAGCGGGACGAGGGTGACGATGACCAGCGAGGCGCCCCACCAGTCGATGCGGGGCTTCCCGCGGTCGCCGAACTTCGGCAGGTGCAGGAACGTCGTCACCATGAAGAGCGCGATGATGCCGACGGGCACGTTGACCAGGAAGACCCAGCGCCACCCGCTGACGAACAGGATCTCGGACGCGCCGGCGAACAGGCCGCCGACGAGCGGCCCGATGACCGAGGAGATGCCGAACACGGCGAGGAAGTAGCCCTGGTACTTGGCGCGCTCGCGCGGGGCGAGCATGTCGCCCATGATCGCGAGCGGCAGCGACATCAGGCCGCCGGCGCCGAGGCCCTGCAGCGCGCGGAACCCGGCGAGCATGAGCATCGAGGTCGAGAACGACGCGGCGAGCGACCCGAGGATGAAGATGCCGATCGCGGTGAGGAACAGCGGGCGGCGGCCGAAGATGTCGGAGAGCTTGCCGTAGATCGGCGTCGTGATCGTGGACGCGATCAGGTAGGCCGTGGTCACCCACGCCTGCTGGTCAAGCCCGTGCAGGTCGTCGCCGATCGTGCGGATGGCGGTGCCGACGATGGTCTGGTCGAGCGCGCCGAGGAACATGCCGGCCATCAGTCCGTAGATGACGAGCAGGATCTGTCGGTGGTTCATCACCGCGTTCGAGGACGTGGTGGGGGCCGCGGGTGCGGTCGCCGTCTGGGTCATTCGGTCTCCCGTGCGTACTGGTGCTCGCGCGTCGCTCTCGCCCGGGCGCGGGGGAGCGTTGTTGCGCGCACTGCAAAAATACAACCAGCGCAAACGGATTGTTCCCATCCGCCTCGTTCCTGTGGACATCGGCAGGGTCCTCCGGCGGATGCGGAGGAGCGACAGGGGCGCCACCGGACGGATCCGGTGACGCCCCTGTCGGTCGTCGGGGACTACGCGCCCAGGGCGGCGTCCACGATCTCCTTCGCTTCGCGCTGCACCTGCTCGAGGTGCTCCTGCCCGACGAAGCTCTCCGCGTAGATCTTGTAGACGTCCTCGGTGCCGGAGGGCCGTGCGGCGAACCACGCGTTGTCCGTGACCACCTTGACGCCGCCGACGGCGGCGTCGTTCCCCGGCGCCTTCGAGAGCTTCGCGGTGATCGGGTCGCCGGCCAGGGTGTCGGCGGTGATCGCGTCGCCGTCGAGCTTCGAGAGCCGGGCCTTCTGCTCCTTGCTCGCAGCGGCGTCGACCCGCTGGTAGACCGGCGCACCGAAGCGCTCCGTGAGCTCGGTGTAGAGCTGCGAGGGGGTCTTGCCGGTCACCGCGGTGATCTCGGACGCCAGGAGCGCCAGGATGATGCCGTCCTTGTCGGTCGTCCACGCCGTGCCGTCCTTGCGGAGGAACGAGGCGCCCGCGGACTCCTCGCCGCCGAACGCCACGGAGCCGTCGATGAGACCGGGGACGAACCACTTGAAGCCGACGGGGACCTCCCACAGCCGGCGGCTGAGCGACTCCGCGACGCGGTCGATGATGCTCGACGACACGAGCGTCTTGCCGATCGCCGCGTCGTCGCGCCACTCGGGGCGGTGCGCGTAGAGGTACTCGATCGCCACGGCGAGGTAGTGGTTCGGGTTCATCAGGCCGCCGTCGGGCGTGACGATGCCGTGGCGGTCCGAGTCGGCGTCGTTGCCGGTCAGGACGTCGAAGTCGTCCTTGTGGGCGAGCACCGACGCCATCGCGGACGGGCTCGACGGGTCCATGCGGATCTTGCCGTCCCAGTCGAGGGTCATGAACGCCCAGGTCGGGTCGACCTCGGGGTTCACGACGGTCAGGTCGAGGCCGTAGTGGTCGCGGATGCGCTCCCAGTACGGCAGGGACGCCCCACCCAGGGGGTCGGCGCCGATCTTCACCCCGGCGCGCTTGATCGCGTCGATGTCGATGATGTGCTCGAGGTCCGCGACGTACGTGCCGAGGTAGTCGTAGCCCTCGGCTGCGGTCTCGTCCTGGCGGCGGACGTCGGCGTTCCCGCCGGCGATGATCGCGTTCGCCCGGTCGGCGATCCACGACGTGGCGTCGCTGTCGGCCGGGCCACCGTGCGGCGGGTTGTACTTGAAGCCGCCGTCACGAGGGGGGTTGTGGCTCGGCGTGATGACGATGCCGTCGGCGGTGTCGCCGTGCTCCGCGCGGTTGTACCGGATGATCGCGTGGCTCAGTGCGGGCGTCGGGACGAAGCCGTCCTCGGCGTCGGCGAGCACGCGGACGCCGTTGGCGGCAAGGACTTGGAGCGCGGTCTGCTCCGCCGGCGCGGAGAGCGCGTGCGTGTCCCGGCCGATGAACAGCGGACCGGTGGTGCCCTGCTCGGTGCGGTACTCGACGATCGCCTGCGTGATCGCGGCGATGTGCGTGTCGTTGAAGGCGGTGTCGAGCGACGAGCCGCGGTGGCCGGAGGTGCCGAACACCACCTTCTGCTCGGGGATCGACACGTCGGGGACACGCTCGTGGTACGCGGCCAGGAGGGCGTCGAGGTCGACGAGGTCGTCTGCGGTCGCGGGGATGCCGGCGCGGTCGTTCATGCGCCCATCCTGGCACCAGGACCCTCCGCGCGTCGCCGGGTGTCACGCAGCCGCACGGGTCCGGCAGGAGACCGCCCTGGTACGGCACGAGCGGCCGCCCTGCCGGGGACGTGGGGGGACGTCCCGGGCCGGGCGACCGCTCGCGGTCTGGGGGAGCCGGGGCTCAGGCGGTCCGGAACGACCCGGTCGTCGTCCGCAGCGAGCCGGTCACGGTCCGCGTCGAGGACGTCGCGGTGCCGGGACGGCGGAACTGGGTGTCCACGAAGCGGCCGAGCGCACGGCCCGCCCCGGTGCCGGTGTAGCTGCCGACCGGGCGCCATGCGGCCTCGACCGTGTACGCGCCGAGCTCGTCGCGCTGCTCGAGACCGGAGACGTAGGCGCCGCCGAGGGGGTTCTGTCGGTTCTGCACGGGTGCTCCTCGTCGTCGTGCCGAGGGTCCCGGGTCGTCGGACCGACGACCAGGACGCCGTCGGCTGTTGCCCATGACGCTACCGCGTTGTCTTGAATCATGCAAGACAACGCGACGCGGTCACGCGACGAGTTCGCAGAACGTCCGTCCGTCGGCGGTCCAGCTCTGCCGGGCTCGCAGCCCCGCCGTGGCCGCGTGACGGAGGAGTGCGTCGACGCCGACCTCGGCCCACGGGAAGCCCTCGCTCCGGTTGCCGTCCACGTCGACCACGTGCGCGGTGAACGCACGGTCCGCCGCGCGGTCCACGTGGGTCTCGACGACCACGCGGCCGCCGTCGCGGACGATCTCGCCGCACCGGGCCAGGAGCGCGACCGGGTCGCCGCCGATGCCGATGTTGCCGTCGATCACGAGGGCGGTGTCCCAGCGGCCCTCGTCGGGGATCGGGTCGAACACCGAGCCCTGCACGGCCGTGCCGCCGGAGCGTCGGGCGATCGCGACGGCCTCGGCGGAGACGTCCACGCCGAGCGAGGGGATGCCGAGCGCCCGGGCGGCGACGAGCATGCGACCGGGGCCGCACCCGATGTCGATCACGGGGCCGTCCGCGCCCTCGAGGAGGGAACGGTCGATCCGGTCGGCTGCGGCGCTCCACCGGCCGACGTCCATCGTGACCTCGACGTCGGGACGCTCCGGGTCGGTCAGGCGCAGGTGGCCGTCGGTCTGCAGGGCGCGGGCGTACGGCTCGCCGCCGCCGGCGCCGAACGTGACGGTGTCGTGCATCGTCATCGGGCACCTCCGGTCGTCGTGGTCATGGTCGTGTCGTGCTCTTCGGCGAAGGCCGTGGCGAAGCGCGAGGTCGGCGCGAGGGCGGCGACCTGCTCGGCGTCCGCGACGGTGTCGACGTCGAGCAGCGCGGGCAGGGTGCCGACCGACAGGCCGGCGTCGGTCAGGCGCGCGAGCTGCACGGCGCCCGTGTCGTCCTGCGACATCGGGACGCCGCGGAGCAGGGCGCCGTCGGGCTCGCGCAGGTACAGCGACCAGAAGCCGCCGTCGTCCGCCGGGCCGAACCACGCGTCGCGGTCCGGGTCGTCGAACACGGGTGCGAGGTGCTCGGAGGTGGCCTGCGGGGTGTCCATGCCGACGAGCAGCGTCGGACCGGTCATCGCGTCGAACATCGCCCCGAGGCGCTCGTCGAGGCCGCCGCCGACCTGGTGCAGGACCTCGAAGTCGTCGGTGCCCTCGGGCAGGACGACGCCGTCGTAGAGCAGCACGCGACGCGAGGCGGGCAGGGCACGCACCGTCGCGATCGTGTCGGCCAGCGCGGCCGAGGCGACGCGGGCAGCACCCTCCGGGGTCAGGGCCGGCGTCAGCCGGGTCTTGACCTTGCCGGGCAGGCACTCCTTGGCCACGACGACCACCGTGACGTCCGTCATGAGCGTGCTCCTTCCGTGGTGGACCCGGCCACGTCGCGGGCCGGACCGGGCGCGACCACGCGGGGGCGTGCCTCCCGGCCGTACTCGCGCAGCAGACGGGACATGTCGCGGACGGCGTTGACCGTCCCGCGGAGCGTGCCGGTGACCTTGCTGTCACCGACGCGCTGGGCGTACCCGATGTCGGACTCGTCGACCCGCCACCCGGCCGCGTGTGCCGCCAGGACCATCTCGAGCGGGTAGCCGCTGCGTCGGTCCTGCAGGTCGAGGGCGACCAGGTCGGCGCGGCGCATGACGCGCATCGGACCGAGGTCGCGGAGGCGGTAGCCGGTCGCGCGGCGCATCAGGACCGCGAGCACGCGGTTCGCGAAGCGGGCGTGCGGCGCCCACGCGCCACGGGTGGTCGGCACGCGCCGACCGAGGGCGAGGTCGGTCCGCCCGTCGGCCACGCGGGCGACGAGGTCGGGCAGCTCTGCGGGGTCCATCGAGGCATCGGCGTCGCAGAACGCGACGTACTCCGCGGTCGCGGCGGCGACGCCGGCGGCACACGCCGAGCCGAAGCCCTTGACCGGTTCGGTGACGACCGTCGCGCCGTGGGCGCGGGCGACGTCGGCGGATCCGTCGGTCGAGCCGTTGTCGACGACGATGGCGCGGTACCCCTCGGGCAGGCGGCCGATGACGCGCGGGAGCGCGTCCGCCTCGTCCAGGCAGGGGAGGATCACGTCGACGGTCATGTGGTCCATTCGGTGCGGGTCGCCCTGGCGACGGGGCCGATCTCCGGTCGCGCGCGTCGCGTCCTCGTCGGGCTGGTCGCCGGCGGGTGGGGTTCGGTCCATGCTCACGACGTAACACGATGACACGTCGCGGGGTACAGGATCCTGTCCCCCGGGGCGTGTCGAGCGCGGTGATCGGACCGTCTGGCCCGCGATCGGGGGACGGCCGGGAGGCCCGGGTGCGGTCCCGGGTCCGCGTACGCGGGCGGGTGGTGCGTGCTCGCCCCGCGCTGGTGCGGTGGCGCCCCGCGCTGGCGCGGTGGCGTCCCGCGCTGGTGCGGTGGCGTCCCGCGCTGGTGCGCTGGTGCGGTGGCGCCCCGCGCTGGCGGTGACGGACGCGAGTCTCGCCTGGGCGGACACGGCTCGCGCCCCGAGGCGCGAGCCGTGTCCGCTGAGACGAGTCTCAGGCGGCGTCGTCCGCTGGACGCTGCGTCACCGCTGCACGGCGGCGCGGAGCGGTGCGGTCGCGAAGTCACGCATGCCCTGCTCGAAGTCGACCTGCGCGTGCCAGCCGAGCTCCGAACGGATCCGCTCGGACGACGCCGTGACGTGTCGGACGTCACCGAGTCGGTACTCGCCGGTGACGACCGGCTGCGGGCCGTCCGGCCCGGCGATGGCCGCGGCCATGTCACCGATGGTGTGGACGACGCCCGAGCCCACGTTGTACGCGCGGAAGGTCTCGGCGGGCAGCTCCGCGGTCGCGGCGATCGACGCGGCGTTGGCACCCGCGACGTCGTCCACGTGCACGAAGTCGCGACGCTGGCGGCCGTCCTCGAAGACGCGGGGGGCCTCGCCGCGGGCCAGGGCCGAGCGGAAGAGCGACGCGACGCCGGCGTACGGGGTGTTCGACGGCATGCCCGGCCCGTAGACGTTGTGGTAGCGCAGGGCGATCGCGGTACCGCCGGTCGCGCGGGCCCACGACGAGGCCAGGTGCTCCTGCGCGACCTTCGTCTGCGCGTAGACGTTGCGGGGGTCCAGGGCGGCCGACTCGTCGATCAGCCCGGGCACGAGCGCGCGACCGTCGGGCCCGATCGGGTCGAAGCGTCCGGCGTCGAGGTCCTCGCGTCGTCGTGCCGGTGGCCGCATCGGCTCGCCGTCGGCGGTCTCGTACGCGCCCTCGCCGTAGACCACCATCGAGCTCGCGACGACCAGGCGGCCGATGCCGTGCCGGTCCATGCCGGCGAGCACGTGCGCGGTCCCGGCGTCGTTGGACGACACGTAGTCCGGGGCGTCCTGGAAGTCGACGCCGAGGCCGACCTTGGCCGCCTGGTGGCAGACGACGTCGACGCCGTCGAGCGCCGCCTCGAGGGCGACACGGTCACGGACGTCGCCGTGCACGAACGACAGGCCCTGCTGCTCGTGGGCGCGGACGACCTCGGCCGGGTCGCCGTGCACGTCGTCACGCAGGGAGTCGAGCACGCGGACCTCGTGCCCCTCGGCGAGGGCGCGACGGACGATCGCGGACCCGATGAAGCCCGCGCCGCCGGTGACGAGCAGGCGGCTCACGCCGTCGCCCCGAGGACACTGGCGCTGGCGGCAGCCGGGACGAGCTCGCGCGGGGTGTAGTCGTCGGGCAACGCGGCGACGACGCCGCCGATGGCGCGGACGATGACCTCGTTCGCGCGGGCCAGGCGCTCCATGACGGCGCCGTGGGTGACCGGGGCGTCGGTGGACCGTGCCGCCTCGTCCTCGGTGGGGGCCAGGCCGGCGTCCGCGTCGGTCACGAAGGACAGGTTGACCGTGCCGATGCCGAGCTCGGCAGCGAGCGGCACCTCGGGCGTCATCGTCATGTTGATCGTGTGGCCGCCGGCCTCGCGCATCCAGGTCGACTCCGCGCGGGTCGAGAAGCGCGGGCCCTGGATGACGACGCACGTGCCCGTCGGCCGGAAGGGCACGTCGAGCGCGGCGACGGCGTCGATCGCGGCGCGGCGGAGCACCGGGTCGAAGGGGTCGGCGAAGGACAGGTGCTGCACCTGGTCCTCGAAGAACGTGTCCTTCCGGCCCCAGGTGCGGTCGATCAGCTGGTCGGTCACGACGAAGGTGCCGGGGGCGTAGTCCGGGTGCAGGCCACCGACCGCGCTCGACGAGACGATCGCACGCACGCCGAGGGACCGGAGGGCCCAGACGTTCGCGCGGTGGTTGATCAGGTGCGGGGCGACCGAGTGCTCGCGACCGTGGCGGGTGAGGAACGCGACGCGCTTGCCGGCCATCGTGCCGACCGTGATCGGACTCGACGTCGGGCCGTAGGGCGTGTCCACGGTGATCTCGTCGGCGGTGCCCTCCTCGAAGAGGCGGTAGAGGCCGGAGCCCCCGATCACCCCGATGCGAGCCGTCGTTCCGTCCACAGGTTCGGTCGTGGTCACGTGGTCCTCCACAGGTCCTCCGGATGTCCTCGGCGCGTGGTGCGCCCTGGATACGCTACTGACGCCCCTCCGGCATCGACCGGGAACGGGGCGTCCCCACGAGGTTCGGAGGCATCCGTGCGCACGATCGGTCAGCACCGCGACGAGGTCGCCGCGCTCCTCGCGCCCGTGCTCGCTGCGCGGGCGGAGGAGACCCTGCCGCTCGACGCGCTGGCGGACGGCGCCGGTGCCGGCCGTGGGTACCGGGTGCTCACCCGGGCCGTCTCCGCGCCGGTCCCGCTGCCGGTGTTCGACAACAGCCAGATGGACGGGTTCGCCGTCCGGTCGACCGATGCCGGCAACGACGTCCGCGTGGTCGACCCGATCCCCGCCGGGGCCGTGCCGGCACCGCTCGGCCCGGGCACCGCTGCGCCGATCATGACCGGGGCGCGGATCCCCGAGGGCGCGGACGCCGTCGTGCCGGTGGAGGCGACACCGCCGGGGGCGTTCCCCGCGGCGCTGGGGCTCGACGTGCTGACCGTGCCCGCCGGGACGACCACCGGGACGTTCGTCCGCCGGGTCGGCAGCGACGTCGCCGTCGGCGCCGAGCTCGCCCCGGCCGGGTCCCCGGTGACGCCGGCGCTCCTGGGGGCCCTGGCCTCGGCGGGTGTCCGCGAGGTGTCCGTGGTCCGCCCGGTCCACGTGCTCGTCGTGTCCACCGGCAGCGAACTCGCCGGTGACGCCGCGCCTGACGGGCTGGACGGAACGGGCGCGGTGATCCGCGACGCGAACGGTGTCGCGCTCCGTGCTGCCCTGGCCGAGGTCGGTGCGATCGCCGGTGGCGTCCGGCTCAGCGACGCCCCGGACGCCTTCCTGCCGGGGCTCGAGTCGGCCGTCGGTGACTGGGCCGACGTCGTCCTGACCACCGGTGGGATCAGTGCGGGGGCGTACGAGGTCGTGCGTCAGGTGCTCGAGCCGCGCGGACTCGCCGTGACCCCGGTCGCGATGCAGCCCGGCGGACCCCAGGCCCTCGGACTCGTCGACCTCGCCGGTCGACGAGTGCCGGTCGTGGCGTTCCCGGGCAACCCCGTGTCCGCCCTCGTGTCGTTCGAGGTGTTCCTGCGGCCGGAGCTCGCGGCCCTCGTCGGTGCACCGGACCGCCCGACCGCCGAGCTGCCGGCCGCCGAGTCGGCGAGCTCACCCGTCGGCAAGCACCAGGTCCGCCGCGGCCGGGTCGCCGACGGGCGTGTGCACTTCGTGGGCGGGCCGAGCTCGCACCTGCTCGGGCACCTCGCCGCTGCCACCCACCTCGTCCACGTCCCCCTCGGCACCGACTCCGTCGAACCGGGGGACCCGCTGACCGTCTGGAGCCTCCGATGACCGACGACCACCCGAACGGCGTGCGCGACGCCGAGCTCTCGCACGTCCGCGCCGACGGCACCGCGCACATGGTCGACGTGTCCGACAAGGACGTCACTGCCCGCTCGGCCACGGCCACGGCCACGCTGGTGACCCGCACCGACGTCGTCGAGCGGATCCTCGACGGGTCGCTGCCCAAGGGAGAGGTGATCGGCACCGCCCGGATCGCGGCGATCATGGCCGTCAAGAAGACGTCGGACCTGGTGCCGCTCTGCCACCCGCTGCCCATCGCCGGGGTCGAGGTGGACATCACCGGCGACGGCGACCGCGTGCGGATCGAGGTCTCCGTGCGCACGACCTCCCGCACCGGTGTCGAGATGGAGGCCCTGACCGGCGCGAGCGTCGCGGCACTGACCGTGTACGACATGGTGAAGGCCGTCGACCGCACGGCCGTGATCACGGACGTCCGGGTGCTCGAGAAGCACGGCGGACGCTCGGGCGACTGGAGCAACCGATGAGCCCCGAACCGACCAGGGGCCGCGCGGGCGTCGTCGTGGTCTCCACGCAGGCCTCGACCAACCCCGCGCTCGACCGCACCGGACCCGTCATCGCCGCATGGCTGCGCGAGCGCGGCTTCGCCGTCGCCGAGCCGACGATCGTGCCCGACGGCGGCCTGATCGCCGAGACGGTGTCCGCCGAGCTCCTCGCGGACGCGAAGGTCGTCGTCACCACGGGCGGTACGGGCGTGACCCCGACCGACCGCACGCCCGAGGCCGTCGCACCCCTGATCGACCTCGAGCTGCCGGGCATCACCGAGGAGATCCGCCGGCGCGGACTCGCCGGTGCCGGTCCGACCGCGCTGCTGACCCGCGGGGTCGCGGGCATCGCCGGTGGCCGCACCGTCGTCGTGACCCTGCCCGGGTCGCGCGGGGGCGTCGCCGACGGGCTCGCGGTGCTGGACGGGGTGCTCGACCACGTGCTGGCCCAGCTGCACGGCGAGGGCCACGCACCCCGGAGCGCGTCGTGAGCGGCGACCGTGTCGTCGTGGCCGACGTCGTGGACCGGGTGATCACGGTGGACGAGGTCTCCGCTGCCGTCACGACCGACCGCGACGGCGCCGTCGTGACCTTCGCCGGGGTCGTCCGCGACCACGACGAGGGCAAGGGCGTCACGGCACTCGACTACGAACGGCACCCGAGCGCGGGAGACGTCATCGCCGAGGTCGCCCGGACGATCGCCGTCGACCACCCCGAGGTCCGCATCGCCGTGCTGCACCGCGTCGGCGCGCTCGGCATCGGGGACGTGGCGCTCGCCGCAGCAGTGGCGTCGCCGCACCGTGCCGAGGCCTTCGCAGCCTGCGCCGCGCTCGTCGACCTGGTGAAGGAGCGGACGCCGATCTGGAAGCGCCAGGAGTTCACGGACGGCACGGACGAGTGGGTCGCCGCGCTGTGACGGACGAGGAGACCGCGGCCGGTCACCGGTGGGCACTCGCGCAGGAGCGCGCGGAGGCCGTGCTCGCGGTTGCTGCCCCGGCCGACCGTCAGCGATCGGCGGGTGGCGTTGCATGGGTCCTCGGCGGGTCTGCGGGGATCGTCGCCGTCCTGGTCGCGCTGGCGCTCGCGGTGCCACCCGAGGCACCCGCGAGGACGGTGGTGTCGATCGGCGTCGCCCTCGGCGCGCTCGTCCTCCTGCTCACGCAGATCATCCGAGCGGCCGCGGCACGTCGACGCGCCGGACCGGCGCCAGCACCGGTGGTGGCGATCCTGCAGACGCGCGAGCGGCACGCGGTCCGGCAGGCGTTCCACGGCCGCCGCTTCGTGCCGGACGACCGTCACGACGTCGTGACCGCCGCGGCCGTGCAGGCAGCGTCGGGAACAGAGCTGGTGTGGTTCTGTGCCACAGCGGTGCTCTGGGTGAGCAGCGCTGCCGTCGGTGGCACGCTCTGGCCGATGTACGCCGCGCTCGCCGTGGTGAACATCGCAGCCGTCGTCGTTCCCGCTCGGGACACCCTCGCCGCGCGACGGTGGCTGACGCAGCACCCGCTGGCCGGGGGCGCTCTCGACGTCACCGCGGCCGAGACCTGTGGAACCGCGCAGGAGACCGACGCCCGATCGTGATCCCGGCACTCGTTCAGGGCATGGTCCCGCACTCGGCGGATCCATAGACTCCGGAGCCGTGAGCGTTCTGCTGTACGGCGCGGGGATCGTGCTGCTCGTCTTCGCCCTGATCGACATCGTCACCCGGGGCGAGGACCAGGTCCGCGGACTCCCGAAGTTCGCCTGGGTCCTGATCTGCATCTTCGTGCCCGTGGTCGGCAGCATCGTGTGGTTCGCCGTCGGGCACGACTGGAGCGCGAACGACCGGAACCACGGCCGCTACCTCGAGCCGAACCGTCACGAGGACCGGTACGCCAGCATCGGTCACGCCCGTGCCGCCCACGGTGACAAGCGCGTGAACGGCACCGAGCAGGAGCTCGCCGAGCTCGAACGCGAGATCGAGTACTGGGAGGCGCAGGCGCGCCTCCGGCGTGCCAAGGAGGCCGCGGGCGAGGGCGACCCGACCCCGGGCAGCTGATGCGGCGCAACTCGGGCGACCCGATCTCCGACGCGACGTGGGAGACCGTGGCCGAGACCATCGCCGGACGGCCGCTCCCCGCGGTGCGTCGGCGTCGGCAGCAGTGGCGGGTGGTCCTGGTCGTACTGGTGATGGTCGCCCTCGTCGGTGGTGTCTTCGTCGGCGTGTGGTCCGGACCCGAGATCGATCTCCACGTGGAACAGCGAGGTGGCCTCCAGGGCGCGGTGGGGGCCGTGTTGCTGGTGGCAGCCATCGTTGCCTGGGTCGCCGCGATCGTCTGGCTGCTCCGCCGCAACACGTTCCCACCGCTGGGGAACGACCCGACATCGGGCTTCCGGGCGCGCGAGCGACAAGCGATCGACCGGATGGCACGCGGTGTCTCGGCACGGCCTGCCGGACGGACGGACGTGCTTCGCGCGGTAGCGGAGCGGCGACGGCGGGACACCACACTCAGCGTCGCGTTGGCGCCCGGCTTCCTGCTCCTCTGGAGCGGGAACCTGTTGACGACCACGTGGTCGGCGTTCACTGCGATCCAGGCCGTCGCGCTGGTCTTCTTCGCGGTCGTCCTCGCCCTGGCGCTGCGCTGGCGGGCGCAGTACCGAGCCTTCGTCGAGCGCAACCCGCCCCGCGTCGAACGCGAGCCGGAGCCCGCGGGCTGAGCCGCGCCTCCCGGCCGGGCTGAGGGGGCCGTCCTGCGGTCGCGCACAACGCGGAGCCCGTCGCGCCACGGGACTCCGTGGCGCGACGTGCCGACGGTTGTCCGGGAGCGCACCGCACCACGAGCCGCACACCCACTCCCGCGGTCGCGCAGACGACGCGAGCCTGCGTCAAACCACGTTCCCGACGTCGAACCAGCCGCCCGCCCTGGTTCGATGTCGGAAACCTGGTTCGACACCTACGACCGCCGGACACGCCCGCACCCCGCGGCACCCGCACCCCGCGGCGCCCGCACCCCGCCGCGCCACCTACCCTTGACGGGTGGCTCATCTCCTCGGCGCCGAGAACGTGCATCTCGAGTTCCCCACCCGTGTCGTCTTCGACAGCGTCACCCTCGGCCTCGACGAGGGCGACCGCATCGGCGTCGTCGGCCGCAACGGTGACGGCAAGTCGACCCTGCTCGCCCTGCTCGCGCAGCGCCTCGAGCCGGACGCCGGCCGCGTCACCCACCGGCGCGGCCTGACCGTCGGGTACCTCGACCAGCGCGACGTCCTGCCCGCGGGGGCGACCGTCGGCAGCATCGTCGTCGGCGAGCTCGAGGAACACGAGTGGGCCGGTGACCCGAAGATCCGCGACATCATCGGCGGCCTCGTGTCCGACATCCCGTGGGAGGCCACGGTCGACGACCTGTCCGGTGGGCAGCGACGACGGATCGCGCTCGCGAAGCTGCTCGTGGGTGACTGGGACGTGCTGTTCCTCGACGAGCCGACGAACCACCTCGACGTCGAGGGCATCCAGTGGCTCGCCGACCACATCAACCGCCGGTGGTCGTCGAACCAGGGCGGCATGGTCGTCGTGACGCACGACCGGTGGTTCCTCGACGCGGTGTCGACCGACACGTGGGAGGTCCACGACGGTGTCGTCGAGCCGTTCGAGGGCGGCTACGCGGCGTACATCCTGCAGCGCGTCGAGCGTGACCGGCAGGCAGCCGCGAGCGAGCAGCGGCGGCAGAACCTGGCCCGCAAGGAGCTCGCCTGGCTCCGCCGCGGTGCCCCCGCGCGGACCAGCAAGCCGAAGTTCCGCATCGACGCGGCGAACGCCCTGATCGACGACGTGCCGCCGATCCGTGACACCGTCGGCCTGTCGCAGATGGCGACCGCCCGGCTGGGCAAGGACGTCGTCGACCTGCTCGACATCGGTGTCTCGTTCGGCGACGACGTGATCCTGCGTGACGTCGAGTGGCGGATCGCACCGGGGGAGCGGACCGGCATCCTCGGACCGAACGGTGCGGGCAAGTCCACGCTCCTCAACCTGGTGTCCGGCAAGCTGCAGCCGACCACCGGCCGCGTGAAGACCGGCAAGACCGTGCAGGTCGCGGTGCTCGACCAGCAGCTCGCCGACCTGCAGCAGTTCGCGGACGACCGTGTCCGCGAGGTCGTCGCCCGCAAGAAGACGAGTTACATCGCAGACGGCAAGGAGATGACGCCGTCGCAGCTGCTCGAGCGGCTCGGCTTCACCTCGGAGCAGCTGTCCACGCCGGTCAAGGACCTGTCCGGCGGGCAGAAGCGCCGCCTGCAGCTCATGCTCATCCTGCTCGACGAGCCGAACGTGCTGATCCTCGACGAGCCGACGAACGACCTCGACACCGACATGCTCGCCGCGATGGAGGACCTGCTCGACACCTGGCCGGGCACCCTGCTCGTCGTGTCGCACGACCGGTACCTGCTCGAGCGGGTCACCGACCAGCAGTACGCGGTCCTCGGCGGGCACCTCCGTCACCTGCCCGGCGGCGTCGACGAGTACATGCGGTTGCGCGCGTCCGGCTCCGTCCCGCAGACGGCTGCTGCGGCTGCCGCCGCCTCGGCCGGGAGGCCCGACACGGCTCCGGCAGGCGGCTCTGGCGGTGCCGCGGCCGGGTCCACCACCCCTGCCGCGCCCGGCCTGTCGGGTGCGGACCGTCGCGTCGCGGAGAAGGAGATGTCGGCCCTCGACCGGAAGATCGCGAAGGCGGGGCAGGACCGGCAGAAGCTGCTCGACGCGTTCGCCGCGCACGACCAGTCGGACTACGCGGGGCTCGGGGCGCTGCAGACGAAGCTCGGCGCGCTCGACGCCGAGGTCGAGCAGCTCGAGGAGCGGTGGCTCGAAGTGGCCGAGCAGCTCGGGGTGTAGCGGGGGCCGCGGGTGCTCGACCGACGCAGCGTTGCCGGGTGACCCGGGTCAGGGGCCCTCGCAGCCGAGTTCGGTCGGCTCGAGGCCTCGCCCCGGCCCACACCGTAGGCGGACGGATCCGTGACCGTGCGCAGCTGTCCGAGCCGGTCCTGTTCGGTGACGACGACGGCGCGGACGAACCCGGCGCGCTGGTCCGGGTCGAGCACGAACCGACCGACGACGTCGAGGTGCCTGTGCGGCGGGACGACGACCCCGCTGTCGACCGGTACCGTCCGGCCGTACTCCGCCGGGCGCGCGGCGTCCTCGGTGACGGTGAGCCCGGCAGCGTCGGCGGTCGGGTGCGGCGCGAGCGCGAGGTGTTCGAGCCGCACGCCCTGCACGGTGTCGACCCGGACCGTGCGGACGTGCACGTCGTGGGCGGTGTCGTTGGCGAACTCCGTCAGGAACCAGGCGGCTGCGTCGCTGTCGTCGTCGGGGAAGGTGCCGCTCACGCAGCCACCCAGGATGTCCGTCGACAGTCCCCGGGCGGGTGCGAGCTCGATCGCGAGGCCCGCCGCGAGCACGAGTGCCCCGACGATGCTCGCTCCGACGACGGCCCGTCCTCTGTCCATGTCGCAACCGTAGGGCAGGTCAGGGTCGGGAGACGTTACTCGATCGACTCCGGGTCGACGCTGTCCTGCTCGGGGTCCGCTCCGGCCGGGTCACCGCCACCGGGGTTCGCCACGACCTCCCAGAGGTGGCCGTCCGGGTCCTGGAAGAAGCCGGACCACATGCCCCACGGGCGCGTGTCCGGCGCCGCGAGCATCGTCGCTCCGGCGGCTGCCGCACGGTCGAGGAACGCCTGTGCGGCCTCCTGCGACGGCTCGAAGTGCCCGATGGTGGTGCTCGGTGCCTCGGCGAGTGCGACGCCGGAGTCCTTCCGCATGTCTTCGCGCCCGTAGACGCTGACGATCAGCCCGTCGTCGAGGGTGAACATCGCGGTGGTGCCGCCCGCCGCGGTCTCGGACGCGGGGTACTCGGTGCCGATGATCCCGCTGCCGTCGATGCCGAGCAGTGCGCGGTAGAAGGCTGCCGAGCGTCCGACGTCGGCCACGGCGAGGGTGATGGCGTGCATGCCGCGCACGCTACGCCGGACCGGCCGCCGGCCGCCGGCTGCCGGCTGCCGGCTGCCGGCTGCCGTCAGTCGCCGAGCCCGAGGATGAGTCGTCGGAGCAGCCCGGACAGCTGCGCCTGCTCGTCCTCGGACACCCCGGACAGGATCGCGCGTTCGGCCTGGAGCAGGTCCGCGATCGCAGCGTCCACGGCTGCGCGACCGCTCGCCGTGAGGGACACGAGGATGCCCCGACCGTCCCGCGGGTCCGTCCGCCGGTTCACGAGCCCTCGCGCCGCGAGCCGGTCGACCCGGTTCGTCATCGTGCCGCTCGACACCAGGGTCTGCTGCAGCAGCGCCTTCGGGCTGAGCTCGTACGGTTCGCCCGCACGCCGCAGCGCCGACAGCACGTCGAACTCCCACGGCTCGACGTCGCTCGCGTCGAACGCGGCCCGTCGTGCGCGGTCGAGGTGCCGGGCGAGCCGGTCGACGCGGGACAGGACCTCGAGCGGCCCGAAGTCCAGGTCGCCCCGCTCCCGACCCCACGCCGCGACGATCCGGTCGACCTCGTCCTGCTGCGGCATCCCTCCATCTTGGCCGAACCGGTCGCGCGCGGCCAGCGCCCGGGCCGTGGGAGGATGGACGGGCACCGGACGGGCTCCACCCCGTCCGGTGTGTTCCGCCTTGGTGTAACGGCAGCACGACGGCCTTTGGTGCCGTTAGGTCCGGGTTCGAATCCTGGAGGCGGAGCGCGGGGGTGATCCGAGTTTTCGGCGTTCGGGTTGAGACTTTTTCCGGCTGGGGAGCTCGGGGGCCCCGGAAGCCGGGTTGGGCGCCCCGGGGACGAACTGCGAGACGTCGAACGCGACCGCACCCCTCGGCCAAAGGCGCTCTGCGCCAACGACAGAAACCCCTGCCCGAAAAGCGGGCAGGGGGTACCGCGGCCGGGGCGGCCGTCAGGAGGGTCGATGTTCAGTTCGGAGCGCGCAGTGCGCTACGCAATGAGTCTGAGTAGCTCTATCTCCGCAAGTCGGTTGAACGGGTTGCGACGATCGTGCTCTTCGACCGTGAGGCTTTCGAGGCCGGGCTCGAAGAGCGCGGCGCTCGAGCGGTTCATGCGGTTCATCCCACGGAGAGCGAGGCGGGCCTTGAGCCAGTCGATGATGCGGGAGATGTTGGCGCTCGCTGCTGCCATGGCGCCGGCCATCTCGACGATCCAGGGGCCACGCATGCGTCGCTTCATCGGAACCCCGAGCGCCTCGCGGTCCGCGTCCTTGAGACACGAGTTACCGTTCTCGACGTTGTTGCGCTTGCCGAACCAGGCGCGCCACACGTCGGACTTGTACTCGTACTCCTGACCGTACTTGAGGTGGTTCTGGTTCTTGACGCCGTTCTTGTCGCTGAGAACCCCGGGGACTTTCACGGTCTTGCCCGGGATGACGACGTCGGTCCAGGTGTCGGACTCTGCGTCGTAGACCTTCGGGTCGGTGAACTCCGGGTAGGAGTACTGGCGCGCGCCGGTGGCGTCGTAACCGCTACGGGGGATGAGCCGGTAGCGAGAGCGCTCCTTGCGGCGCTGGCGGAGAAGCGCGTGGGCTTCGTCTCGAAGTTTGGAGCGCTCGGCCTCGGGCTTGTTCGTGATGGTCTTGAGGTAGTCGAGGTATGTCTTCTCGGCGTCGATGAGGGCGGCTGGCATGAACCGCAGGTGCCAGCTACCCGTGACCATGACCAGGTTGTGCCGGCCATCGGTGCTTGCGTAGAACGCTTGCTGACCGAGCTCCTCTTCCTCGTTTTTGTAGTCCATGACGACCTTGACGCCTGCTTGCGCGAGAGGGCGCTGCAAGTCCTCGGGCTTCGCTCCAGGGAAGTAGGCGCGGTCGCCGACAACGGTCTTGATGGCGTGACCGCGTTCAACGGCAGACTGGTAGAGGAACAAGCCGTGCCCCGTGAGCGCGCCAGGCTTGTGACCGCTGGTGGAGAGAAAGAGCAGGGGATAGCTCGCCTCAGTCTCGTTCGGGTCGCGGGTCATAACCGCGTACTCGAGCTCCCATCCGAACGCGTACTTGTCGCCGCCGTCCTGGTCGGGGTCGTGGCTGCCCTGCCGGCCGTACCAACCGCAGTCGTAGTTCGTGGAGACCTTATCGCCCGGCTTGATGTTTTTTGCACTCTTCTGCTTGCCCGAGACTTCCGCGAATGTGGCATCGATGGCAATCGCGCCCTTGAATCGCCGGCGGACTTCACGGTTGAGGAACTGGACGGACCCTTCGATCAGCTGGTTCGTGAGTTCGAGCATGCGGGCTGCGCGCTTCGCCATCTCCACCGGGTCGCGCAGCTCTGCAACGACCGCCGCGCGTTCCGCCTCGGTCATGTTGTTGCGGCGAGGTCCGGGGTGGCGGTCGATGAGCTTCCGAAGTCGTTTGATTGCCTCCCAGATGCGGCGGTAAAGGGTGTCCTGGTGGGGGGTGAACTTCAGGATGCCGATTGCTTCACGCTGTGACGTCGTCAGGGACATCGCGACTTCCGTCATCTGCTGGATGCTGACGCTCCGGCGAGCTCGCATCGTGATGAACATCAGCATGAGCACGGAGGTTTCCGACATCAACGCCTTCCGGCCCCGTTCGGACGTCCGGTCTTCCGCTTTCCAACGCTCGATGCGCGCTCGAATGCACCCCAGGTCGAACAAGCGGACGGTCTCGAACGTCGCCAGCTCAAGGGGGAAGGCCTGACCGATGCGGATGTAGGTCGACATCTTCATACCGAAGTCGTCCTGCATCCACCGTTCGGCGTCGTCGAAGTCGTGATGCTTCGGCTTCGCCGCGGTCATCGTGCAACCTCCGCGCGCAGCTGACGGCAGTAGGAAGCAGTGTCGGGCGCGGGAACGTGGGCGACAAGCTGGTCGAGGTGCTCGAACTTTGTGACACCAGCGGCGGTCATCAGGGAACGCATGTTGGTCCCGGCGATGAGGTGCGTGATGAGCCATGTGTTCCGCATGCGGGTGGTGACGGGGTCGGGCTCGTTGCCACGATCGGTGTCGTAGAGAAACGTGGTGAGCGTGCTGATTCCGTGCTTCACACGCTTCGGAGAGCCGAACACCCAGTGGTCCGGTTCGACATCGGAGATGGAGTCGAGCAGAAGACTCTCGAAGCGCGCGAGGAGCGGGACGGTCCGGGCTCCCGCCGTGACGGTGACGCTGACACCCTCGGCGTCAGCGACGATGTCTCGGCGGCGGACCCGGAGGAGCTCGTTCGCTTTGAGCCCCGCTCCAGCGCAGAGCGCGAGGACGACGCCGGCGCTGCGACGTCGAGCCGCGGTCGACTGGCCCGTCGCCCAGCTCTCAAGGAGGTGCAGGTCGAGGTCGTCGTAGGGGGCTGCGATGTTCTGCGGAGCCGTCGGCGCGAACTCCAGCGGCACCTCGCCGACGAGGACTTCGGACATACGCATCAGAGCGGACCGGTACGTGCGACGCGTGGTGTCCGACCAGGTGACGTCGGTCCTGGTGATGTAGCGCCGGATGATGACGGGGTGGAACACGACGACGGTCTTCGCCGGGTATCCGTTGACGTTGATGACCCAGTCGACGAACGGTGCCGCAACGACGATGAGCCGGTCGGCGGGCCGAGCAATGCATGCTGCCGCGTCGGCCACTGCGCTGACTACGAAGTCCCGGACAACGCTCCATCGGTCGTCCGCGAACGTCGGGACGTACTTCACCGGTGTATCTCCGCGTGCGAGGAACGACACGAGGGCGCGCAGCATCGGGGCGATGTACTGACGCAGCGAGCGGAGGATCTGGCTAGGCATGCCCGGCCTATGCAGGCGCAGTGAGATGAGCCGTGGGAAAGCGCTCCAGATTCTGATCTCGCTGCCTGCCGATCCGCATGCCCGCAGGGATCGGTGGGTACCGCCGCCGATGCGAACGGATGCGTGATGCCGGGCGTGTCGCCGCTTGCTTGCGCACGTGACGGTGACGTCGGCGTCGTACGCGTGACGCTCGCGATGTGCATGCGATCCGGGCGGCTCTCTGCTTCGGGGACTCAGAAAACGTAGTGATCTTCGCGGCCGGATTGGTCCTGTTTGCGGACCCCGCTCGTCCGCGACCCGCGCGTCCTCCAAGATCACGCCCGCTCCGCGCATACCCCCTCCGAGGCCGACCACCGGCCTCGGAGAGGACCACATGCCCACCCCGACCACGGCGCTCGCAGCGCTCCACGCCGAGTACTCCGACCACGCAACGCAGCCAGCCCTGACGCTCACCCTCGACCAACGACGCGGCGTCGCGTTCTACGTCGCCGACACCGATGACGCCGTGGAGGTTGAATCCTTCGTGCGACGCTGGACCGACCGAGTGCACGACCTCGATGACTTTGTCGACGAGCACGGACGGATGCCCCGCGCCGACTCAACCCGGCCTCGCCCTGCGACCGCCGAGCAGACCCTCGTTGACGCACTCACCTACTTCCGGCAGGTCGGCGCTGCGGGTGGCTACTGCTCGTATCAGGTTCGACGACTTGAAGTGGTGCCGGGCTTCGCATGGAACCCCCGTGACGCGCAGTGGTCGTCGATGCTCGCCGCGCACCAGCAGTTCTGGGCTGATCATCAGCGACCGCCGCGTCGTCGCGCGACTGACCCTGCCGAGGTGACGATCGGACGGTGGGTTGCCCAGCAGCGAGCCCAGCACGCCCGCGGCCGCCTGCTGCCCGAACGCGAACAGGAGCTCCGGGCAGCACGGTTCCGGGTCCTCTGATGGCGTTACCGAACTTCGCGTGCTTCGCCGAGGATCCGTCGACGGTGCTCGGAAGCGTCCATCGTCGGAATGTGCCGCAGGGACGTGACCAAGTGCTCCGGCTTGCGCAGTCCGCCGGCAGCCATGAGCTCCCCAGCGTGCGTGCCGCCAGCGAGGTGCGTAGTGATCCACGTAGTGCGCATTCGCGTGGGGACTGGCTTCGGTTCGTTGCCGAAGTCGGTGTGGTTGATGAACGGCGTGACGAAGTTGTAGGTCGTCTTTCTGTCCTCCCCGCCAAGCACCCATGCCTCGTCCGGCACGTCCGCGAGGGAGTCGATGAGGAGCTGTTCCCATCGTTCGACCACAGGCACCGACCTCGGCCTTCCGCCCTGGACGTCGACGAGCGCTCCGTCACGGTCAACGCGCACGTCGCTGCGCCGGAGGTGCTGCATCTCCCACGGGTCAAGCCCAGCACCTGCTCCCAGGGCGAGGACTGCTCCAGCACCTCGACGTCGCAGTGCCGTTGACTGCCCGCGCGCCCAGGACTCGAGCAGGGTCAGTTCGAGGTCGGTGTACGGCGCCGTGACGGACTGCCCGTTCAACGGCGCAAACTCGATCGGCCCCTCGTCGGGGAGGACAACCTCCGAGATTCGGAGCAGGAAGGACCGGTAGTCGCGGAGCGTCTTGTCCTTGAGGTGGAGGTCGTCGCGGGATATGTATCGGCGGATCAGCACCGGGTGGAACACGTTCGCGACCTTCTGCATCCCGTTGACGTGGACGACCCAGTCAACGTACGGCGTCACCGCGACCATCAGCCGCTCAGCAAGGTAGGCACACGCGGGCGCGACGAGCGCGACAGCGTCCAGCACGAACGGCTCGATGTTGGCCCACCGGTCGGCGGGAACCGACTGGTTCCGGTACTTCCGCATCGCGTTGAGGGGCTCTGGGCGAAGCTGCGCGACAAGAGTCCCCTTGTCTGCGTTCGAGCTTCGGGCACCGAGCGTTGAGTGCCCGAGGATGAGCGGCGCGGGTTCCCAACATTGGACGTGCGAGCAGTGCTCGACGGGACCTTGACGTGGGAACGGACGACCGAAGGCGGCGCCCATGGGGCGCCCCAGGGCGGTCGCGGACGTGACGGTCTCCTGGTTCGGCACGACGAGGTGCCCGGTTGAACTCGGTGAGCGGAGCGCGGCTCGAACGGCGGTAGGGAGCGAAGGCATGCCACGGCTATGCCTGACGGCCGGACCCTGACGTGAGGAACGCCGAGAAGTAGACCGACACGGCCTTCAAGGACCGCTCCTAGCCGACTTCCCCAGCTGGAGCGGGCGTGCCGGCATAGCTCCAGGACAACGACTCCTGGAGGACCCCTTGGACTACCCGCCGCTACCCGTGAAGAACGAGCCGCCGAGTTCATCGACTTCGCGACGAAGCTGCACGACGGCCGATACGACTACGCGCACGTTCCGCTCGGCTACGTCAACGGCGACACCAAGGTCACCATCATCTGCCCCGACCACGGGCCCTTCGAGCAAACCCCGCGCGAGCACCGCCGAGTCCGCGAAACGCCCTGGGGGCCGCAGCGCGGCCAGGGATGCCGAAGCTGCAAGGGCTTCCGCAACGCCAACCAGGAGTTGCGCACGCAGCGTTTCATCCAACGAGCCACCAACCGGCACGGCGACAAGTACGACTACGCGAAGGTCGTCTTCATCGACCAGAAGACTTACGTCACCGTGAACTGCCCGCTCCACGGGGACTTCCATGAACGCCCCGACAACCATGTGGCGAAGGGCTCGGTCGGCTGCAAAAACTGCCGTCGCCTGGTCCGAAGGGCAACGCGATCGAGGACGAAGCGGGAGTAGCCCGTCCTCGGCAGGAGCCACTTCCACTTCGAGTGAGCACGGGAGAGCTCGTGGAGCTCAACACCATCACGGTGGCGTTCCACGGGATGTTCTCGCGGTTCGTCAACATGCCGCAGTAGTCGCATGTTGTCGTGTGGGTTCCAAGCCGAAATGTCCACGTCTAGACTTTCGTGTCCACTTTCGGCCCTGCCTGCAGTGTTGTCGTCTGCTAGCTGACTTGTCCGACTGCCATTCAACGCGTCTGAAATACGGATGCGGACACATTGCCTGGCAGCGCGACGCAGCCACGTCGACTAACGCACAGCTCCGCACTCGTGGGTCGGGAGGCGTCCGTATGGCGTGCGTGAACTGAGATAGCTCGCGGACCACCTATGTGAGACAGCGTTCGCTCCTGAGCGGGACCGTCGGAGTCCAAAGGTCCCGGAAGCAAGCCCCGACCCAGTGGCGGACCGGCTATCAGGCGCCGGTCGAATGTCGTTGAGCCCGGAAGCGCAGAACGGCTCGATCAGCGGGCAAGGTCGGCGCGGCACGTTACGATCCCAACATGACGGTGACGATGCCTCGCTTCGCGGACCTCTACTTCGGTAAGAGCGACTCGAAGAACGAGTTGTCTGGCGGACGAGACGATTTCGTCCGCAGCTTTGTCGACCTCAATCGCATCACCGACGCCGTTGTTTCCGGCGAGAAGACCATGGTGCTGGGGCCGAAGGGCACTGGGAAGTCTGCCCTCGCCTGGTACCTCCATGAGTCACAGCACGGCAACAACTACCTCTGCGTCGTGCGCGATGCGTCCGAGCTTCCGCTCGCGGACATCCCACGACTTGACACTGGGCAGCCCGCCGGCACCGACCGCACCGTGTCAGCCTGGAAGTTCATCCTCCTGTGCAACTACTTGGCGCTGCTCCTCGAGGACCAGTCGTGTGACCTCCCGAACCGCGCTGAGGTGACCCGCGTCACACGTCTGCTGCGCCAGTACGGACTCCTCGGCGACACCTCCGGCCGCGCAATCCTCAACGTTTCGAACACGACGATCGAGATACCGATCCCGAAAGTGGGAACGATCTACCGCCGCGAGTCCCGGGCAAAGCTGAACATCTTTTCGCTGCTGCCCTACCTCGAAGAGTGGGCAGCGAACGCCCGATCCGGCAATCGCCACCTGCTTATGCTCGACGGATTGGACTCAATTTTTCTCAATGACGAGAAGTACGACGAAAGTCTCGCCTCCCTCGTACAAGCGGCGTACTCGATCAATCAGAAGCTCTCGAACACGGGTGCGACTGGAACGATCGTACTGCTGCTCCGCAACGACGTCTTCAACCGGGTAGCTCTGACCCTGCCCGACTCACAGAAGATGCGCGACGACTTCTCGGTCGAACTCGACTGGCGTGTTTTGTCTGGGGCAGCCGGTGCCAACGCTCCTCTGATCCGCCTCGTCAATGGCAAAGCTGCCCGCGCCCTTGAAGTGGGCCGAGTTGACGTCCTTGAATACTTTCCGAAGAACATCGAGCTACACGGTAAGAGCCACCGCACGATCAACCGACTGCAGTACCTACTGAACTTCACCCGCCACACCCCTCGCGACCTTCTCCGGCTGCTTGACGCGATCCGAGACGTTGAGGCGTCGCAGGTCTTCCCGCCAAGTGAACGACAACTCCGTCAGGATGTCATCCGGGAAGGAGTTCTGCAGTATGCAACCCGGTACTTCCCCGGCGCGATCCGCAACGAGTTCGCGGGATACGAGTTCGGCCCCGATGAGGCGAGCAAAGCACTCGACACCCTCCAAACTCTGCAGCGGCAGCGGTTCGACCGCGCCGCCTTCGCCCAGCAACTCGAGACACTTGGCGTCACCGAGGCCGCTGTGGTCAATCGGCTACTGAAGCTGCTTTTCTTCGCCGGTGCCATCGGAAATGAAGTGCAAATCCGTGGAGGCAGCTACATGCAGTTCTACCACCGCCGAGACGACGCGCAACTCTACCTACACGGTAGTTTCATCCTCCACAATGCCCTCTGCCACGCGTGGAACATCCCGTTCTCGGTCTAATGAGCGATCGGTGAGTCGACTGCATCCGCCCGGGGGCACGGGACCCTGCGCCAGTGAGCCGATGTGGGTCGCGATCCTGAACTGACACTCGTATCAGCCAAGCACGTTCACGTGTCGTACGGCGATGTCTCCTTCAGTCGACGAGATCGGAGCCCGGCGCTCACAATCCCCGATTGAGGATCGTTGGACGAGTTGGGTTGAAATCAACTGCAGCGAGCACCCTCCATCGCCGCGACCGCACTGTGAGCAGCTTCGCTCTGTTTCGTCGATTTCGCGGGGCCAGTGTCGAGTTTGGTGGTGCCAACAACGAGCACGCTGCGGGAGGCTGCGACGGGAGCAGATTCACTCCGTGTCAGGGGGATCTCGCATACTGGGCTAATGAGCCTGCTTGACGAAATCATCGATGGAGCGACCAATGACTCCGTTTCGACATCCAACCTCCTGCGCAAGGTGCAAGTCGCCGCGGCGAGGCTTGGTGCGCAGGAAGTGGTGACCTGGGTCAGGAACGAGTTAAACGGCTACCCGGCCGTCGACGACCTCCCGACGTACCGAGCGGCAAGAGACATGATCGTTCAGGGAGTTTTCACTGGCCCGATGCGTTCCTCGCTCACGCATGATCTACCTCGACCGCACGTGGACGCCGAAACCTGGAAGCCGTGGTTCCAGTCCGCATTCGTACAGCCGGTCGCGGAGCTAGAGGCCTTCGCTGACGCGGATGGAGACAGCTCCTTCGAGTGGCCAACCGCCATCGTCAGGCGTTATGAAAGCACCGGCACTTTCCGGTTCGAGTACCACTCGCTCTATAGCGTGCATCAAGTTCTCACGACGCAAATGCTCCGAGGTCTCGTTGACAGCATCCGGACGGCTGCACTGGACTTCGCGATCGAACTGCAGCTGGCGAACCCTGACGCCGGTTCGGTAGGAGGTCCGACGATTGAGACGGATCCCAAAGTCGCTTCGGTGGTGTATAACGTGACGAACAACGTCACCGGGCACGGTACGAACATCGCGGCGGGCTCGTCGATGACGCAGACGTCCACCGTCAACGCCGGAGACCGCGATGGTCTTCGTGAGGAGCTGACAAAGGTTGGACTTGATGAGGCCTCGGCCGAAGAGTTCGCAAACGCCCTTGACACGGACCGAAGCGTCGAAGGCCCCCAGGTCAAGTCGTTTCTGGGCCGGGTGAAGTCAGGTGCGGTCAAGGTCTCGACCGACGTTGGGGTCAAGGTCGTTACTGGTCAGCTTGCAGCCCTAGCAATGGAATACCTCGGCACGTTGAACTGATTCGGTCTTGACGTTCAACCCCGGACCGCCTGAGCGCGCGGGGCTCATCGCAGCTGGCGAGGCAGTCCGGTTGACGATCCGCTACCGGTCGGACGGGACACCGTCGAGCGCCGCCGCCACGCGCACCTTCGCGAAACCAAGTGCTATGTCAGCCGCAAGGAGGACCCAATCGAGTGAGTTGCCTCGGGCGAGGAGCCAGACGGCGCCAACGGTCGGAAACAAGCCCAGGAGCACCAGCGCTAGTGAGATCGCCGCTCAACGCAGGTTCCGAAGTTCACGAGACGTGCGTACCCGTCAACTGAGCGGGGGTGCTTCTAGCGGCTGTAGGAGCGTGTATTGGTAGCCGTTGCGTGCCATCGGTCGGTGCAGGCGATGATGCGTGGCTGCCCAAATCCGCCCGTTGTACTGCAACCTTTCCGGGGCGGTTCCCCGGAGGGTCAGGGTGATGTCAGGACCGGCGGGCTCTTGGAGGACGAGGGTCCGCAGCACTCCTGCGGGGTCGAGCGTGATGTGAGTTGCTGAGTCCGACATGGTGTTCTTCTCGATCTCTGCGGTCAGCCGGTTGATGCCAGCGCACGGGGGCGAAGGCAGGTCGACCGATCGGCGTCCCGTGCTGTGTCGGCGGTGAGCATGACTGCTCACGGCGCCTCGGACCTGCGTTCTGCAAGGCTGTCTGGTGCGCCGCCCGCCGCATCGTCGGAGGTGTCGGGGGTGAAGTGGATTCGTTCGGCAGCGCGGGTGATGTTTTGGGCGCGAGCGATCTGAGCATCTTGCGCGGTCTGCGCATCAGCACGTGACTGCCGCATGGCCATCAGGGCATCGGTGCTGATCTCCTGGACCAGGTTCGCGATGGCGGTGGCGAGACCGCGTTCGAGCTGGCCGAGATTGGTGTTGCCGATGATCAAGCGCCGATCGTGGACGGCCAGGGTCACATCCCGGTAGCCGACACGCTCCAGCGAGTGGTGACTCCCTGAGCCTTCCAACGCTGCAATCTCCTGCGGGTTGGGTCGTCGGTTGAAGACGGCGGGAACGTCGTACAACCGTTCGGCTGCGTCGGTGCCGAGAGTCGTTGGGAGGCCGGACGCAACGACGCCCGCCAGTGCGAGGTGCTGGTCAGCAGTGGTGGATGAGCCGGTCATGGTGACTGCTTCCGTCGACGGTGGTGACCGCCAGGGTGCGTGCGCCGCTGCGAGCATCGTGGTCGGAGCCGTCTGACGGCAGTGTCCTCCTCTCCGCTGGTGACGGCGTGCAGGTTCCAAACAGCCGTGACCAGGGACCCTTCTTTGCTCATCATCCGGGTACGAGGAGGGTGGTGACATGAGGACACGACTGCTAGCACGCGGGCGATGGGGCTGGCCCGTCGCCGCGCTCGAGGGGCACTCGATCGGCCGGGTCCGGCCGCAGCGAGACGGGTTCCGAGCGCTGGCGCATCAGCAGGACGGTGTCGTCCGACTGCTCGGCCTGTTCGACAGCAGGAGCCGCGCGCTCCTCGCCATGGAAATGGCAAACGGCGGCTGCACGGCATTCCCAGCCGAACATTCACGGGTGGAACGCATCCGCAGGCTGTAGCGTTGCACCAAGCGCGGATGCGTCAACTCTCCGGATCGGTCGAAGGATCGCTCACCACAGAAGGTCGGTCCTCGATGACGACCACCCCGCTCGCCCCCGGTTACACCCGGACCCGACCCGGTCCGGGCAGCCGCAACGGTACGTCCACCTACTCCGCGCTCCTGGCGCAGGTCAAGGAGAACGGCCTTCTCCGCCGGCGCACCGGTTTCTACTGGTCCCTGTTCGGCAGCCTGGTCGCGGGTCTCGCGCTGGCCTGGGTGGCGTTCGCGTTCCTCGGTGACTCGTGGTTCCAGCTGATCGTCGCGGGAGCGCTCGGGGTCATCTTCACCCAGTTCGCGTTCCTGTCGCACGAGGCCGCGCACCGTCAGGTGTTCGCGTCGCAGAAGTGGAACGACCACGCGGGCCGGTGGCTCGGCACGTTCATGGTCGGCCTGAGCTACTCGTGGTGGATGAACAAGCACACCCGCCACCACGGCAACCCGAACACCGTCGGGAAGGACCCCGACATCGCGCCCGACGGCATCCGCTTCCTGCCCGAGGACGCCGCCGCGGCGAAGGGCCCGCTGATGCGGACCTTCCTGCGCTTCCAGGGCTGGCTGTTCTTCCCGCTGCTCACGCTCGAGGGTCTCAACCTGCACCGCTACGCCGTGACGTCGATCGTGACGGGCTCCGGGACGAAGGCCGACGCACGGCACCGGTGGCTCGAGGGCAGCATGCTCGTCGCCCGGTTCGGCATCTACCTGACGGTCGTGTTCTGGTTCCTGCCGTTCGGCATGGCGTGCGCGTTCCTCGGTGTGCAGCTCGCCGTGTTCGGCGTGATGATGGGCGCCTCGTTCGCCCCGAACCACAAGGGCATGCCGACCATCGCGCACGGCGCCAAGGTCGACTTCTTCTCCCGACAGGTCCGGACCTCGCGGAACATCCGCGGTGGCTGGTGGGTGTCCTTCCTGATGGGCGGCCTGAACTACCAGGTCGAGCACCACCTGTTCCCGTCGATGCCGCGACCGGCGCTGAAGCAGGCCCGCCTGCTGGTCCGCGACCACTGCGAGACGCTCGACGTGCCGTACACCGAGACGACGCTGCTGCGGTCGTACGGCATCGTCGTCCGCTACCTGAACCGGGTCGGTCTCGCCGCACGCGACCCATTCGCCTGCCCGATGGTGACGCAGCTCCGCATCCACTGACCCCCCTCTCGCTCTTCCCACCTCCGACAGGAAGCATCACCATGAAGACCGTCATCGTCCTCCTCACCCTCTGGGTCATCCTCGCGATCGTCGGCTTCGCACTGAAGGGCCTGCTCTGGCTCGCGATCATCGGCATCGTCCTGTTCGTCGGGACCCTGATCTTCGGCGCAGTCCGCCGTGCCGGACGCAAGGCCAGGCGCGTCAACTGAACCCGGCAACACTCTCACACGCATCCGTGCGCACTGCCGCGGTAGTCCTCAACCCGACCAAGACCGACCAACATCGACTGCAGGGGGTACTCGACGCGGCTGCCGTCCGGCACGGGTGGGCATCGACGCGCTGGTACCCGACAGCGGCTGACGACGGCGGCCGCGCCGCCGCACGAGCAGCCGCCGGCAGCGCCCCCGACGTCATCCTCGCCGTCGGCGGCGACGGAACACTGCGAATCGTCGCGGAAGAACTCCGGGGCACCGGAATCCCCGTCGCAGTTCTCCCGACCGGCACCGGGAACCTCTTCGCCCGCAATCTTGGCCTGCCCCGCAACGACGTCGACGCGGTCATTGACACTGTCTTCACCGGCACCGACCGGCAGATCGATCTGGGACTTGCGGAGCTCACTCACGCCGACCATTCGACAAGCGAACACGTGTTCCTCGTCATGGCGGGCATCGGACTCGACGCGAGCATGGCCGCCGACACTAACGCCTGGGTCAAGAAGCGCTTCGGCTGGGTGGCGTACTCCGACCCCATCGCCCGGTCCGTGATCGGCAACCGTCAGATCCCCATTCGCTACAGGCTGGACAACGGCCCAGCACGCTCGATGCGGGCGCACACGATCATCGTCGGCAACTGCGGCACCCTCACCGCCGGCGTCCTGCTTCTGCCGCGCGCGGAACCCGATGACGGCATCCTTGACGCTGTCGCGTTCCGGCCCAACGGCTGGTTTGGGTGGACCAAAATCGGCTACACCCTCACCCTCAACCGGTTCTTCGCCCGCACCGGCTTCGGGCGTGTGCTCGCCAAGGTCCTTCCACGATCACGTGCACTCCCCACCACCCGGGCACGGAACCTCCGCCTCGACCTGGACGCACCGGAACGCGTTCAGCTCGACGGCGACCCATTCGGAACGGTCCGATCGGTGACTCTCACTACCCACCACTGCGGCCTTACCCTGCGCACATCATCGCAACTCGGCGCTCGGTAGCCGCGCAGGTAGTCCCGAGACCCAGCGCAGACAGCCCGCGCTCCACTCCGCGCGAAACGTTTGCCGGAACGTCGAGTCCGTACTTGGCTGCCTGCCGCTCACAAGTGTTCGCCCTGTCATGGTGCCATCCGGGATATACCGGCTCACCCACCCTCGCTGACAGCGGCGCGTCCTGTTGGAAAGCGGCGCCCACGCCCGGGAAATCTGGACACCAGGCGCCGCTCGAGTGCCGTCGTGCGATCAGAGAGCACGACGGAGCTCTTCTCCGGCAACCAGCCAAAGCTTCTTCAGTATGGGCACTCAACGAGCATGGGTCTGTCCTCACTTGAGCCGTCTTGCACGAACCCTCCCGTGCGGGCAGAGTTGGAGATGCGTGATCAGTTCGGGTCTGCTTACGCAACCTGGAGGACCGGCTGTTGCGCAGAGCCGGTCCTTCACACGTTGCGGCGGCAGCCAGCGCAGCGGCATCGACAGGTCAGTCGTCTGTGAAGTCTCCTGCAGCTTCACCGGCCGACGTCAGCGCAAGATCGCCTCTGCAGGAGCCCCACGCCGCCGCACCTCGGGGCGTGCCGAAGCCTCGGGGGTAATCCGAGGAACGCTGCCCGTGGCTGAATGCGCGGCCTCGCCGCTATGCAAGCCCCTTGGCAACAGTGGACCAATCCTCGATTACTGCTCTGGGTCGGGTGTATGTTCCCGGCAACTCGGTTTGAGCATGCTCCTGGGCCAGGGGCCGCCCATAGCGGGGTTCCGCGGCGGCACTGTCGGCTCAGCGGGTCGGCGGTGCCGCCGTCCATCGATTGAGCTCCTGGTGAAGCCAAGACGATCCAGGGCGACGGAGGTGGCTCGCTGTCTGCGCGGAACGCCGCCATCGCAGGGTAAGCCGACGGCCCCCTCCGGTACTCCGGTGGGGGCCGCGCTATGCGCCGACAGAAACTGTCAGCGGGGCAGGACGAGCATCGGACGCTCGTACCTGGGGTCTGGGTTCAGGCTGCGCGGAAGAAGTCGCCGTAGGACGGCTCCGGTGGGGTGTTGCCGTTGGTGCGGGTATAGACCAGCGCGTCGATCTCGGCGGGGTGACGCATGCCGCGGCGGTGCCACTCATGCGGGTGCTCCTGCAGACTCGTCAGCGTCATCGCGCTCACGCTCCGACCGTAACGACAACCGCCGCAGCAGCGGCGACAGTGACCGCGACGATGCCGAAGCTGGTCGCGAGGGCGGCCAGCAGGCGTCCGTGTGCTGCTTCTCGCACCTCCGAGAACTGCGAGTGCGTTGCGTTGATCGTGCTCATTACCGGCCCTTCCCGTGTCCGCTGTCCGACGCTCTGTGGCGTCAGGATCAGCATGCGGCAAAGAACCTAGTTTGTCTAACTACTAGTGTCGATGCGTACGCATCGTGGATACCGGGGCGTTGTCAGCGTCCACGGGGCGACGCCGGCGCTGGGGTTGCCGTACAGCGTGCGTCATCTGCTCGGAGTTCAGCGCTGGTGTCGTCGGCGTGCATGGCGTCGATCATCTCGGTGAAGAAGCCACTCATCTCCTCGACCGTCTGTGGGGAGAGACGGTCGGCGGCGGCGATCATCCGGGCGTGCACGTCCGTGAGGGTGGTGCGGACTTCCTCGTCGGTGTGCCCGGTCGCGGTCAGGAGCACCCCACGACCATCGGACGGGTCCGCGTGACGCTGGACATGGCCGGGTGCGACAAGCCGCTTCACGACTGCCGTCGTGGACGCGGAAGTGATGCCCAGGTGCGCGGCCAGCTCGGAGGAGTTGACCTGCTCGCCGCGCTCACTGGCGCGGAGGAGGTAGCGAACGGCTTCCATGTCGGTCTGGTTCATCCGCGTGCTCTTGCGGGTCCGCTGCCGCATCTCGACCTCGGCGGAGCGGTACTGCCGCATCAGGTTCAACAGCTGAATGCCGGAGCGGGATGCACGGTCTGGGTACCAATACCCGGACTCGTCGTACGTCTGCTCGTGCATCATGAACACCCACCTCACGGGATCAAGCCCGAAGAATACCGAGAGCCCCTAGCAAAACGCGGTACAAACGGTGCTGCCTTGTCGGTCAGGCCCTACTGTCGGTCGAGCTATCCACGCTTGCCCGACCGTCGAATCCGGATCTTTGTTCTCGGTTTGGCGGCGACGTCGTGCGCTCTGCCATGCCCAACGGCGTCGTAGTGCGACGGCGTCGGCTGCGAGACCCGAACTCGCATCCGACCTCCTTGCAGCACGCACCGAGTCACTCTGGAGCGGCTTGGGTTGCTTAGTCACGAAGCGCCATGTGACGGGCGCAACCTGCGCCGCGATTGGCTCGAACGATGTGCGGATGGCTACTTTTCGTCCATGCCCGCCACAGACTCCTGCCCATCGGTCTGGTGGCGATACCGCTGCGAGATGCCGCGCGACCACGACGGCTTTCACCAGGCCAACACCAAGACCACATGCGCGGAGTGGAATGACACCGCAACACGGCGCGGCTTCCCCGAACCGCGCCACTCGAATCCACCATCAGATGCATAACGCCCCGATGCTTATCCGGACGCTTCGCCCCTGATACTGACATACGGGCTGGTCCGAGGTCCTGTCCGAGATTTCTCCAGCAGGACAGAAGATCGGGTCACTGAGCCCGAGCCCGGAACGGGCCAACACCCCGTTTATTCGAGCCCACGCTAATCAGGAGTCGCCAGGAAGCTCGAGATCGTACTTCGCGGCGATCTGCGCACGAGCCTGCTCCCGTGTCAGGCTGCCATCGAGCACACATCGCGCCCGCGCAAATGCGTCGGCATCGACGCTGATCCCGTGCGCGCGAAGTGCACCTTCCAAGATGGTCAACTGATCGTCCACGCGATGCTGACGCTCACTCGGCACTAGCTGCTGGTTGTTTCCACCGTCGGAGGTCACATCGTCGACCGGGACGGTGCAACAGCTCCCGCCGCGAGAACCGCGACGATGCGGGCGCGCAACTCGGCAACGAATGCCCGCTCGTCGGCTTCCAGCACATCATCCGGTGCCGGTTCACTCATCAGCGCGATTCCTGGCGCCAGCAGCATCCGCGACGATGAGGGCAGCCCGCTGAAGTCGGTTGTCGGAACGGTCACGACGTCGCTGAGCCGGCTTTGACTGAGTGCTGCAGCGTACGCAAGGACCACGTCCGCAACGGAATCGCTGACGAGAACGGAGGTATACCCGTAGGTGAGGTGCTGCACGGTGATCCTGACCAGCCAGTGGCTGCGCCGGAGGCTCCGGTATAGCTGACTGCACTGCACTGTAGGCCGCGGCACCTGAACCGCTGTCATCGATGAGCCGCCGCGCAACGCTCCGGCCCGCCCGGACGATGGGCAACACCTGTAGAGGTCGGCTTTGGCGGGTGCCTCAGCGCTGTTCTGGCTGGGCTCTCGTCCGGCGGCGGTAGTCGAGCGCTGATCTTGCGGTGTCGCTGCGAACCGCGACTCGCCCACAACACCATGTAGGTTCCACCGGCCGGTCAACGTGCGGGGTACATCGACCAAACCAGTCGCGCATGTGCACCGAATACCGTGCAACACCAGCCGCGAAATGCGGTGTTCCTGCAGCCGCATGCTGCTTCGCAAGCTCCGTCTCGGAGCTGCTTTGTCGTGCCCACAGCACTGGCCGGCAGCCGACAACAGATTGGTACCCCCATGCGCAAGTCAATGAAGACCTCGATCACCCTCGCCACCACCGGCGCCCTCGTCCTCGGTGGTGCCGCGTTCGGCATCAGCTCGGCAAACGCCGCGACCCCGAACGTCCAGACGGTCTCGTCCTCGTCCGAGGCCTCGAAGATCCCGGCCCCGGTCGCATCCGTGCCGGACGTCCTCGGCGGCGACACCTCCGTCGCGCTCGACAGCAGCTTCACCGACGCGCTGACCTCGCTGGGCCTGACCCCGGGCGTCTCTGGCGACGCGAAGCTCGAGGACGGCTCCGTGTCGTTCCCGATCACCGCCGGCTCGGTCACCTACTGGAGCCCGGACGGCAACTACCGCCCCTACGTGCAGGGCCTGCTGGACCACAACGGTTCGGGCCTGACCCTCAAGG
This sequence comes from Curtobacterium sp. P97, assembly GCF_023712445.1. Classification (NCBI taxonomy): domain Bacteria; kingdom Bacillati; phylum Actinomycetota; class Actinomycetes; order Micrococcales; family Microbacteriaceae; genus Curtobacterium; species Curtobacterium sp. P97. Next base: position 129,718 of record NZ_JAMAYF010000009.1, on the reverse strand, counting down.
CCGGCGACACCACGGTCACGCTCGAGAACTTCGTCGTGAACCCGGGCTCGTCCAAGCTCTACGGTGACGTCCTCGTCAACGGCGAGGTCGCCGCGTCGAACGCCTACCTGTTCGAGCTCTGGGGTGGTTCGCTCAAGCCGCTGCAGCTCGAGGGTGACAACGCGGTCCTGACCGGCACCACCGTCCACATCTCCGAGGACGCTGCTGGCCTGCTGAACAAGACCTTCAGCACCGACGCCGTCAAGCGCGGCATGCTCGTCGGCACCGCCACGATCACCGCACAGATCAAGTAACACCGGCACACGACACGGAAGGCGCCGCCCCCGACCACGGGGACGGCGCCTTCCGCCGTTTCATGGGACTGCGGCTTAAGTGGTAGGCGGATCCGTCCGGAGCCGCTTGGCCGCGGGTTCCTGCGAGTGCGCGGATGCTGCATCGAGGAAGCGGCCACGACCGACGGCGCCGGTGCGCCGGGTGAGCTCGTTGACGAGGTCGTCGTCTTCCGGCTCGAGCTCGTCGTCAGGAGCGACCTCGATCAACACTTGCGATGCCGGCCCAAGCAGCAGCTCCGTCGTCGTTGCGTAGCCTGCCTCGTCGAAGGTGGGGACTTCGACGATGTCCGTTGTTCCGTTCTCGCCGAGTGCTGCCGCGTAAGCCAGCACCGCTTCGGCGATCGCGTCGCCGGTCGTGATCTTGGTCTCGCCGTACACAACGCTCTTCATCTGACCAGCCAATGCTTGGCAGGCTGAGTCCGCTCCCACTGCGCTTGATGTCGGTGGCGCATGTGACCATCAGACTCGTATGTCTATGGACGAGCCCATCCCAGTACGGCGCGATCATCATGGCACCAATGTTGATGAAGCGATCGCCTTCTACGAGCAGGTCCACTCCAGCCAGGATCTGCACGTCGGCCGTGCCACCCGGGACGGGTTCTCCTGGCGGTACCGGCTTGTCGGGGATAACGACCTGCTCGTTGGCACCTCAGCAGTAGCCGCGACACGGTGGGGAACAATCGGGCAGGGCCAGCACTACGTTCTGGCATGGGCAACGTCTCCAGGGATCACCCTCGACCCGGACTCCCGGGACGCTATCGAGATGGCGCCGCACATGCCCGTGCTGTACCCAGCACGGGACTTCTCCGTTGCGGCACTGCCATCGACACAGCACTTCATCCGCTTCGACACCACGTTTCTCGAGTCAGTCGCCGCGGCAACACACGGCTCCATCCCCGCGGCGCTACAGTTCCGCAGCACGACGACCAATGAGGCGGTCGCGCAACTCCGGGCAGTCATCGCCTCGGCTGCACCGGAGCTACTACAGATTGGGGTGAGCGCCGACGAGCGCCGACGATTGAACATGCTGGTCGCCGACGCCACCATCGAGGCGTTCCGTATCGTGCCGGCGTCCGAGGTGACGGTTGCCGCTGGCCCACGCTCGCTCCGGTTCGCGCAGGAGTGGATGATCGCCCACGCGCGAGAGCCGATCACCTCGATCGACGTCAGCCGCGCAACCGGTATCGCTGCCCGCAGCCTGCAAGCCGCGTTCCAACGCCACACCAACGCGACGCCGATGGAGTTTCTGCGACAGGTGCGGTTGCACCGCAGTCGAGCAGACCTCGTCCGCAGCACCCGGTCCGACTCCACCGTCGCTGCCATCGCGCAGGCCTGAAGCTTCCAACATCTCGGTCGGTTCTCGAAGTACTACGCGGACGCGTTCGGTGAACTTCCGTCCGAAACGCTGCGCGCTCCCACGACTAGGCGTCGTTGATCCCGAGCGCAGACCGACCCCGTGCTGCATCAGCGCGTGCGCCCGCGGTGGCTGTGACAGCGGGGCGCGCCGTTGCGTCCCGCTGCCACGGTCCGGACAGTAGAACCTGCCTGCTGCGTTCCGACTCAGCAGCGAACGGACGGGCTGCAACCCGAATGTAGACCGTCCGCTCTCAACCTAGAGCTAAGGAAGTCCTGATACCTCGGCTCTGCCGGAATGTCGTGCACGCGCGCGAGCACGATGGCTTCAAGTTCATCAGGCGGCGTCAGTCCTCGTCGACGCCACTCGACCCGATCCTGACGCGCCTCCGCCCACGACCGCTGTTGGCCCCCGTTCATCGCAGCGATCCCGGCCGCGACGGGGCGCGCTTGTCCGATCCGAGGACACCACCGACCAGGTGCGACATGTCGATCGGCCGTGTCGGCGGCAGATGCACGTCAGCGGGGTCGACGCGGTGGAGAGTCGGCGAATGCGGCACGGGGCGCGTCCTTCCGATGAGGTGTCAGTGATGTATGAACGGTCACTGTTTTACTCGGGCGGACGCAGCGGTAGAACTGGTGCTGCCTGGTTCGTGGTCAGTGCCATGCTGACGCCATGGATCACGGCATCGTCACCGAGCACGTCGCGTCTCGGGACGGCACCTCGATCGGCTACCTCCGCCAGGGCGCCGGACCGGGCATCGTCCTCGTGCAGGGTGCCATGGCTGACGTCCACGCGTACCGAGAACTCGCCCTCGCCCTGTCCGCCTCATTCACGGTCATCACCGCGGAACGACGCGGCCGCGGTATCAGCCCGCGCCCGTACACCGCCGACCACACCATCGCCCGCGACGTCGAGGACCTCGACGCGATCATGGCTGCAACCGGCGCAACGAAGCTGTTCGGACTCAGCTCCGGCGCGGTGATCGCCCTGGAAGCCACGCGCACCCTGCCCAACGTGGAACAGCTCGCCGTCTACGAGTCCCCGTTCTACCGGGACGGCATCGACCGCGACGGCATCGGCCGGCTCAACGCCGAGATCGAGCGCGGACAGTCGGGGGCTGTACTCATCGACGCGCTCGTCGTTGCAGGGACCGCACCTGCGCTCATGGCGCGAGCCCCGCGGCTCGTCGCCCGAGCCCTGGGCCGTGTCGTCCTCGCGGTCCAGTCCCGGCGGCGGGGGCCGGCGTCATCGCTCCGCGACCTCCTCCCGGGCGTGCGTTACGACTTCCGCGCCGTTGCCGAACGCGACGGTCGCATCCAGGAGTACGCGAGCATCGACCGTCCGGTGCTGCTGCTCAGCGGAACCGCGAGCCCGGCGTTCCTCCGCACCGCAATCCGCGACCTTGACGGGATCATCCCCGACGCGCGACACGTTGAGTTCGACGGGCTCGGCCACGACGGCCCATGGAACAGTGGCGGGCCCGCGCAGATCAGTGCCGCGCTCCACGCCTTCTTCACGCCCTGAACCAGACGTAGCAGCGTCTCGATAGCCAATCGGCTGACGGACGATAGCGCGATAGCGTGCGCTGATGCAGACCGTCGATGGCCTGTGGGTCTGGGGGCCTGACGAGGACGCTTTTCCGCGTCCTCGATGTGGCGATCATCTGACCACTGACCCTTCTCGCCGCAGGAGTGCGGGTTGACCGCTTGTCGGGTGGCTGTCGCCTCGGTGTCGGGTTGCTGTCGTGGGCAGCGGGCGGCGCTTCTCCTACTGTGGCAAACATGAGCCAGACACGAATCCTCGAGCTCCGTACGCAACGAGGATGGACCCAGGAGCGACTCGCGGAAGCCAGCGGCGTCACCGTCCGCACGCTCCAGCGGCTCGAAGCGGGCAACGACGTCAGTCTCGACACGCTCTCTCGTCTGGGCCGGGCGCTCGGAGTGCCGGTGCGGGATCTGTTCGTTCAGATACCGGACACCGACTTCGGCAACGCCGCTTCCGCGCTGGATCAGGATGAGGCCCGCAGATTCTCAGAGGCAGCGCGGGAGGCATGGCACGCAACAGCTCTCGGGGTGGCCTTGTTCGTCGCGTCCCCCGTCCCAGTCGTGCTGCTCATCGCCGGAGCGGACCAGGGAGTCATCCCGACGAGCGTGGAGATCGCCATCGCCCTTGGCCTCGGACTGCTCCTGCTCGTCACCGCGGTCGGAGCCGTTCAGTTGCTCCGGGCATCCGCAGCGTTGACGCCGTTCCGGTTCATCCGTGAGAAGCGGCTGGCTGCCGGGGACGATGCAGCGCACTGGGTGAAGCGCGTTGTGGGTGCACAAGGGCAGCGTCGAGCGGTGTCAGTCACGTTCGCGGTGACAGCCTGGATCCTGTCACCACTGCCACTCATCGTCGTTGCCCTGCTCGGCCCTTCGACGCTCTCCGGGCTGTGGATCGCTGCCGCGACGACGTTTCTTCTCGTCGTTGTTGCCGGTGGAGTCTTCGCGGTCCTTCGCTCCGCATGGCTGCCGTACGTTGCCGAAAAGCTGTCCATCGGGGTGGACCAGGAGGTCGTCCGATAGCCGGTCGTTCAACGGACGGTCCTGGCCTTGGTAGTCCGACCGCCGCGGGAACCGGGACGTCGGTCGCCGCCCTCTGCCGCTACGGCAGAGTGGGCACATGGTCAGTGCAGCACCCAACACGATCCACTTCCATCGCAAGCACCACGAAGCAGTGATGTCGGGCGAGAAGGTCACCACCGTGCGGTGGAACGAGGACGTCCCGGTGGGAGCAGCCGTGTTCGTCTTCGATGAACACCCGACGGCAGGACCGGTCCCCGGCACCGTGATCGCCGTGCACCAATACCGGCTTGACAGCCTCACCGCCGAACAAGCCCACCAGCCGCCGGAGACTGACATGCAGCTCTTCGCGCAGCAGCTGCGCGAGAACTACTACCCGGACATGCCTTCCGACGCTGTCGTCGAGGTCGCCCAGCTCGCGATCGAGACGTCCCGATAGCCGATCGGCTACCGAGACGAGCTTGCGCTGCCCGCCGTCACCTGGAACTGGCGCCGCCGAAACTCTCGGATACAGCTCCAAGTCCGCGGCACTCTCGAGCTCCCCGGGACAGAGTGCTTCGCAGGGCCCCCAGAGCGCGTTGTCTCGCTGAGCCCCTAACTCGCTAGGGTCGACGCATGCTCACCAGAGGCGGGAAGTTCGTGATCACGCTCGCTCTCGGCATCGTGGCGTCAGCCCTCGCAGGCTGCTCGATCACTCCGGATTCGGTCTGCCCTGACTACGACCAGCCAAATCCCGTCTCGATCCATGTCCCGGAGTCATTGGGCGAGGTGGACGCGGTCGCACTGTGTGCGGGCTCTGCATGCACTCCGAAGGTCGGTGACTCGACGAGGACGCGGAACGGCGGAGCTTGGGAGGTGAAACTCGACAGCACGCCCGATGGCCCTGGACGGATCGCGCTCTTCGATGCAGTCGGGACCCGCCTGCACGAAGAACCCATTGACCTGCAATGGACCGACGTCCGCTTCGGAGCAGATCTGCAGTGCCGGTCCGGCGGGCGTGCGGACGTGTGGGTGGAAGGCTGACCCCATCTGCGTCTTCGTCACATTCCGCGCCCGGTTCCGATGACCGATGCGTCACCGGCAGACGGCCAGGTCGTGCGAGTGTCAGCGCCGGAGCGTATTGCGGGGGTACTCGCCGAACCGCTGCAGGTACTCGCCGGAGAAGCGGCCCATGTGGGTGAACCCCCATCGGCTCGCGATGGCGGCGACCGCGTTGGTGGCGTACTCGGCGTGCAGGAGGTCTTCCTGCACCCGGCGTAGCCGGACTTCTCGGAGGTACGCCATCGGCGTGCGGTCGAGGCTTCGTTGGAAGGTCTCCTGGAGTCCACGAACACTGAGGCCAGCGGCTCGAGCGATGTCGGCGACGGTCACCGGCTCCGCGGCGTGTGCGTGGATGAAGTCGACCGCGGCGCGCAGCCGGGAGCTCCGGCGCTCCCCGTACCCGGCGGGCGCGTGCTCACCGCGGAAGCGGTACATCCCGAAGAGCGAGCGGACCACGTCCCGCTGCGCTTCGTGCCAGGCCAGCGACTCGACGCCATCGGCCCGGAGCGCGTTCACAGCAGCCGCCACCGACCCCCGCCACCCCAGGACGGCAGCAGCCGTCGGGGGTGTCGTCCGGTCGAACGCGAGGGTGCCGTCGACGAGGTACTGCTCGGCGGCGACGTCCAGCACGAGCGACCGGTCCAGGTGCACGAGTCGCTGATCCCAGTCCTCGTACTCCATTTCGAACCGCTGCTCGATGGGGAACAGGACGGGAACCCCGGGCTGCATGCGGACCTCGTCACGGCCGACGTCGACGCGGGCGCTCCCGGAGTCGATCCACTGGACCACGACCTGACCCTCGACCGCGACGTCGCCGCGGAGGTGGCCGTGCATCTGCGACCGGCGGATGCTCACCTGGTCGTCGCCCACTGCGACGTACTTGTACCAGTAGGTGGTGTCGACCGGGGACGAGTACCAGGCGCGGCCGGCGTACATGCCCGCGAGGTCTTGGATCGCGCCGCTCGTGTCGGAACCGGCGACCGCGACGATGGGGCGGACCGCCGTCCCGGGTTGGGTGAGCGTCATGACTGCACCGCCTCGACGGTTGCGCAGTGGTATGTGCGGCAGCCGCCGAACGTGAAGGGTCGCGGGCTGCGGGGGGTTCCCTCGTGCAGGAGTGCGGTGGGGAAGAAGAGACCTGTGGCGGTCATGAGCAGACCGGCCTTCCATGAAGCTGTGGACGCCTCGTCGCTACCGGACCGTCTCGCTGCGCCAGCGCTCCGCAGGCCGCGGAGACCGTCGTGACGGCGAGACCCCAATCTGGTCCGGCTTGTCCAAAGTACGTCGGGATCTGACCGAAACCAACCGTCATCCGCATCCCGCGGCCGCTGAACGCGGCTGACACCACCGGTGACGCTCCGGTCCGGCGACCCCGCACCGGCGTCGCACGACGGAAGAGGCATCGATGCGGGACGAGCCCGCTCGCTCCGAGTGCCCACGCCGGGGAAGCGGACTGCCCCCACCGGTTGCCCGGTGGGGGCCGCGTTGTGCGTCGACAGCCTGTGTCGGCGGAACGGGTCGGGATGCTCCGCATCCGGGCCCGGGTCTGTGGAAGGTCAGGTGGTGCGGAAGAAGTCGCCGTACGACGGCTCCGCCGGCACGTTTTCGAGCAGGCGGTGGTGCACCATCATCTCTATCTCGGTCGGGTGCCACATCCCTTGGCGGTGCCATTCGGCGGGCTGGCTGCGCAGCTCCGAAAGGCTCTGACGGGCGGTCATGCGGGCACCGCGATGACGAGGAGCGCAACGGCGAATGACGTGACGCCAGCGATGCCGGTGATGAGAGCGGTCGCAACGAGGACGCGTTGCGAGGCACGCTCCCGAACCTCGCTGAAGGGCGAGGTGAGCGCTCCTGTGGTCTGCATGGTCGGGCCGATCTCTGGACGCTGCTCCGGGCGAGCTGCTGCAGCCCCATTTTCGGTTTGCCTAACTAAATACGTAAGCGCGCGACAAGCGGACATCGGTGGTTCGGACTCGCTGCGTGTCGGATAGCCGATCGGCTACCGGTACGGGCTGCTCGTAGGCTTGCTGGGTGATCGCGCAAGTTCTTGGTTCTGGTCGTCCGCTCGTCGCTCTCCACGGCTTCGGGGTGGACCACCGGATCATGCTGCCGCTGGCGGATGCGGTGCAGGACCTGCCTTGGCGGATGGTGTTCCTCGACCTGCCGTGGGCCGAGGCCGCTGCGGTGACCGCGACCGCGGAGAGCGCGGTCGACGTGGCCGCCGGGGTACTCGCTGAGATCGACGACCACCTCGGGGACGAGCCGTTCGCCGTCATCGGGAACTCCTTCGGCGGCATGATCGCCCGACATGTTGCTCACGAACGCCGAGACCACGTCCTCGGCGTCGCGACCCTGGCGGGTGTGGTGCATGCGGCACACGCAGACAGGGCCGTCCCCGAGCGCACCGTGCTGCACATCGAACCGTCCGTCCTCGACTCCGCCGGCGACGCGCGAGAGGCGTTCGAGGAGGTCAGCGTCATCCAGGACGAGGCCGCATTCGCGGCGTTCGAGCGGTACGTGCTTCCGGGTCTCCGTGGCGCCGACCCTGCTGTGATGGACCGCATCTCAGCCGACTACGCGCTGGACGCGGTGCCAGAGGAGCGGCACCCGGAACCGTTCACCGCTCCGGCTCTGCATGTGTTCGGTCGGCAGGACGACGTCGTCGGGTACGAGGACGGACTCGCACTCCGGGACCACTACCCGCGCGGGAGCTTCGTCGTCCTCGACGGTGCTGGACACAACGTGCACCTCGAGCTCCCCGGGATCACCGCCGCCCTGATCCGCGACTGGCTCGCGCAGATCGACCGCTAGCCGATCGGCCGTCGAGACGCCGTCGGGCGCAGTTCATCGGGCCGGGAGGGCTGCGCTCGGTAGCCCTCCCGGCTCCGGTCAGAGAGTCCGGGCGTAATCGACGGTCAGGTACGGGATGAAGCCGAGGGACTCGTAGAGGGCTCGTGCCGGGGCGTGGAACTCGTCGCCGCCCGTTCCGATGTGCACCACGGTGACCCCAAGCTCTCCGAGCCTGGTCAGCGCCACCGAGCAGAGCGCTCGCGCGACTCCGCGCCGTCGAGCATCAGGGTGAACGGCAACCATCTCGAGTCGTCCGGAGGTCGCACCGGTGGTGTTCCAGCCGACGTAGCCGAGCGGTTCGCCGTGTTCTTCCGCCAGTGTGATGAAGCGACCCTCGTCGGGAGCCAGCAGGGAAGGGACTTCCTGGCGGTAGTCGTCCTCCCAGTGCCCATGGTCGTGCGCGGTGACCTCGGCCCGTAGCTGCGCGAGGGAGCCGGCGAGGAGCGGCCGGAAGGTCTCGATCGTGAGTGCGGTGAGCGCGGGCAGGTCAAGCGGCGTGCAGTCGCGGATGTGCATGGTAGTGCTTCTTTCGTGAGCAGTCCGAAGGCTCCACGCCCGGGGTTGGGGTGGAGGAGAGCGACGGCCTGAGCCGTCCCTTCAGATGCGCGTGCGCCAGCTCGCGAAGCAGTCCATGTGACCACGGTAACCAGGGGATCTCAGCGGGGGAAGAGATGCGTCTTCACTCGCACCGGTCGCCTACCGGAACGTGTGGTTGGTCTGAGGGAATCCGCCAGCGGGAGGACTCGACGATGCGACCACTGCTTCTCTCGGGCGGCCCGGCAGTCGGTGAGACGACCTGCGCTCGGGCTCTCGCAGCCGATCAGGAGCGCGCAGCCTACATCGATGGTGACGACGTTCGTCAGCTCGTCGTCGCGTGCTTCATCGTGCACTCGGCTGTCACCCTCGACGAGGCCCGCAAGCGAGCAACAACCCGTCCGGTCTCCATCACGGATGAGGAGTTCGAGCTGTTGCACCGAATCAGTGCCACTCCGCCGCCGGTAGACCTCGTCCTCGACGTCACGGGAATGACCGTTGACGACCAGATCCAGCGTATCCGTGACGCTTGGGTGAAGGCGGAGTCGGCTGTCCGGTAGTCGATCGGTCAGCGGACCGGGCTCTAGCCGTTGTGACCAATCGCGCAGATGATGTGCGACGTGCTCTCGATTCGACCGCGATCCAGTGATGACTGCAATCTGATCGTGTCGTGGGTGCCGGACGCCGAGGCGCTGTACCTCTTCGCCGGCCCCCGCCTGCAATGGCCACTGACTCTCGACCAGCTCACGATGGACGAACAGAGTCCTGAGCGAACGGCTTGGGTGGCCGTTGACGCGGGTCCGGAACCGATCGGCCAGTTCGAACTCACCTTGCACGACGACCATGCTCACCTCGGACGGGTTCTCCTCGATCCCACCGTGCGAGGCCGCGGCTTGGCCCATGACCTGGTGCGGCTTGCCGTCGCCCGAGCACGTGCACTCGGAGCGACCTCGATCGGCCTCAACGTCGTGACCGGCAACCGTCCGGCCGTACGGACGTACGAACGCGCGGGCTTCGTCGAGGCCAATCGGCAGGATGCTGTCGGGTCTCTCGCGATGACTCTGAACCTGGCGACCCATGTCCGATAGCCGGTCCTTCAACAGGCACGTCCGAGCGGCCTGCTCTCACCGCAACTACTTTTGTCTCAGATGGCTGGTCCGGTGATGTTCTCGCTGAGGGCCCCATGTGCGAACGTCGGTGCGGCCTTCTACTGTCGCGGTCATGGGTCGTCGTCGTTCGGACCGTTGGGTACCCGGCTCGCCGTTCTCGCTTGAGGAGGATGCTCGTGGAACGGAGGTGCGTGAGCTGTCGGAGCCGTTGCCGGTGCATGCGTGGTTTCAGCTGCCCGACCGTCTGATCCGTCGGAGTGACGCCCGGGCGTACCGCCTTACCCGAGACGCAGTTTGGGTGGAAGCGGGTCGAGGCGAGACCAAGCTCGCTGCTTGGGTTTGGCGCAGTTCGGTGAAGCATCGGCGGCAGGTTGGCGCGACTTCGACCTGATGGCTTGCTCGCTGTCAGTCGGGCAGGTCGTGGCGGAGGTCGTAGCCGGTGTCGGCGAGGAACTGCAGCCGGTCCCGTACTTCTTGCAGCGATGCTGCGTCGTCGGCGTTGCGGTAGTCGGCGCGGAGGAGTGTGTTGGCGGTGAGGAAGCGGTCCGTGCGAACCCTTTCGTCGGTCCTGTTGTGGGGTGGAAGGTGCTCCCGCTGCGCGGTTGCCTAGGCAGAGAGCACCGGTCCGTGACCGGGAGCCACCGAACTCTGAAGTACGAGCGCGGCTGCTCCAATCGCTGCGGAGTCGCGCGGGTTCGCGGCAATCTCGATGCGGACGCCGTGCGCTCGGCGAGCGAACGAGGCGCGCTCCATGCGTGTTCGAACGGCTTTGGCGTAGAGCGACCCGGCGATCGCGAAGCTGGGCCCCGCTAGCACAATGCTGTCCAGGTCGAACGCATTGCTGAACGATACGACCGCGGCGGCGAGGCGATCGGCGGAGCGCCCGAGGAGTGCGCCGGCGGCCTCGTGGCCGCCGACTGCAGCACGCGCAAGCCTGTCGAAGTCCTGGCCCGTACTCTCTGCGGTGAACTCCAGATCCAGTCCGAGGAAATCGAACCTGGTGGCAGCCGCCTCGGCGAGGACGGCAGCAGGAGCCGCGTAGCGCTCGACACAGCCCGTGTTGCCGCAACTGCAGGCGACGCCTTCAGCATCAATGGACAGGTGTCCGAGTTCGGCCGCGTTCGAGCTCGCTCCGCGGTACAGGGCGCCATCGATGACGACACCCGCGCCAATCCCAGTGCCCATGTAGATAGTGGCGAACGTATCGGTTCGCGGAACGCGCCGCGTCCAGAACTCTCCGATGGCGGCGGCGGCGGCGTCGTTGTCGAGGACGACGGGCACCGGCAGGAGCTCGCCGAGCGTGGCGGCGAGCGGGAAGCCCTCCCATTGGCGGAGAGTCGGGGACCGGAACATCGTGCCGAGTGGTGGCGACAGCGGTCCCGGCACGACCACGGCCACACCTGCGATGCTGTCGATGGGAATCCCGGCCGTGTCCACGAAGACTCGGAATTGCATGGCGAGACGCTCCACGACTTGCTGTGGATCGTCCAGTGCCGCACCGTCGACGAGTTGTCGCGCGACCGTGCCGCCACCGACGCCTGCGGCGACGAAGGTCATCGCTTCGAAACCGAGTTGCACGCCGACCGCGTAGAGCGCTGTGGGGTTGATCTCGAGGAGTGTGCGAGGTTTCCCGCCCGTGGAAGGTGTCCGTCCGCTTTCGCGGATCACCCCGGAGGCGAGGAGCTGGCGGACGATGTTCGAGATGGTCGGTTGTGTGAGACCTGTTGCTTGGACGAGTTCGACTCGGCTGACGGGGCCGGCTGACCGGATGATGTCGACGATGAGCGCGCGGCTGCCGGGTCCCGATGCGATTGTCTCGGATCGTGCCATCGGTCGTCCTCTCTGCAGCTCGACTACCTGCGGTGCCGACGGGTCCGGCGATGTCACACTAGCTGTGCCGCGGACCCGTGCTGATTGGAGGACCACCAGATGCGAACCGATGAAGGCCATCTGTCCAATGGCGACCTCGGTCAGCCGATCGGGCTCACGCTCGTGCGTGCGAGTGAGATTTACGGCGCGGAGCCCTGGTTCCACGAGTTCACGGCAGGCGTCGACCAGGTTGTTCGACCGTTAGGACACTCGGTGCTCCTGCGAGTCCTCGGTTCCCGTGCTGACGAGCTTGAGTGGCTGCGCGGATGGCAGGACAAGCGAGCCGTCGCCGGTGTGGTGCTCGTCGATCTCATTGAGGACGATCCTCGCGTGCAACTGGTTGCAGATGTCGGGATGCCCGCGGTCGCCGTGTCGTCCCCGCTCGTGTCAGGCGGACTGCCGACGGTGTGGACCAACGACGATGCGGCGATGCGGACCGCCGTGCGCGCCCTCGCCGGTCTCGGGCACAGCGCACTCGGGCTGGTGGGCGGGCCGCCGGAGCTTGCTCACACGATCACCCGTGCGGCAGCGTTCACCGGCGCGTGCGCGGAGCTGCATCTGACGGCGCATTTCGCATCAGGGGACTACTCGTCCGAGTCGGGAGCCCGCGCCTTCGAAAGCTTGACAGGGGGAGACACGCCGCCTTCGGCTGTCGTGTTCGACAACGACCTGATGGCGCTTGGGGGTCTTGATGCGGCTAGACGATCTGGTCTGCGGGTCCCGGAAGACGTATCGATCGTCGCATGGGATGACTCGGCGCTGTGTCAACTCTCGGCTCCGCCTCTCGCATCGTTGAGCCACGACGTCCAGCGCATCGGGCGGCTGGTGGGCGAGACGCTGGCGTCCCTACTTCGCGGGCAGCAGCCGCCAGTCGTCGAGGCGCCGGCGATCCGCTTCGTGCAGCGCGAGAGCGTCGGGCGGCACGGGCGATGAGTCGCTGAGCGCTTCTGACCGGAGGCAGCACCGCTGCCTGCCCTCGTTCTCCTTGCTCAAAAACTTTCATCGATTACTAATCTAAGTCTTGACTTCGACAGCTGTGCCCTGCACGCTGGTGCAACCCGAAGCGCTCGAGCCAGCGACCAGCTCGTGACGGCGCCGATGAACGAAGGAGTTCGCCATGAAGAAGTCCGTGCTCGCCGCGACCGGAGGCGTCGTCGCCGCCGCTCTGGCGCTCTCAGGTTGTTCGGCTGGGTCGTCCAACGACAACGGGAAGCCATCAGGGACCATCACCGTCCTCACCAACCGCACCGATCTGGTCGACACCACGTTCAAGGACTACGCGGCGCAGTTCGAGAAGAAGTACCCGGGCACGAACGTCAAGTTCGAAGCCCTCACCGACTACGAGGGCGACGCGAAGATTCGTTTGAGCTCGAAGGACTACGGCGACGCGCTGCTGATCCCGAGCTCGACGGTGACGAAGGACAAGTACTCGTCCTACTTCGAGCCGCTCGGCAAGACCAGCGACCTGGAGAAGACCTACCGGTTTGCCGGAGACGGGTCCTACGACGGCGAGGTCTACGGCATCTCGACCTTCGGCTCCGCCATGGGCCTCGTCATCAACAAGACCGTGTGGAAGGACGCCGGGATCACGACCCCGCCGACCACGCAAGATGAATACCTCGCCGACCTGAAGGCGATCAAAGACAAGACCGACGCGGTGCCGTACTACACCAACTACAAGGACGGGTGGCCGCTCGCCGGCCTCGAGAACGCCCTCGGCACCACCCAGGGCGCTGACGCCCGCATGAAGCTCGCCGCGGATAAGAGCCCGTGGAAAGCGGGTTCTGATCAGTACAACATCGACGACATGCTCTTCAAGACCGTGTCGGAAGGGTTGAGCGAGTCGGACCCGACGACGACGAACTGGGAGGAGTCGAAGGATCTCCTTGCGCAGGGAAAGATCGGCACGATGGCGCTCGGGTCCTGGGCCGTGTCGCAGATGCAGGACGCCGCGAAGAAGGCCGGGAAGTCGGCCGATGAGATCGGCTTCTGGCCGATGCCGTGGCAGACCGACGGCAAGTTCACCTCGGTCACCACAACGGACAAGCTCCTCGCGGTGAACAAGAACTCGAAGAACAAGGCCACCGCCAAGGCATGGGTGAACTGGTTCATCAACGACTCCGGCTACGCGAAGAGCCAGGGCGCGATCAGCCCGGTGAAGGCAGACCCGGCACCCTCGACCCTCAAGGACTTTGAGCAGATCGGCGTTCAGTACGTCGAGCTGAACGCGGACCCGAAGGGTAAGGAGTCGCTGCTGACCGATATCGCCAACACCAGCGAGGTCGACATCTTTGGCAACACGTACCGGCAGAAGCTCATCGACGTCGCCCGCGGCGCCGCCTCCGGGACCGAGGAGTCGTACTTCGCCACGCTGAACAAGCAGTGGGCTGCGGCGAAGACCCAGGTGGATCAGTGACCCGTCTCGAACCGGGTGCGGCAGCGCCGGGGCAGGCCACCGGCCTCCCCGGCGCCACCGCACCCCTCATCCCAGGCAAGAAGCGTGCCTTCGGGGGATCGCGCGTCACACCGTGGCTGTTCCTCGCGATCCCGCTGGCGTTCTTGATTGTGCTCACCTACGTCCCCGTGGTGAACATGCTCTGGTACAGCGTCACCGACTGGGACGGCCTTTCCCCGGAGAAGGACTTCGTCGGTGTCAAGAACTTCGTTCAGATCTTCACTCAGCCGGCGATCTTCCAGGTCTTCTTCGTCAGCCTCTACTACCTGGTTGGTGCGATCGCGCAGCTCGTCCTCGCGCTCTACCTGGCGACGCTGCTGAGCTTCAAGACTCGGTTCTCAAACCTGTTCAAGGGCATCATCTTCTTCCCCTACCTGATCAACGGTGTCGCGATCGGCCTGGTGTTCCTGTACTTCTTTCGTCCAGGCGGCACCCTCGACGCGCTCCTGGCCGTCGTCGGCGTACAGGACACCCCGCAGTGGCTCGGCGACCCGAGCGTGGTCAACCTGTCCCTCGCCGCGTCCAGCGTGTGGCGGTACATGGGGTTGAACTTCGTGCTGTTCCTCGGCGCGATCCAGTCGGTTCCGGCCGAGCAGTACGAAGCAGCAGACCTCGACGGCGCAACGTCGTTCGACAAGTTCCGCTACATCATCGTGCCGAGCATCCGACGCATTCTCGGCCTGTCGTTCATCCTCGCGATCGCCGGTGCACTGTCCGCCTTCGAGATGCCGTACGTGATGACCGGCGGCGCCAACGGGTCCGAGACGTTCGTCATTCAGACCGTGAACACCGCGTTCAAGTTCTCCAAGGTCGGACTCGCGTCGGCGATGGCCGTCGTCCTGCTCGTCATCGTGCTGGTGATCACCGGGATACAGCGGTGGCTGTTCCCCGACGAGAAGAAGGAAGTCGCATCGTGAGCGCACCGTCCGTGACCCGTGGCCGTCTTCTCGCCCGAGCAGGGACTACCGGGAAGTACGCCAGCCTCATCATCGCGAGCCTGTGTGCGCTCATCCCGCTCATCACGATCGTGATGCTCGCGTTCAAAACGGACCGCGAGTACCGATCGACGACACCGCTGACGCCGCCGTCGAACTGGCTGAACTTCAGCAACTTCGTCACCGCGTTCACCCAGGGCGGGATGGTGCAGGGCTTCATCAACACCGGCATCATCCTGCTGGTGTCGGTCACCGGCACGATCCTGATCGGGACGATGGCGGCGTATGCCATCGACCGGTTCCGGTTTCGCGGCAGGAAGCTCGTCTTCGGCGGGTTCCTCCTGGCGACTCTCGTGCCGTCCGTCACGACACAGGTCGCGACGTTCCAGGTCATCAACGCACTCGAGCTGTTCAACACCCGAGGCGCCGCGATTGTGCTGTTCATGGGCACTGACATCGTCGCGATCTACATCTTCCTGCAGTTCATGCAGTCGATCCCGGTCTCCCTCGACGAGGCAGCCATGCTCGACGGTGCCAACCGGTTCACCGTGTACTGGCGGATCATCCTGCCGCTGCTGCGGCCGGCGATCGCGACCGTGATCATCATCAAGGGCATCGCCGTCTACAACGAGTTCTACATCCCCTTCCTCTACATGCCGTCGCAGGACCTCGGCGTCATCTCGACGTCGCTCTTCCGGTTCATGGGGCCGTTCGGCGCCCAATGGGAAGTCATCGCCGCCGGCACGCTGCTGGTCATCATCCCCACGCTGATCGTCTTCCTCTTCCTCCAGCGACACATCTACAACGGCCTCACGGCAGGAGCAACCAAGTGAGCACCACCGCCCCCACCACCACCACCGAGACCCGGCGCACCCTCCACGACGGATGGACGCTCCGGGCCACTAGCGGTGACACCCCGGTCGACGTTGCGCTGCGATCCATCCCCGCAACCGTGCCCGGCCTCGTGCACACCGACCTGCTTGCCGCCGGGCTCATCCCCGACCCGTACCTGGACCGCAACGAGCAGAAGGTCACCTGGATCGGTGAGACGGATTGGGAGTACCGCACCACCTTCACGTGGGAGCCCGACGGGCACGACCACCACGACCTTGTCTTCGAGGGCCTCGACACCGTCGCCACGATCACCCTGAACGGCCGCGAGCTTGCCCGCACCTTCAACCAGCACCGCACCTACCGACTGGCAGCGGACGACGTCCTTGTCGCCGGCACCAACGAACTCGTCGTGCACTTCGCCTCCCCGGTCGCGTACGCCGACCAGGCGAGTCTCGACATCGGCTACCGGCCCCACACCTACTTCCACCCGTTCAACGCGATCCGGAAGGCCGCCTGCAACTTCGGTTGGGACTGGGGTCTCGATGCTGCATCCTCCGGCATCTTCAAGCCCGTGACGTTGCACGCCTGGTCAGGCGCCCGCATCGAGTCCGTCCGGCCCACCGTCACCACGGACGGAACCGCCGGCCACGTCGAGGTGGCGCTCGCGCTGCAGCACGCCGAGAACGCGGCTCCCGTGACCGCGACGGCCACCCTCACCGCCCCTGACGGCGCAGAACACACCGTCGACGCCGTTATCGACGGCGCCACCGGCACACTCATCCTTGATGTCGACGAGGTCGAGCTCTGGTGGCCGCGGGGCTACGGCGACGCCGTCCTCTACGGCCTGTCCGTGACCATCGCCGACGAGAGCGGCGTCCTCGCCACCTGGCGGAAGCGGATCGGCTTCCGGACCGCCGTCGTGGAGCTCCTGCCCGACAGCGACGGCACGAGCTTCCGCGTCGTCGTCAACGACGAGCCCGTATGGGTGCGGGGCGCGAACTGGATCCCTGACGACGCGTTCGTGACCCGTGTCACGCGAGACCGGGTCGCAGCACGCCTGGACCAGGCGGAGTTCGCGAACATGAACCTGTTGCGCGTCTGGGGCGGCGGGTACTACGAGTCGGACGACTTCTACGACCTCTGCGACGAGCGCGGCATCCTCACCTGGCAGGACTTCCTGTTCGCCTGCGCCTCCTACGCCGAGGAAGAGCCGCTGCGCGGCGAGGTCGAGGCCGAGGTGCGCGACAACGTCACCCGGATCATGTCCCACCCGAGCCTCGTGCTCTGGAACGGCAACAACGAGAACATCTGGGGCTTCGAGGAATGGGGCTGGGAGAAGCGCGTCCAGGGCCGCACCTGGGGCCTGGGGTACTACCTTGACCTGCTGCCGCGCTTGGTCGCCGAACTCGACCCGCAACGCTCCTACACGCCGGCGAGCCCCTGGTCCGGCGACGTCGACCGGCCGGCGAACGAGATCGACCACGGCTCGGTGCACCTCTGGGAGTTGTGGAACCGGGTCGACTACCCGCACTACCGCGACACCGTCCCGCGCTTTGTCGCGGAGTTCGGCTGGCAGGGCCCAGCGACCTGGTCCACGATCAACCAGTCGATTTCGGACTCGCCGCTCACCCCGGAATCGCCCGGCATGATTTGGCACCAGAAGGCGCAGGACGGCAACGACAAGCTCACAGACGGGCTCGTGGCGCACCTGCCGCTGCCGGACCACACCGAGGACTGGCACTGGGCGATGTCGCTGAACCAGGCCAACGCGGTGGCGTTCGCGATCGAGCACTGGCGGTCCTGGTCCCCGAAGAACATGGGCTCGATCGTCTGGCAGCTCAACGACTGCTGGCCCGTCACATCCTGGGCCGCAGTCGACGGGTACGGCCGCGCGAAGCCGCTGCTCTACGCCCTCAAGCACGTCTACGCCGACCGCCTCATCACCATCCAGCCGCGCGGCGGCGACCTCGTGACAGCGGTCGTGAACGACTCGTCGGCAGCATGGGACGGCGACGTCGTCCTCCGCCGTCTCAGCTACGACGGCACCGAGCTCGCAGCCACGACGATCACAGTGTCGCTCGCTCCCCGCAGCACCCAGACGGTCGCTGTGCCGGCGGACCTCGCAGCGTTCACTGACCCGGCGAGCGAGGTGCTCGTCGCGATGCTCGGCGACGAGCGAGGCTTCTGGTTCCCGGTGGAGCAGCGCGATTCGGCGTTGCCTGCTGCGGACTTCCGGACGGAGGTATCCGCGACCGACGGCGGGTACGACGTTGCAGTGACCGCAACGTCGCTCGTCCGCGATCTCGCGCTTCTGGTCGACAAGGTCGATGTGGACGCAACGGTCGACGACATGATGGTGACGCTTCTGCCGGGCGAGACGGTCACGTTCCACGTGACGACGGCGAAGACGCTCGCGCCGGAGGAGCTCACCTCGAGCAGTGTCCTCCGCACGTCGAACCAGCTCGTCACCGACTGGTCGTAGCCGTGACGTCGCTCGCACTCGCTGTCGATCTCGGCGGCACCAAGATCGAGACTGCGCTCGTCGACGCGAGCGGCGCCATCATCGCCGGAAGCCGTCATCGTGCCCCGACTGGTCGCGCTGCACGGCGTGAGGACCTCGCCGCAACGGTGTCCCAGACGGTCCGGCAGACACTCGCAGCGGTCCCTGCCGACTCGACGCTCGCCGGTGCGGGCATTGGGTCGGCAGGGCCGATCACACTCGACACCGGGCAGATCAGCCCGAAGAACCTGCCCGCGTTGGTGGACTTCGACCTCCGCGGGGCGGTCGCACGTGAACTGGGGGGCCTGCCAGTTCAGCTGCGACTGGACGGCACGTGCATCGCCCTCGCCGAGCACTGGTGCGGCGCCGCAGTCGGCGTCGAGAACTCGATGTCGATGGTCGTCTCCACCGGCGTCGGCGGCGGGCTGATCCTCGGCGGGACACTCGTGTCCGGCCGCAGCGGCAACGCCGGCCACATCGGCCAGATCCACGTCGCCGGCTTCGGCGGCGATACAGCCGATGCCGACTCCACCACCCTCGAGGCAGTCGCTTCGGGAACCAGCGCCGTCGCCTGGGCGCAGCAGCAGGGATGGTCGGGGACCTCGGGGGAGGACCTCGCTGCGTCCTGCGCGGCCGGCGACACGGTCGCCTGGCGGGCGGTGCGCCGCTCCGCGGACGCTGTCGGCCAGGCGATCGCGAGCACGACGACGCTGCTTGACCTCGACGTCGTCGCGATCGGCGGCGGCTTCGCCTCCGTGGTACCCGACTACGTCGACCTCGTCCGTGCCGCAGCCCGGCGCGCGACGGTCTTCACCTACGCCACCGCGGTGCAGATCCGCCTCGCGCTCCTGGGATCAACTGCACCGCTCCTTGGCGCTGCAGCCCTCATCCACCGCCCCGACATGACCAGCCCCACCCGACCGCGAACCGATCACCTCGTCAGCACCCGCTGAACCCCGGACGGCCACTGCCGCCGCCCGAACCGTAGCCCAGCCGAAGGAGTCTGAGCACCGATGCAGCGCACCACGAACCCCGTCTCACGCCCAACGTCCCGCCTGGCGCACCACCCGCAAGTCCGTGTAGTCCGACTAGGTGCAGCGATCCTCACGGCTGTCCTTTTCGGAACGATGCTCCCGCTCACCACTCATATGCCGGCCAGCGCCGTACCAAGCGAGTGGACGAACCAGAACACCGGCTTCGTCACGCGCGACGCCACGCATCTCCAGGTCGACGGACAGCGGTTCCGCGCGAGCGGCGCGAACATCTACTGGCTCGGCCTCGACGAGAACGTCGGCGGTGTCGACTACCCGACGTACTTCCGCATCAAAGACACCCTCGACGCCGCACACCGCGCCGGCATCACCGTGGTTCGCTCCCACATGGGAACCTCAACCAGCCAGGACAACGCGAACACGCTCGCGCTGATGCCATCCCTCGGCGAATACAACGACCAGGCATTCGCCACCATGGACTTCGCCGTCGCATACGCCGGCACGCTCGGCATCCGACTGATCCTGCCCCTCACCGACGAATGGGAGTACTACCACGGCGGACACCGCGACTTCACCGCACCGCTCGGCCTGCAACCCGACGACTTCTACACGGACTCCCGCGCCATCGGCGCATACCAGGACTACGTCGACCACGTCATCGGCCACACCAACACCCTCACCGGCGTGCCGTACTCGCAGGACCCGACCATCATGGCGTGGGAACTCGGCAACGAGCTCGAGGGGATGACACTGCCCTGGATCAACGAACAAGTCGCCCACGTCAAGCACGAAGCCCCCTCGCAGCTCGTCGCAGCAGGACGTCGATTCGACATAGACCCGGACACCCTCGCAGCAGCGAACCTCGACATAGTCGACGTGCACTACTACCCCCCGACCGCAGCCAAGATCTCCGCAGACGCCAAGACCGTCACCGCCGCCGGGAAGGTCTACATCGCCGGCGAATACGCCTCCACGGCCGCAACCGATGACCTACTGAACGCCGCCGCAGCCGACTCGAACGTCACGGGCATGTTCGTTTGGTCGCTGTTCGGCCACGACGACCGCAGCGGCCTCGTCGCCCACGACGACGGATTCACCCTCCACATCCCCGGCGGGACCGCTCTGGAGCAGACGCGTGCAGACGCGGTCGAACAGTACGCGCGCAGCATCGGCGTCACGATCCCGACCACGCCACTCGACGCGCCACTGATCACAGCCATCACCCGTACCAACGGCGTCTCAACCGTCACCTGGCGCGGCACTGCAGGAGCCACTGACTACGTCGTAGAGCGACAGATCCCCGGGAAAGCTTGGACCGCCGTTCATGACGGCACCCTCGGAGCATCCGCCGGCACCGTGACTGACTTCACATCTCCTGCCGGCGCCTCGTACCGCGTCCGAGCGATCAACGCATCAGGCGCTGCGCCGGCAACCAGCGACGTGGTCACGCCCGCCGGCGGCGACGTCCTGGTGGACCCGCTGCAGGACTGGCGTCTCACATCGAGCCCCACCGACACCGCGGTGCAAGCCGACCCCGAGGGCGGCTTCGTCACCGCTGTAGGCGGTGGCTCCGGCATCGTGACCTGGAAGCAAAACGGACTCACCCGTGCTGCATTCCAGACGGACGACACAGCAGCCCTTCGAGTCGAGACAAGTACGGACGGTTCCACCTGGGCCGCCGCCGACACGACCATCGGCGCCGACGGCACGGTGACCGCCGACAGCCTCACCGGCGATTACGTGCGTGTCGTCGTGACGGGAACTGCGCACCTCACGCGAGCAACGCTCCGCTCAGCAGTGAATGACCCAACAACCGAGCCCGGGGCGTTCTCCTTGCAGTCTCCGACTGTCGGCACACATGACGTCACCGCAGTACCCACCTTCTCCTGGACGCCCGCCGCTGACGCCGCCTACTACCGGTTCAGCATCACCGACGAGGACGGGACGACCATCGCGGACACCGATGGACTCACCGCCACAACCATCCGTCCCGACGTGGACCTGCAGCCTGGCGTGACCTACCGCTGGTCCGTCACCGCAGTCAATGGCGTCGGCAGCACCTCGTCGACACCCGCCAGCGCCTCGTTCAGCACTCGTGCCCTGCCTACGCAGCCGCTCGTCGTTGAAGACTTCGAGGAGTACGCCGACGACGCCGAGCTCAATGCCACCTACGTTCGGAACACCGGCGGCGGGTCCATCACCGCGGCGCTCACACGGAACCCCGACACCGGATCTCAGGCAGGTCGCTTCTTCTACGACCTCGCCGGCCCTGGATACGCCGGCGTCGTGCGAACGCTGACCACGCCGCAGGACTGGTGGGGGTACGCCGGGCTCGAGCTGTCACTCCAAACCGCCGCAGGCGACGACGTCACTCTGCAGATCGTCGCTGGAGGCTCGTACTTCGAGACGACGGTCCCGGTGGACGGGAACGGGTGGCAGCATGTCAGCGTGCCGTTCGACCGGTTCAAGCCGCCGGCGTGGGCGGGAGACGCCACCCTCGACCCGTCGAAGGTGACGCAGCTCGCGTTCTATCTCGGCGGCGACGGCGCCGGGGAGCTCACCATCGACGACGTGACGACCACCGTCGCTCCCGCAGCCACAGACCCGGGCGAACCCGGATCACCGATACCGCCCTCCCCGTCTGGCGCTGGCACTCCGACGACGCCGAACGGCTCCGACGGAGAGGCATCTCCATCGAAGACGGGGTCGAGTGCGAGTGGCGACGTCGGGAACGATGAGGACGCTCGGGGGGTGCTGGCGTTCACGGGCGCACCTCTCGGCGAGGCGCTCATTCTTGCTGCCACGGGAGCAGTGCTGCTCGGGACAGTGACCCTCCTGAGCGCACGACGTCGTCGCTCGCGGATGGCTACTGGACGAACCGGCCACCGGTGAGCATCGCGTCTCCGTGAGTCCAGGTACGCCGACGACCGATCGCACTCCCAGTTCTCGCTTCGGCTCCTGCTCTCCGCCGCAGGAGCGAGCGATACCCATGGCAACAACACGAGGGGAAGACAATGAAGTCGACAACACGCGCGCTCCTGACGGCCGGTCTGGTCGTCGCGCTCGGTGCCACGATGGCCGTCGCCACTCCCGCCGCCCCGGATGCGGAAGCATTCAGCGCGGCGAACAAGGCAACCGTCCTGAACTACCTGGGCTCGATCAAGGGGCAGAAGATCGTCAGCGGGCAGCACAACAAGGAACCCGCCGGTCAACCGAACCAGTACACCCAACGAGTGAAGGACATCACCGGCGTCTACCCCGGGCTCTGGGGTGGTGACTTCCTGTTCAACTCGGCCGATGTCGCGAACAGGCAACGCATCATCGACCAGGCGAAGACCGAGTGGAAGAACGGAGCCCTCGTCAGTCTCACCTGGCATGTCTGCCCACCGACCGTCGGGTCCTCCTGCTCGTTCGATGACGTCAAGTCGGACCTCAGCGACGCACAGTGGTCACAACTCGTCACGAACGGAACAGCCCTCAACACCGCGTGGAAGAAGCGGCTCGATGAGATCGTGCCGTACCTGCAGCAGCTCAAGGACGCCGGAGTCCCTGCGATCTTCCGTCCGATCCACGAGATGAACGAGCAGTGGGCCTGGTGGGGTGGACGGCCGGGAAGCAACGGGTCAGCTCGGCTCTACCAGATCACCCACGACTACCTCGTCGGCACGAAGGGGATGACGAACCTCGTGTGGGCATGGAACGTGCAAGACAATCCGGCAGGCGGCTTCTCGAACTACTACCCCGGCACGGGCTACGTCGACGTCGTGACGCTCGACGCTTGGTACAAAGCGTTCCCGAGTGCCGGCGAGTACCAGTCGCTCCGGTCGATCGCCGCCGGCAAGCCGATCGCCCTCGCCGAGGTCGGGACCTTGCCGACGGCCGCGAATCTCTCCGCACAACCCGAATGGGCCTGGTTCATGGAGTGGTCCGAGCAGCTCGAGGGCAGCAACTCACCTCAAGCGATCAAGGACACCTACTACAACCCTCGCGTCCTGCACCAGGGGGACCTCACGATCCCGTGAAGTGCGCTCCGTGAACCTCCTGCGGGGGAGCAGCGCCGACGTCGGCGGCCGGCTCTCCGCGCAGCAGCCTCCGCCGGGTAGCAAGACCTTCTCCTGGAATGCGACAGCGGGCTTCAGCGTGTGGCGTCCAAGACGTCGCCGCGAGGATCCAACGGTCGAACGACGAACCAGAGGGTGACGACCACGAAGACCTGCGCGAGGTCGCGACCACGGTCGCGAGCCCGACCGCTGAGATGAGGAGGTCCGAGGTGGACAGGACGACCAGTCGTCGCAGTTCCACCCGCGATGCGAGCCGCGCACCGAGTTGCGATCCGATCATCATGCACAGCGCATGCGAGGCAAACGCGACACCGGACCCGGTCGCGGTCGAGCCGAAGTGCCGTTGGAAGATGCAGACCGGCCTCCCTGCCAGCCGGTCGCCCCCGACACCCTCGGCGTCTTCGTGGCACTGCCCGGCGGCGATCAGCCGGCGTCGAGCCGTCGGACGCGCGCGCTCGTCGGCTGGGAGCCCAGCGGCCCGCTCCTGCTCGAGGACCCCGACGCAAGGTGCTCTACGCAAGCCGGCCGACGGACCGGTCCCGAGGACGAGGCACCGCCGACCGGCCCTCGCTCGACGAAGACCCCGGCGCCCGGCGCGCTAGGGTCGGCGCGTGGGGCTTCGGGAGCGGGACCGATCACGGCAGGTCAACGTCCGGGCACTCGTCGCGATCGCCCTGATCGTCCTGTGGGGCATCGTGCTCGTGGCGACCGGAGTCTTCGACCCCGCACACCAGACCCCGCCGTCCCAGTTCGACCACGACGACGGGATGCTCCCGCCCACAGCAGACGACCGCCGGACCTCTGCCGTCCAGGCTGCCGCGTTGATCGGGTCCTTGCCCGTCGCCGTCCTCGCCCTCTGCATCGCGGCGACCTCGCTCCGCGTCTGGCGTGAACAGGTGTCGGCGGTCATCGCGACCGGTCTCGCCAGCCTCGCCGCGCTGGCCGCCATCGGCCTCGCCTGGATCGGCGTCGGCACCGTCGTCTTCTTCACCTAGCCGGTGCAGGTGACGGCATCGACGTCGGGGGAGACGGCACCGACGTCGGGGGAGACGGCACCGACGTCGCGTCCCGAGCGGTCGACGTGGCACGGCGATCGTGCCGGTCGTCCGCCCCGTCAGGACGACAGGTGCGCTGCCGCACGGACCGGACGGAGTGCGTGACCGGCGGGCGGCGACGCCGCCCGCCGGCCGCCGGCCATCTCCTGCAGGACCCGGTGCACCTGTCGGCTGTAGCCGGACTCGTTGTCGTACCAGACGTACAGCACCGCGTGCTCGGACCCGTCCGCGATCGTCGCGAGCCCGTCCACGATGCCCGCCCGCCGACTGCCGAGCAGGTCCGTCGAGACGACCTCCGGCGACTCGACGTAGTCGATCTGCCGCCGGAGCGGCGAGGTGAGCGAGGCGTCCCGGAGCACCCCGTTCAGCTCGTCGCGTCCGACCGGGTGACCGAGCGTCAGGTGGACGACCGCGAGCGAGACGTTCGGCGTGGGGACGCGGACGGCGCTGCCGGTGAGCCGCCCGCGGAGTTCGGGCAGTGCCTTCTCGGCGGCCTTCGCTGCGCCGGTCGCGGTGATCACCATGTTCAGGCCCGCCGCCCGCCCTCGCCGGTCGGCGGGGTGGTAGTTGTCGACCAGGTTCTGGTCGTTCGTGGCGGAGTGCACGGTCTCCACGTGCCCGTGGACGATGCCCCAGGCGTCGGACACGACCTTGAGCACCGGGACGATCGCGTTCGTCGTGCACGAGGCGGCACTCACGACCGGGTCGTCGCCGATGCCGTCGTGGTTGATGCCGTGCACCACGTTCGGTACGTCGCCCTTCCCCGGCGCGGTGAGCAGCACGCGGGCCGCTCCGGGGGCGAGGAGGTGCTGCCCGAGCCCCTCGGCGTCGCGCCAGCGACCGGTGGTGTCGACGACGATCGCGTCCTCGATGCCGTGCGCGCGGTAGTCGACGGCGTCGGGGGAGTCGGCCGAGACGAACTGCACGAGGGTGCCGTTCGCGGTGATGGTGTCGTGCTCGGTGTCGACGGTCACCGTGCCGGCGAAGGGGCCGTGGATCGAGTCCCGGCGGAGCAGGCTCGCCCGCTTGACCAGGTCGCCGGGCCCGCGACGGCGGACGACGACGGCACGCAGGGCGAGCGGGGCGTGCTCCCCGGCGCGTTCGAGCAGGATGCGGGCGAGCATCCGACCGATCCGCCCGAACCCGTACAGCACGACGTCGCGCGGGGCTTCGCGGTGCGGTCCGTCCGCCGTGCCGCGGTGCAGGAAGAACTCGTCGGTGAGGAACTCGCGCAGGGTGCTGCCGAGGCGGTCGCGTCGGTGGCGGGACGCGAGGTCGCCGAGGTCCACCGACACCGACGACAGTGCCATCGTGTCGAGCTCGGTCAGGATCGCCAGGCTCGTCGCGACCGGCAGTTCGGTCTCGTCGACCCGGCGGCTCGACCGGTGCGCCTTGACGATCCCGATCGGGGACTGCCCCACCAGGGGACGGCCGTGGACGGACGGCACGACGTCGTCCCGCCGGTACAGCCGTCCGATGAGCGGCACCATCGCCTCGGCGGCAGCGAGCTTCTCGTCCCACACCCGCTGCAGGCGCGCACGCTCGGCGGCGGTGGACACCCCGGTCGTGGTCGGGGCGCCGGACGGCATCAGGCGACCTGCCGGACGTCGGCCGTGGCGTGCAGGGCGGCGCGACGCTCGTCGAGGATCGCGGTGAACACCGGGGGCGTGCGGTCGCCGAACCCGGCGAGGAACTCCTCGGTCAGGTCGCACTCCTCGAGCCACGGCCCGGGGTCGACGGCGAAGAGGGCGTCGAGCTGTGCGGCGGTGACGTCGAGCCCGTGCACGTCCAGGTCGTCCAGGTCGGGGAGCAGGCCGACCGGGCTCTCGGCCGCCGGCACGGTGCCCTCGACGCGGCGCGCGATCCACTCGAGCACGCGGGCGTTCTCGCGGAAGCCCGGCCACAGGAAGGCGCCGTCCTCGCCACGCCGGAACCAGTTGACCTGGAACACCGCCGGTGCTCCGGCGCCGAGGCGCTCGCCGATCCGGAGCCAGTGCGCCCAGTGGTCGGCCATGTCGTAGCCGCAGAACGGCAGCATCGCGAAGGGGTCGCGGCGGAGCTCGCCGACGGTGCCCTCGGCTGCGGCGGTCCGCTCGGACGACACCGTCGCACCCATGAACACGCCCTCGGCCCAGGTCGACGCCTGCGCCACGAGCGGGACGTTCGTCGACCGACGACCGCCGAACACGACGGCGTCGACGGGGACGCTGCGCTCCCACCCGTCGGCGAGCGTCGGGACCCGGTCGAGCGCCACCGTGAACCGGGCGTTCGGGTGCGCGGCCGGAGTGCCGCTCGCCGGTGTCCAGTCGGCGCCGGTCCAGTCGACCAGGTGCGCGGGCGGTTCGGGGGTGAGGCCCTCCCACCAGACGTCGCCGTCGTCCGTGAGCGCGACGTTCGTGAAGATCGTGTCCGCGGCGATCGTCTCGACCGCGACGGGGTTCGTGTCGGGGCCGGTCCCGGGCGCGACGCCGAACAGTCCGGCCTCGGGGTTGATCGCGTGCAACCGCCCGTCCGCTCCGGGACGGAGCCAGGCGATGTCGTCGCCGATCGTCTCGACGGACCACCCGGGCAGGGCCGGCTGCAGCATCGCGAGGTTGGTCTTGCCGCAGGCCGAGGGGAACGCGGCGGCGACGTGGACGGCCCGGCCCTCGGGCGAGGTGAGCCGGACGAGCAGCATGTGCTCGGCGAGCCACCCCTCGTCACGACCCATCACCGAGGCGATCCGGAGCGCGAAGCACTTCTTGGCGAGCAGGGCGTTGCCGCCGTAGCCCGAGCCGTACGACCAGACCTCGCGGGTCTCCGGGAACTGCACGATGTACTTCGTCGCGTTGCAGGGCCAGGACACGTCCGACTGCGGGACGCCCTGGTCGTCGCGGAGCGGGTGCCCGACGCTGTGCACGGTCGCGACCCACGGCACGCCGGCGTCGATCGCGCGGAGCACGTCCGCCCCGAGCCGGGTCGTCCTGCCCATGCTGAGGACGACGTAGGCCGAGTCGGTGACCTCGACGCCGAGCTGCGAGATCGGCCCGCCCACCGGTCCCATCGAGAACGGCACGACGTACATCGTGCGGCCGCGCATGCTCCCGGCGAACCGCTCGTCGAGCTCGGCGCGCATCGCGGTCGGTTCCCGCCAGTGGTTCGTCGGACCGGCGTCCTCGGGCGTGCGGGAGCAGGTGAACGTGCGCCCCTCGACCCGGGCGACGTCGTCCGGGTCCGACCGGGCGAGGTAGCTGTTCGGTCGGCGTCCCGGGTCGAGGGCGATCAGCTTGCCCTCGTCGACGAGCTGCCGCGTCAGGCGGGCGGTCTCGTCGGCTGACCCGTCGCACCAGACGACCTGGTCCGGGCAGGTGAGGGACGCGATCCGGGCGACCCACGCCTCCAGGGCGACGCGGGGCGAGCCGGGCACGGTGTGCGGTGCGGGACTCGTGTGGTTGGGGTTCGTGATCATCGTCGATCTCCTCGTGACGGGGGACTACCGGCGGGTGGCGGTCGAGCCCTCGGGCTCGACGATGGTGCGGACGGCCTCGGTCGAGATCCGCTCGTCGGTGGCGGGAGCGGAGCCGGGACCGTCTGCGCGAGCCGACGCGCCGTGGTCGTCGGCGGACATCGTCCGCTCGTCGAACGGCGCCGCACCGGACAGCACCCGCTCGACCTGCTGCTTGTCGATCTGCTTCGTCCACGTCCCGACCAGCACCGTGGCCACGGCGTTCCCGGTGAAGTTCGTCAGCGCGCGGGCCTCGGACATGAACCGGTCGATGCCGACGATCAGGCCGACGCCGTCGACCAGGTCCGGGCGGTGCGCCTGCAGGCCGCCGGCGAGGGTGGCGAGTCCGGCACCGGTCACCCCGGCAGCGCCCTTCGACGCGATGATCATGAAGACCAGGAGCGAGATCTGCTCGGGGATGTTCAGCGGCGTGCCGAGGGCGTTCGCGATGAACAGCGAGGACATCGTCAGGTAGATCGCGGTGCCGTCGAGGTTGAACGAGTACCCGGTCGGCACCGTGACGCCGACGACGGGCTTCGAGACGCCGAGGTGCTCCATCTTCGCGATGAGCCGCGGGAGGCTGACCTCGCTGGAGGACGTCGACACGATGAGCAGGTACTCGCGGCCGAGGTACTTCATGAGCCGGAAGATGTTGACCCCGGTCACGACGCGGAGCAGGACACCGAGGACGCCGACGACGAACACGATGCAGGTGATGTAGAACGCGACCATGAGGGTCCCGAGCGCGACGAGCGCCGCGACGCCGGTGGCACCGACCACCGCTGCGATGGCCCCGAAGGCGCCGATCGGGGCGGCCCACATGACCATCGCGAGGATGCGGAACACCAGGGCCTGCAGGTGTCGGATGCCGGTGAGGATCGGCGCACCCTTCTCGCCCATCGCCTGCAGCGCGAAGCCGACGAGCAGCGCGACGAACAGGGTCTGCAGGATGCTGCCGCTCGTCAGGGACGACACGAGCGTCGCGGGGATGATCCCGAGCAGGAACCCGGACGTCGAGGACGCGCTCTCCTCGGTGCCGGCGGGCAGCTCGTACGTCGCCTTCGACATGTCGAGCTGGTCGCCGGGGTGGATGAGGTTGCCGACGACGAGGCCGATCGCCAGGGCGAACGTCGACATCGCGACGAAGTAGCCGAGCGCCAACCCGCCGACCTTGCCGACCGTCGCCGCCTTCGCGATGGAGCCGACGCCGAGCACGATCGTGCAGAAGATGACCGGCGCGATCATCATCTTGATCAGCGCGATGAAGCCGTCGCCGATCGGCTTGAGTCCGACGGCGAAGTCGGGGGCCGTCAGGCCGACCACGATGCCGGCGAGCACGGCCACGATGACCGCGATGTAGAGCCAGTGCGAGCGATCCAGACCGCGTCGCCGTGGGCGGGCGGTGGTCGAGTGCGTCGATGCCATGCGACTTCCTTGTCGTCAGGACCAGGAGCGGCGTCGCTCCGGTCGGTTCGTCCTCGGGGGAACGGACACACCCTCGCGCGGAGCGACCCGCGGCGGCGACTTGTGTTCACAACGTTCACGGGGAGGCTGCGCGGACGGGCCCCCGTGCGCGAGGATGGGTCGTCCCGCAACGGAGCGAGGAGGCAGCTCAGTGGTACCCCGTCGGTGGAGCATCGCCGCGCGACTCTTCGCGCTGCAGCTGCTGTTCGTCGTGGTCGGGGTGGCGGTCGGTGGCGTCTGGAGCTGGACCTCGGCGCGAGCCGACCTCGAGGCGGACGCGGCCGAGAAGTCCACCGCCGTCGCGGTGTCGATCGCCCGGAACCCGTTCGTGGTCCAGCAGGCGACCACCGCGGACCCGTCCGAGCGCCTCGAGCCGTACGCGCTCGACCTGATGCGCCGCACCCACACGGACTTCATCACGATCATGGCGCCCGACCGGACCCGGTGGACGCACCCCGACCGGTCGGAGCTCGGCCGGCCGTTCCGCGGTACGGTCCAGCCGGCGCTCGACGGCCGGACCTTCACCGAGACCTCCACCGGGACGCTCGGCCCCTCGGTGCGGGCCGTCACGCCGATCACCGACGACGACGGCCGTATCGTCGGGCTGGTCGCCGCCGGGGTCACCGTGGCGAACATCTCGAGTGCCCTCGTGCCGCGACTCACGTCGGTCGTCCTGCTCGGCCTGGCGGTGGTCGCGGTGTCCGCGTTGTTCTCGTGGTTGCTCAGCCGGTACCTCGGTCGGGTCACCGCGGGACGGGGCCCGGAGGAGCTCGCGCGGGTCTTCGCGTCCTACGAGGGCGTGCTCCACTCGGTGCACGAGGGGCTCGTGGTCGTCGACCGGTCGGGGGCGGTCGTCCTGCACAACGACCGTGCGGCGGAGCTGCTGCACCTGCCGGCGCCGGCCGAACGCCAGGATCCGGTGCCGCTGGCGGCGCTCGACGTGCCGGACGCCCTCCGGACCCTGCTCGCATCGGGTGACCGTGCCGTGGACGAGACGTACCCCACGAGCGACCGGGTGCTCGTGGTCAACCAGGAGATGGCGTTCCCGCGGGGGGCGACCCGGCCGGTCGGCACCGTCGCGACCATCCGCGACCAGACCGACCTGCTGCACCTGTCCGGCGAGCTCGCCGCCACCAGGACGCTCACCGATGCGCTGCGCTCGCAGACGCACGAGTTCGCCAACCGCCTGCACACCGTCGTCGCGCTGCTGGAGCTCGGTCGGGTCGACGAGGCGATCCGGTTCGCCGCACACGAGATCGACCGGCACAGCGAGGTCGAGCGGCACGGCGAGACCGACCGGCGCAGCGGGACCGACGCGTCCGGCGAGAGCGACCCGTGCGCCGACCCGGCGCACACCGAGCCCGAGGTGCTCGACGCCCTCCTCGCCGCCAAGCGGGCACAGGCGGGCGAGCGCGGCGTCGACCTGGTCGCCGACACGAGCGGACTGCTCGGCCCCGTCCCGGCCGCACCCGCCGACGTGGTCACCGTGCTCGGCAACCTCGTGGACAACGCCGTCGACGCCGTCGCCGGTTCCCCGCAGGGCCCGGACCGCGGCCGCGTCGAGGTCGTCGTCGCCGCAGCCGGCGGGACCGTCCGGCTCGTCGTCCGCGACGACGGACCGGGCATCGCCGACGTCGACGCCGTCTACGAGCGCGGGTGGTCGACGAAGCAGTCCGGTCCCGAGGGACGCGGCATCGGCCTCGACCTCGTCCGCGCCACCCTGGCCCGCATCGGCGGTGACGTCGCCGTGACCACGGGACCGGACGGCAGCACGTTCACCGTCGAGATCACCACCGGGCGGGTGCCCTCGTGACCGCGCCCATCCGGGTCCTCATCGTCGAGGACGAGCCGCTGACCGCCGAGGCGCACACGGCCTACGTGTCGCGCATCGAGGGCTTCGCCGTGGTCGGCACCGTGGGGACCGGTCGGGCGATGCTCGCCGCGGTCGCTGCGGAGCGACCGGACCTCGTGCTGCTCGACCTGAACCTGCCGGACGCCCACGGCCTGCAGCTCGTCCGCACGCTGCGAGCCGCCGGTTCCGCCGTCGACGTCGTCGCGGTGACCGCGGCACACGACGTCCAGGCGGTGCGGAACGCGATCGCCCTCGGGGTCGTGCAGTACCTCGTCAAGCCCTTCAGCTTCCGGTCGTTCGCCGACCGGATGACGTCGTACCGCGAGTTCCGGCGCGGGTTCGAGGACCGTCGTGCCCTCACGCAGGCCGACATCGACCAGCGGCTCGGGACGCTCCGTCCGGTCGCGCCCGCCGACCACGAGAAGGGCATCGCCCCGGAGACGCTCGAGGTGGTGCGCGACGCACTGCTGCAGCGGTCCGACGGTGGTTCGGCATCCGAGGTCGCCGAGGCGACCGGGCTGTCGCGGGTCACCGTCCGGCGGTACCTCGAGCACCTGGCCGCTGCCGGGCAGGTCGCCAAGGACGTCCGCCACCGCGGGCAGGGACGGCCGGAGTACGAGTACCGCTGGTTGCGCTGATCGGCGCGCTGCGGGCGTGTGACGTGCGGCGTACCGGACGGGAGGCACGACGCGTGCCGGCGCGGCACGCTGCGGCCGTGCGCGGTGCCGGACGGGAGGCACGGTGCGGGCCGGCACCGCGCCTCCCGTCCGTGGTCCGGTCGCCCCGGCAGCGGGGTCAGCGTGCGCGGGCCGTGCCCGCGTCCGCACCTGCTCCGGTCCGGTCCTGCCGGAACCACTGCAGGAGCTCCCGCACCGCGGCGAGGTCCGGTGCCCCGCCGTGGTCGTCCGGCAGGAAGTCGAGGTCGTCGAAGGTGGTGCGGTGACCGGGCACCGCGGCGCGCTGCAGGGTGGTCTCGGCCGCGTAGCCCATCGACCAGTCCGGGAACTGCCGTGCGGGCACCTGTTCCTCGAGCAGCACGGTGACCTGGTCGTGGCGCGGGTCCTCGGCGATGTACGCCATCTTCTCGCGGACCGCCGTGGCGGGCCCCTCGAGCAGCTGCAGGAACCGGTGGTCGCGGAACAGCAGCAGGCCGGTCACGCCGGCGCGGGCGTTCGCGCTGCGGGCGTGCGCCAGCAGGTCGTCGAGGTCGTCGAGTCCGAAGCCGACGACCGCGCGGCTGGCGTAGACGAGCGACAGCAGCGCGCCGTCACCCGGGGTCTGCGTCGGTTCCGATGAGGGCTGCACGGGTCCACTCAGCCCGCGCGAGCCGAGAGCCGACCCGGTGACCGGGCGGTGACGTCCCCCGGTTCCCTGTGACCGACGTCGTGCCGCTCTCTACGGTGGAGCGATGCGAGAAGAGCTCGAGGCGGTCCTGCAGGCACACCGCGTCACGCCACTGCCCGACGGCGTGGACCGTGCCAGTGCCTGCGACCCGGAGCTGCCGAGCGCGGAGATCGTCGGGTGGGCGACCCTCGTCGTGGCCGGGGTGCCGCTGTCGGCGTCCGAGCAGGACCGGCTCGCGGACACCGCAGCGAACGCGTTCGCCCTGATCGCGGTGCTCCCCGTGGGCGCCCGACCGTACTTCGCCCGGCTCGGGCTGATCGCGACCCTGGCGTCGGCGCTCGCCGTGGGCGCGCCCGCTCCGCGCTAGTCCCTCGCCGCGCCCGCGTCCGCCGAGTGCGTGACTAGGCTCAGCACGTGCGGTCCGCGGGTGGTTCCCGGAAGGGCCGTCGGGCCGGACGGGCAGAGAGCAGGAGACCACGTGGCGCGAGCGACGAGCATCCGCGACGTGGCGGCCGAGGCCGGGGTGTCGATCACGACGGTGTCGCACGCGCTGAGCGGCAAGGGCACCGTGAGTGCCCGGACGCGCCTCCGGGTCGAGGAAGCGGTCGAACGGCTCGGGTACGCGCCGAACCCGATCGCCCGTGCCATGCGGACCGACCGACGGGCGGTCCTGGGGTTCGTGTCCGAGGAGATCGCGTCGACCCCGTACGCGGGCAAGATCATCGTCGGGGCGCAGGCCGAGGCCGCCGCGCACGACCACGTCCTGATGATCGTCGACATCGCAGCCGGGGAGTTCGACGACCCGCGCATCGACGCCCTGATCCAGCGGCAGGTCGACGCGGTGGTGTTCGCCTCGGCGTCGAACCGGGTCATCCGGCTGCCGCGGTCGCTCGACCCGGCCCGGACGGTGCTGCTCGACGCGTTCGACCCCGCTGCTCCGGTGCCGTCGGTGGTGCCCGACGAGCAGGACATCGCCGCGACGGCGGTCCGCGCGTTGCTCGCGGCGGGGCACCGGCGCATCGCGCACCTGACGGTCGAGGGCGCCGGTCCCGCCGTGACCGGCCGGGTCGAGGGGTACGAGCGGACCCTGGTGGAGGCCGGCGGCACCCCCATGGTGGTCCGCGCGGTCGGCGAGGTCGCGGATGCCGCAGCGGGCTTCCGGGCGGCGACGGAGCTGTTCGGACCGGTACCGGAGGCAGCCGGCGACCGCGCCGCCGAGCGCCCGACCGCGGTGTTCGCCTTCAACGACCAGATGGCGATGGGGGTCTACCAGGTCGCGGAGGAGCGGGGCATGCGGATCGGCCGTGACCTGTCGGTCGTCGGCATCGACGACCTGCAGCTCGTGGCCGCCGCCCTGCGTCCGGGCCTGACGACCGTCGCGCTCCCGCACGAGCAGATGGGTCGTGCGGCGGTCCGCCGTGCGCTCGAGCAGACGGGAGCGCTGACCGCACCGCCGACGCCGCGTGCCGGGGTCGAGCGGCTCCGCGGAGAGCTCGTCGTCCGCGACTCGATCGGACCGGTAACCGTTACTCGTTCGTGACCCGCGCCCGTGGCGAGCGGTCGGCCCCTGTGTGATGCTCTTCCTCAACACAAAACGATTTGGGTTTGTGCGAGTGAAAGGTCGAAGTAATGAGGCTTCGTAAGGGCATCGCCGTCGCCGCCGCGCTCGCGGTCGGGACCGGCTTGACGCTGACCGGCTGCAGCGCCGGAGGATCCGCATCGTCCGACGGCACGGTCACGATCTCCGGTGGCTTCACCGGTGCGCAGGCCACGGCGTTCCAGAAGGACCTGGACACGTGGGCCGAGGGCCAGGGCATCACGGTCAAGTACTCGGGCAGCGACAGCTTCCAGACGTCGATCGTCACGCAGGTGAAGGGCGGCCAGGCCCCCGACGTCGCGATCTTCCCCCAGCCCGGCGTGCTCAAGTCGCTCATCAGCCAGGGCATCCAGCCGCTCGACGACCTCGTGGACGTCAAGAGCGTCACCGCGGACGAGGCGAACGGCCTCGCCGACATCGCGAAGGTCAACGGCAAGACGTACGGCCTGCCCTACAACATCAACGTGAAGTCGCTCGTCTGGTACGACCCGGCCGCGTTCGAGGCCAAGGGGTACGAGGTCCCGAAGACCGACGCCGAGCTCACCGCGCTGCAGGAGAAGATCATCAAGGACGGCTCCGGCTACCCGTGGTGCGTCGGCATCGCGTCGCAGGGCTCGAACGGCTGGCCGATGACGGACTGGCTCGAGGAGTACGTGCTCCGCTACGGCGGCCTCGAGAAGTACGACGACTGGATCACCCACGAGGTGAAGTTCGACTCGCCCCTGGTCAAGCAGGCCGCGGGCAAGGTCGAGTCGATGATCTTCGCCGACGGCGCGGTCAACGGCGGCGGCAAGGCCATGGCGTCCACCGACTTCGGCGCGGCGGGCAACAACCTGTTCGTCGACGGCGGCAAGTCGGCGGGGCAGTGCTACATGATGCGCCAGGGCACCTTCATCACCGGCAACTTCCCGGCCGCGATCCAGGAGCAGATCGCGAAGGGCGACACGACGAACGTGAACGCCTTCCCGCTCCCGACGCCCGAGGGTGCCGCGACCTCCGGCACGCTCGGCGGTGGTGACCTGGTCGCCGCGTTCAAGACGGACGACGACACGAAGAAGGTCGTCGACTACCTGGTCGGCAAGGAGTTCGGCACGAACGGCTACGCCAAGAACTGGTCGGCCGCGCTCTCGCCGCACAACGACTTCCCGGCGTCCGAGTACACCAGCCCGTTCCAGAAGGTCGCGCAGCAGGCCGTGAAGGACTCGAAGGTGTTCGGCTTCGACGCCTCCGACCAGATGCCCGGAGCCGTCGGTGCCGGTACCGAGTGGACGAACCTGACGGCCTGGACCGCGGGTCAGCAGTCACTCGACCAGACGCTCAAGGCCATCGACGACTCCTGGCCGTCGCAGTAACACCCTCCACCTGCGCCGTGGCGGTGCCGACCAGCACCGCCACGGCCGTCGGCGCCTGCACGCCGCGACGACACACCCCGACAACGAAGTGAGGTGACCCCTCGTGCAGCAAGTCCTCAGCGTCCTCGTCTCCGTCATCGGCGGACTGGCCGTCTCGTTCCTGATCTACCTCGGGCTGAACTTCCTGGTCTCGAAGACGCACGGCAAGTGGCACGGTCGACTGCTGCCCTACGTCTTCATCGGGCCGGTCCTGCTCCTCCTGCTCGTCTTCCTGGTCGTCCCGACGGTGCAGACGGTCATCCAGAGCCTGCAGAAGACGGACCAGTACGGGCTGACGTCCTTCGGCGGCCTCGACAACTACGTCTCGCTCTTCTCGACGCCGTCGTTCCTGTCGACCCTGTTCAACAACCTGCTCTGGATCATCGTCGTCCCGGCGGTGGTGGTCGTGATCGGCCTGCTCGTGGCGACCTTGGCGGACCGCCTCGGGCCGAAGCGCGAGAAGACGTTCAAGTCCCTGATCTTCCTGCCGATGTCGGTGAGCTTCATCGCGGCCGCGTCGATGTGGTCGTTCGTGTACGCGTACAACGCACCGGGACAGCCCCAGGTCGGCCTGCTCAACGGCATCTGGACCGCGATCACGCACCAGAACCCGATCCCGTGGCTGCAGAACGACTTCCTGCGCATGAACAGCTTCCTGCTCATGGCGGTCGTGATCTGGCTGAACGCCGGCTACGCGATGGTCCTGCTCTCCGCGGCGATCAAGGCCGTGCCCGAGGAGACGATCGAGGCGGCACGCATCGACGGTGCCAGCGAGCGGCAGGCGTTCTTCCGCGTCATCGCTCCCCAGATCCGCACGACCATCATCGCCGTCGGCATCACGGTCCTCATCACGGTGATGAAGATCTTCGACATCGTCTTCGCGATGACCAACGGGCAGTTCGACACGAACGTGCTCGGCGTCGAGTTCTACTCGCAGTTCTTCGCGTTCAACAACCCCGGGAAGGCGTCCGCCGTGGTCGTCATCCTCATCCTCGCCGTGGTGCCCGTCATCGTGTACCAGGTGCGGACCTACCGCGAACAGGAGGCCCTCCGATGACCGAGATCGTCCCGGTGGCCGGAGCCCCGGAGATCGTCGCGACGAAGCGCGAACGGGTCACGAAGACCAGCGCCGAGCAGCGTCCCCGCGTCCTGCTGAGCATCGTCATGGGCGTCATCGCCGTGCTCTGGATGGTGCCGGCGATCGGCCTGCTCGTCACGAGCTTCCGCACGACGACCGCCGCCCAGAGCACCGGGTGGTGGACCGTCTTCGGGAACCTGTTCGGTACGGAGTGGACCCTCGACAACTACTCGAACGCGCTGACGGGGGCGACCTCGGGGACCGGGCAGAGCCTGGCGGCCGAGTTCCTCAACAGCGTCGCCGTCGCGGTCCCGGCCACGATCCTGCCGCTCATGATCTCCGCGTTCGCGGCCTACGCGTTCACGTTCCTGCAGTTCCGGTTCAAGGAGTTCTACTTCGCGGTCATCGTCGGGCTGCTCGTGGTGCCCGTGCAGATCTCGCTGATCCCGGTCCTGCAGCTGTACAAGACGATCACGCAGGCGACCGGGCTGCAGATCACCGGCACCTTCCCGGCGGCGTGGATCGTGCACTCGGCGTTCGCGCTCCCGCTCTGCATCTACATCCTGCGGAACTACATGTCGACGCTCCCCGTCGCGCTCATCGAGGCCGCCCGCGTCGACGGCGCGTCGCACTTCCAGATCTTCTGGCGGCTCGCGGTCCCGATGTCGGTGCCGGCGCTGGCGTCGTTCGCGATCTTCCAGTTCCTCTGGGTCTGGAACGACTACCTCGTCGCGTACATCTTCATCGGCAACACGAACCCCGTGCTGCAGCAGGGCCTGCTCGGGCTGCTCGGACAGTACGGGTCGGGCTGGAACCTGGTCGCGGCCGGCTCGTTCATCGTGCTGATCGTGCCCCTCGTGGTGTTCCTGTCGCTCCAGCGCTTCTTCGTCCGTGGCCTCACCGCAGGGTCGGTCAAGTGAGCACGGAGACGGCGACGCAGTCCGACGTGCCGGCGACGGAGCGCACCCGGACCGAGCCAGCGGCCGACGGCGCCACGATCCGGCGCCCGCGGCAGCACTTCACGCCCGCCCGCAACTGGATGAACGACCCGAACGGCCTGGTCGTCCACGACGGCCGGTACCACCTCTACTTCCAGCACAACCCGGACGGGATCGACCACGGCACGGTCGGCTGGGGGCACGCGTCGAGCACCGACCTGCTCACGTGGACCGAGCACGAGGTGGCGCTCGAGGCCGACGCGGACGGGCAGGTCTTCTCGGGCTCCGTGGTGTTCGACGCGGAGAACACGAGCGGGCTCGGATCGGCCGAGCAGCCGCCGCTGGTCGCGATCTGGACGCAGGCCGCCGAGACCGAGCAGTCGCAGGCCCTCGCCTCCAGCACCGACGGCGGGTACCGGTGGCGGAAGTACCCGGGGAACCCGGTGCTGCGCCGCGGCTCCGCCGACTTCCGCGACCCGAAGGTGTTCCGGTACGAGGGCACGGACGGCCCCTGCTGGATCATGGTCGCCGTCGAGGCCCAGGACCGCCAGGTGCTCGTGCACCGGTCGACCGACCTGCGCACCTGGACCCTCGTGTCGACCTACGGTCCCGCCGGTCCGGTCGGTGGTGTCTGGGAGTGCCCGGACCTCTTCCCCCTGACCGTCGACGGCGACCCCGACCGCGTGGTCTGGGTGCTGCTGGTCAGCCTCAACCCCGGCGGGGTCGCGGGCGGATCCGGTACGCACGTCGTGCTCGGGCAGTTCGACGGGGAGCGGTTCGTCCCGGACGAGCCGCTCCCCGCCGAGACCCGGTCGCCGGACGGGTCCTGGCGGCAGCAGTCCACCGAGGAGCTCGCGACGTACCGCTGGCTCGACCACGGTCCCGACTCGTACGCCGGCGTGACCTTCTCCGGTACGGGCCTCCGAGACCGGACGCTCGTCGCGTGGATGGACAACTGGGACTACGCGAAGGACCTGCCGACCACGCCGTGGCGCGGCGCGATGACCGCTGCTCGGGCCCTCGGTCTGACCGAGCGGGACGGACGCCTCGAGCTGGTGCAGCGGATCGTCGGCCCGACCGGTGCCGTGGACACGGTGCTCCGTCACGACGACGACGCGGCGAGCACC
Source organism: Curtobacterium sp. P97 (assembly GCF_023712445.1). Taxonomy (NCBI): domain Bacteria; kingdom Bacillati; phylum Actinomycetota; class Actinomycetes; order Micrococcales; family Microbacteriaceae; genus Curtobacterium; species Curtobacterium sp. P97. The sequence goes on along the minus strand of NZ_JAMAYF010000009.1, from coordinate 90,958 downwards.
CACGAGCTCCCGGGACTCGTCCGCGTCGAGGTCGTGATCACGCTGCGCGGACCCGACGGTGTGGTCCGGTTGGAGCTCGACGACGCCGACGGCCGACGTCGGCTCGGCCTGCGCTACGACGCCGCCGACGCCTCGCTCCGGCTCGACCGTCCCGCCGTGCCGGGGCTCCCGGCGTCGTTCGGACGGCACGTGGCGTCGACGGTGCGACCGGAGGGCGACCGCGTCGCGCTCACCCTGTGGTTCGACGAGTCGTCGGTCGAGGTCTCGTCGGGTGCCGGCACCGGCTCGATGACGGCGCTGCTCGCCGGGTCGGCGACCGACGCACGCCGTCGCCTGCTGGTGGACCCCGGGCCGCACGCGGTCACCGTGACGGCATCCGCCGACGCGGACGAGGTGACCCCGGTCGGCTGACCCGACGCCGTGCCGGACGGGAGGCCCGTGGCGACGCCGCCACGGGCCTCCCGTCCGGCACCCGGTCCGGTCAGCGCGCGGTGCCCCGCTCCTGCTCGCCCGTCGCACGGTCCGGTGCGTCCGGCGCGTCGCGCCGTCGACCGCGCAGCAGGTCCGCCGACCGGATGAGGCGCAGCGACGTCACCAGCACGACACCGCCGAGCACGTTGAACACGAGCACGTAGCCGAACCAGGCGGCCCACTGGCCGTACGTGATCGACGCCCCCGCCTGGATGGCGCCGAAGACCAGCAGCGAGTCCAGGATCGAGTGGAAGAGCTGCAGACCGGCCAGCAGGAAGCCACCGGCGACCGCCGCGACGAGCTTCGCCGGGTCCGAGTCGGTGCCCTGCTGCATGCGGGTCACGAGGGTGATCGTGCTCCCACCGAGCACGGCGAGCACCGCGGTCTGCAGTCCGAAGGGGGCGTCGACGTAGTGCCGGGCGGACTCCTCGAGCACCGTGTGCCACTGCGGGAACGCCTGGACGACGAGCCACATCACGACCCAACCGCCGGCGAGGTTGCTGACCAGCGTCCCCGCCCAGAGCCGGACGAGCTGCCACACCGTGCCCTCCCGGGCGACGAGCGCCACGATCGGCACGAGGAAGTTCTCGGTGAAGAGCTCGCTGTGCGCCAGGTACAGCGCGACGAGCCCGATGCTGAAGGCGAGGCCCGCGAGCAGGTGGCTGTCGGTCTCGTGCAGGACGGCCAGGTACCCCATCACGCCGAGCCCGATCTCCAGGCCGCCGGCGAACCCGGTCGCGAGCACCACCCGCAGGGTCCGCTGCAGGCGTTCGGCCCCCTCGTCGACCACCGCGTCGAAGGACTCCTCGATCTCGTCCTCGACCGGGGCGTCGTTGTCGCCGACCTCGCGGCGTCGTTCGTCCGTCACCGGTCCGACGGTAGCCCCGGGCCCGCTGGGAGCCGACGACGGTGCGGATCGGGGCCCGGCGGACGCGCAGCGGGGTCGTCCCGCCACCGCACCTCTAGAACGGATCCTCACTTCTCCTGACGTCCAGCGCGGGCCTGCCGACAGGGGTCCCTGCGACCCGACGCACGCCCCGCCGCCGAACCTCCGCCCCCGGAAGGGACCCCTCCGTGCACCTGGTCCGCACCGTCGTCGTCACGCTCCTGCTCGGCGGGCTCTCGCTCGCGCCCGTCGCCGCCGCGGACCTCGCGTCGGCGAGCACCCTCCCGACGGTCCTGCCGGACCCTGCCGCAGGGACCCTAGCCGCGGACCCGGCAGACCCGCCGGTCGACCGGGCCGTGGCATCCGCTCCCGGTGCTGCCGGCCCGCAGGTCGACGGCGTGCGCGTCGGGGCCGGCTCGTACGCGCCGACGCCGCCGGCGGAGATCGCGTCCGTCGCCGACGTGCGGAAGACCGTCGACCAGCACCTGTACGTCGACCCGTCGCAGGCGGGGAAGCCCGTCCCCACGAACCAGTGGTGGACCGACCTGCTCGTCAGCAGGTACTCGGGCGACATGTGGGCGTACCCGTTCGTGTCGTCGAACAGTGCGCAGGGGACGAAGGTGACCCTCCCGACGTCCTGGAACGCGGACGGCACCGCGATGCGGCTCGACGCGCCGGTCACCGTGGGCGGCACGGTCGACCCGACGCCGGACACCTCCGACCGGGTGCTCGCCGACTTCGAGGACGGTCTGCCCGACGGGTGGACCACGACCGGTGACGCCTTCGCCGGGACCTCGTCCGGGACCGCGTCGGGGCAGAGCGCCGTGTCCGGCTGGCTCGGTGGTGGGTTCGTCGACTCGTTCACCGACCGCGACGGCGACGGCGCGACCGGCACGCTCACCTCGCCGGGGTTCACGGTCGACCGGTCGACCCTCGCCTTCCTGGTCGGCGGGGGCCGACACCCGGGGGCCGAGGCTGTGCAGCTGCTCGTCGACGGCGCGGTGGTCGAGGAGGCGACCGGCGCGGACAGCGAGGAGCTGCGCTGGACGACGTGGGACGTCAGCGCGTACCGCGGACGGACGGCGCAGGTCCGGGTCGTCGACTCGCTCCGTGCCGGGTGGGCGCACGTCCTGGTCGACCAGGTGCTGCTCACGGACGCCCCGGACGGCATCGCGGAGCGCTTCACCACGGCGTTCTCCGCCGATCGGGCCGACGCCCTGCGCTGGGGCGACTGGAACGTGAGCTGGCGGATGCCGCAGGCCGGACCGGGCGGTCAGTACATGGACGTGACGAGCGTGCAGGGGTCGCCGTACGAGTGGTTCGAGTTCCACGGCATGACCCCGCGCATCACCCTGCAGGACGGCGCCGCGCTCACCGACGCCGACGGCCGCGGACTCACCGGGACGATCACGACCGACCGCTTCGAGATCCGGCAGGACGGGCACGTGTTCGGGGTGCACGCGCCCACCGGCACCACCTTCACCCGCTCCGGGAACGTGCTCGAGGCATCCGCGGGCACCCCCTTCCTCGTGCTCAGCGCGGTGCCCGAGCAGGGGCTGACGCTCGACGACCTGCACCGCACGGCCTTCGCCGTCCCGCGGGACACCCGGATGGACTACTCGTACGACCCCGCGGCGGGTCAGGTCGAGCAGCGGTGGTCGCTGCAGACCGACGTGCTGCAGGGCTCGGACCACGACACCGTCCAGGGCTGGCTGCAGCACCAGTACGCCGAGGCGACGCACGACCTGTCGTTCACCGGAGCCACGTACGCGACGCCGCGCGGCACGATGAGGACGACCGTCGGGCACGACGGCTGGACGCTGCGGTACGCCTTCAGCGGGCTGACCCCGATCGGCGCCGAGCCGACGAGCACGGGCGACGACCCGTACCGCGAGGAGGTCATGCGGCAGTACCTGTCGGACTACGCCGCGAAGGAGACCTACGGCGGCGACACCTACTGGGGCGGCAAGGACCTGCAGCAGCTCGGCGCGTACATGAGCGTCGCGGACCAGATCGGCGACACCGAGGACGCCGACCGGATGCGGGCGACCCTCGAGCGCGCACTCACGGACTGGTACACGTACAGCGAGGGCGAGCGGGAGCACTTCTTCGCGATGTACCCGACGTGGAAGGCCCTCATCGGGTTCGGCGACTCGTACGGGTCCGCCCAGTTCAACGACAACCACTTCCACTACGGCTACTTCACACTCGCGACCGCGCTGCTCGGACGGGCCGACCCCGAGTGGGCACAGCGGTACGGCGAGATGGCGACCCTCGTCGCGAAGCAGTACGCGAACTGGGACCGGGACGACGAGCGCTTCCCGCACTTCCGCACCTTCGGCGTGTGGACCGGTCACTCGAACGCCGGCGGTGTGTCCTCGCCGGGCGGCAACAACCAGGAGTCGTCGTCCGAGGCGATCCAGTCCGAGGCCGGGCTGTTCCTGCTCGGGTCGGTGCTCGGTGACGAGGACATGCAGGCAGCCGGTGCGGTGCAGTACGTCACCGAGCGTGCCGCCGTCCGCGACTACTACCAGAACGCCCACGGCAACCCGGCGTCGGCGGCGTACGACGGCGACGGCGCGTTCCCCGAGGCGTACGACGCCGGACAGGCCGGCATCCTCTTCGACTCCGGGCAGGCCGAGGCCACGTACTTCTCCGGCGACCCCGCGTGGATCTACGGGATCCAGTGGATGCCGACCGCGCCGTGGTTCACGTACTTCGGGTGGGACCCGGACTTCTCGATGGCGATCATGCGGCAGATGATGGCAGCCCGGGGCGAGGTCGTCGGGCAGGACGGCGTCGTGGACGGCAACGCCGGGCACGTGCAGATGCTCACCAAGAAGTGGTGGGGCGTCGGTACCTACGGGGACGTCGCGATCACGCGGGACCGGCCGGCGGCGATCGGTGAGCTGCAGGACGCGATCCGGGCCGTGGAACGGAACCACCCGGGCTACGTGACCGCGAAGACCGCGACGAACCCCCTGTACGACCGGTCGACGGACACGCTGTACGTCTCGGTCGACGACGACGGCTCCGTCGTGTTCCCGTCCCGGTGGTGGACACCCGAGGCCCTGCCGGCGGCACTCGTGCCCGCGCAGCTCGACGGCTCGACGGCGGACCGGCAGCCGGGGGACTGGCCGGAGCCGTCGCCGCTCCTGCCGTTCCTCGTCACCGACTACCGGGCGGACCCCGACACCATCGGCCGGCTGTACGGCGTCGACCTGACCCACCACCGCCCGGGCGCCGACACCGCCCGCGCGGCCGCCGTCTTCAGCGAGATGGGCGATGCACTCGGCAACGTCGTCCTCGGGTTCCTCGCCCAGTACGACCCGGACACCTACGCCGACGTCCACGCGGCGCTCTGGGAGGCGCAGGACCCGACCGTGACCGGACAGTCGATGGCCGGGATGGTCTACCACCAGGCGATGTCGAACCGCACCGTCGGGCACGAGGTCACCGACCGCCACACGTCGAACCCGCTGAGCCAGGTGTTCCGCGCCGCCGACGGCACGTACTCCTACGTGATCGACAACGTCGACGACGTCCAGCGCACCTACGACGTGTACGCGGGGCAGCGGGTCGTCGGGCAGATCGCGGTGCCCGCCCGGACGCAGATCACGTCGCACCTCGATGCCCGACTGGCGAAGGTCGTCGTCGGGACGGAGGGCGACCCGCGCACGCTCGCCCCGGGCAGCACGACCGCGTTCACCGCGACCGGCTACGACCAGTACGGCGCGACCGTGCCGCTCGACGACGTGCGGTGGTCGACGAGTGCGGGGACGATCGACCAGGACGGCACCCTGCACGCGGGGGCCGCGGCGGACCAGGTGTCCGTGACCGCGACCGTCGGCACGGTCTCCGACGCGTACGACGTGCGTGTCGCCCCGGCACCGGTGCTCACGGGCATCGCCGTGACGCCCGGCACCGCCCGTGCCGTGGTCGGCGAGCCGGTGACGTTCTCCGCCGAGGGGCGCGACCAGTACGGTGACCCGGCTCCGCTGCCCGCCGACGTCGCCTGGAGCACCACCGCTCCCGGCACGGTCACCGGTGACGGGACCCTCACCACCACCGCGCCCGGCGCAGGCTACGTCGTCGCGACGGTGAGCGACGTCGAGGCCGGCGGGGTCGAGGCCGGCGGGGTCGAGGGCAGTGCCGTCGTGTCGTCGATCGCCTCGGTCCCGGTGGTCGAGGGGACCACCGCGACCGCGAGCTCGACCGACGGGGGCAACACCGCGGCGAAGGCCGTCGACGGGGACCCCGCCACCCGCTGGGAGAGCGCGCACGGCGTCGACACGGTGGACCTGACGCTCGACCTCGGGTCCGCGCGGGACGTCGACTCCGTCCGGGTCACGTGGGAGAACGCCGCGGCGGCACGGTACGTCGTGCAGGTGTCCGACACGGACGACGGCCCCTGGCGGAACGTCCGCACCGTCACGAACGCGGACGCGTCGGTGGACACCGTGCCGGTCGGCGCGACCGCCCGCTTCGTCCGGCTGCACATGACCGACCGCCTCACCCAGTACGGCTACTCGGTGTGGGACGTGCAGGTGACCGGGACACCGGCCACCGCCGACGTGGACGTGCGCGACCTGCTGGTCGCCCCGCGCAGCGTCACGGTGCTGCCCGGCTCCTCCGTCCGGCTCGCCGCGTACGGGTTCGACGCCGACGGCCACGGCGGTCTGCTGACCGGTGACGCCCAGCCCGTCTGGACCGCGGACGAGGGTGCGACGGTGAGCGCCTCGGGCACGGCGACCCTGCCGGACCGCGGCGGTGCCACCGCGACGGTCCGCGCGGTCCGTGGTGCGGCGACCGGGCAGGCCGTCCTCACGACCCTCGACCAGGGTGAGTCGCCCGCGGTCTCCCGCGACGTCGCCGTCGGCAAGCGGGTGACGACCTCGTCCGACGAGCGCGGGAACCTGTCGGGCGACGCAGCCGTGGACGACGACGACACCACCCGGTGGTCGAGCACGGCTCGCGACGGCGAGTGGCTCGCCGTCGACCTCGGCTCGGTGCTGCCGCTCGACCGCGTCGAGGTCCTCTGGGAGACGGCTGCAGCGGCGTCGGACCACGTCGAGGTCCGCGACCGGGCATCCGACCCGTGGCGCACGGTCTCGACGACGGCCGAGGGACGGGGCGGGACGGAGACGCACGACCTCGACGGCGTCCGGGCCCGCTTCGTGCGCCTGGTGGCCGACTCGCGCACGACCCGGTACGGCGTCTCGGTGTGGTCGTTCCGGGTGTTCTCCACCGAGGGCACGCCGACGCCGGACCTCGCCCGGCGCGCCGCGGTCTCGTCGTCCGGCGACGAGTCGGCAGGCACACCGGCGCGCCACGCGGTGGACGGGGACCCGGGCACGCGGTGGGCGAGCGAGCACCGGGACGATGCCCGGCTCGACGTCGACCTCGGTGCGCGCCACGAGGTGCACGAGGCGACGATCCGGTGGGAGGACGCGTACGGCCGCGCCTACCGCATCGAGGGTCGCGACGCGACGACCGGAGCGTGGACGACCATCGTCACCGTCACCGACGGCGACGGTGGCACCGACCGGGTCCCGCTGTCCGGTACGTGGCGGCAGATCCGGTTGCAGGGTGTCGACCGGGCGACGCCGTACGGGTACTCGACGTACGCCTTCGAGGTCCGGTAGCGCGGGCGGCGGGCGGAGGACGACGTCGCCGCCCGCCCGCCTCGTCAGCCGAGCGCTGCCGCGAGCAGCTCGTCGACGAGCTCGACGTAGCCGAGGCCCACCGCCGCGTACATCCGCGGGACCTGCGACTGCTCGGTGAAGCCCGGCGCGGTGTTCACCTCGTTGAGCACCACCCCGTCACCGGTGACGAAGAAGTCGAAGCGGGCGACCCCGGCGCAGCCCAGGACCTCGTAGAGCACGGCGGCGGCACCGGTGACCGCTGCGTGCTCGGCGACCGACAGGCCGGCCGGGATCCGGAACGGGGCGCTGCCGTCGTACTTCTGTTCCCGGTCGAAGACGCCGCGCTCGTCGGTGGCGATCTCCAGTGTCGCGCCGCACCGCAGGACGCCGGACCGGTCGCGGAACAGCGCCACGTCGACCTCACGCCCGGCGACGAACGACTCGACGAGCACGGTGCCGCCGGCGGAGCGTGCGTGCTCGATCGCCGCCGCCAGGTCGTCGTGCCGCCGGACCAGGGTGACGCCGTTGCTCGACCCGGCCGACGTCGGCTTCACCACGAGCGGGGGTGCGGACGGGACGGCCGCCGCTGCCTCGTTCGCCGACACCGCTGCCGCGACGCGCACGGCGGGCGCGCAGGCGATGCCGACCGCGCCGGCGACCGTCTTCGTCACCCACTTGTCCGCCGCGAGGGCGCCGGCTCGGACCGGTGAGCCGACGACGGGCACGCCGACGAGGTCGAGCAGCCCGGCGACGGCGCCGTCCTCGCCGTGCTCGCCGTGGAGCAGCGGGAAGGCCGCGTCGCAGGACGTCAACCGGGCGACGGCATCGGCCGGGGACAGGAGCGCCCCGCCGTCGTCGTGCCACGTGCCGTCACGGCCGACGGTCAGCGGGACCGCGGTGTGGCCGCCGGTGCGGAGTGCGGCGACGACGGCCGCCGCGGAGGCCAGGGACACGTCGTGCTCGTCGTTCGCGCCGCCGCCGATCACGGCGACGCGGTGGTGTGGTCGGTCGGTCACGGGTGCTCCTCGGTGCTCGGATTGGTGCTGGTGCTGGTGCTGGTGCTGGTGCGGTGCACGCGGGCGACCCGGCTGCCGATCCGCGTGACGAGCTCGTGCGGGATCGTCCCCGCCCACGCCGCCCACTCGGCGACGGTCGGTTCGCCGCCGTCCCCGGGGCCGAACACGGTGACCGGTTCCCCCGGGGACGTGCGTTCGGTGCCGGTGTCGACGACGACGCTGTCCATCGAGAAGCGCCCGACGACCGGACACCGGCGCCCACGGACCAGGACCTCGGCCCGGCCCGAGGCAGCGCGGGGGAGACCGTCGCCGTACCCGAGCGGCAGCAGCGCCAGGTTCGTCGCGGACGCGGTCGTGCTCGTCCCGCCGTACCCGATGCGGGTGCCCGCCCGCGCCGAGCGCGAGGACACGACCACGGTCGTCAGTGACAGCGCCGGCCGCAGCCGGTCGGTCGTGCCCGAGGGGTCGATGCCGAAGAGTCCGGCGCCGATCCGGTGCAGGTCGAACCCGGCCCCGACGCCGGTCAGCGTGGCAGCGGTGGCCGCGAGGTGCACCGTGGACGGGGTCAGCCCGCGGCGACGGGCGGTCCGGACGGCGTTGCCGAAGAGCAGGCGTTCGCGGACGTTCTGGTCGTCCTCGGGGCGGTCCGCCGAGGACATGTGCCCCATCACGCCGACGACCCGGACCGACCCGGTGCCCTCGGCCTCGCGCGCCAGCGAGCACAGCGCTGCCCAGTCGGCCGGCGCACACCCCTCGCGGGCCATGCCGACGTCGACGTGCAGGTGCACCCGTGCCGCGCGACCGACGGCGCGTGCCGCGACCACGACGGCGACCAGGACGGCGGGGTCGGCGACGGCGAGCGCGACGTCGGCGCCGACCGCCGCGGCGAAGTCCGCGTCCGGTGGGTTCAGCCAGCTCAGCACCGGTGCGGTCACGCCCTCGGCGCGGACCGCGAGCGCCTCGTCGACGCTCGTGACACCGACGGAGCCGGCCCCGGCCTCCAGGACGGACCGTGCGACCGCCCCGTGCCCGAACCCGTCGGCCTTGAGCACCGCCATCAACCGTCCGCCCGTCAGGGCGGCGAAGAAGGTCGTGTTGGCGCGGATGGCGTCGTCGTGGACCGTCAGGAGCGACCCGGACGCGGTCACTGCTGCATCCGCGGGTCGCCGGTCGGGTCCCAGTACTTGCGGGGGCACCCGTCGGAGGGGGCGTCCGGCCGGAGCTCGAAGTGCCACGCCTCGTTGTCGTAGACCTGGCAGAGCCCGTACCGAGCGCCGTTGTCCTGCAGCCAGGTGGCCGCATCCCAGTCCCCGATGTCGATCGCCTCGCCGCGGACGTGGAGCGACGTCTCGGGCGTCGAGACCCAGCGCGCCGCCTCCTGCCGCGAGCCGTACTCGGCGACGGCGTCGTCGAGGAGTCGTTCCTGGAGCGCGGGGGAGCGCCAGCCGCTGTTCACGACGAAGCGCACGCCCTCGCCCTCGGCGTCCCGGGCAGCGCGACGGACCGCGTCGAGCAGGTCCGGCTGCAGTCGTGCGACCGCGGGCAGGTCGTCGTCGAAGACCGACGCGCCGGACGGCACCTCGCCGGCGGCGGATCCGGTGGCGGCGCCGGCCGTGCCGTCGTCGTGTGTGCCGGCGGAGGCGCCGGTGAGGCCGTGCCCCGGTGCGCCGCCGGTCGCTCCGGGGCGGCCGGAGACGGCGGACAGCACGACGAGGACGACGGCGACCGCCGCGACGAGGGCGAGGAGGACGACGACCAGGACGGCCCCGGTTCGTCGCGGTCGTGCGGGGACGGGGACGGAGGGAGGAGCGGGACGGTGCTGCATGTCGACCAGTGCAGCGTGGACCGTGTCGTCGGAGCGTACGCGTTTCCGCATACGCTCCCGACACGTACCGCCGCCTAGCATCGGTGCCGTGCGTGTGCTGATCCTCGAGGACGAACCCCTGCTCGCCGAGGCCGTCCGCGACGGCTTCCGCCTCGAGGCCATCGCGGCCGACGTCGCGCAGGACGGGGACGCCGCGCTCGAGCTCCTCGCGCTGAACCGCTACGACGTCGCGGTGCTCGACCGGGACGTCCCCGGGCCGACCGGCGACGAGGTCGCCGCACACCTGGTCGCGACCGACGCCGGCGTCCCGGTGCTCATGCTGACCGCGGCCGACCGACTCGACGACAAGGTCTCCGGCTTCGCCGTCGGTGCTGACGACTACCTGACGAAGCCGTTCGCACTGCGGGAGCTCGTGCTCCGCGTCCGCGCGCTGGCACGGCGGAGCGGCGAGCACCGCCCACCGGTCCTCGAAGCGGCGGGGCTGCGGGTCGACCCGTTCCGCCGCGAGGTCTTCCGCGACGGCCACCACGTCGCCCTCACCCGCAAGCAGTTCGCCGTGCTCGAGGTCCTCGTCCGCGCCGGTGGCGGGGTGGTGAGTGCCGAGCAGCTGCTCGAACGCGCCTGGGACGAGAACGCGGACCCCTTCACGAACGCCGTCCGGATCACGGTGTCGGCGCTCCGCAAGCGTCTGGGGGAGCCGTGGGTGATCGCCACCGTGCCGGGCGTCGGCTACCGCATCGACACCGACGGACCGCGTGCCGGCGGCGTGACGGACGGCGGCTCGTGACCGACCGTCGCCGCGGCGCCAGCGTGCGGGTGCGACTCGCCCTCAGCTACGCGGGGGTGGTGGTGCTCACCGGAGCGCTGATCCTCGCCGTGGTCTGGGTGTTCCTCCTGCGGTACGTGCCCGTCGGGAACCTGGCCACGACCGACGGCTACGTCCCCGACCGCTCCGACCTCGTCCGTGCGTTCGTCCCCGCAGCGGCCGCGGTGTCCGTGGCACTCGTGGTCGTCGGGCTGGTCGGCGGGTGGTTCCTCGCCGGCCGGGTGCTGGCGCCGCTCCAGCGGATCACCGACGCCACGCGACAGGTCGCGGCCGGGTCGCTCGCGCACCGCGTCGCGCTCCCCGGGCGACGCGACGAGTTCCGTGACCTCGCCGACGCGTTCGACGGCATGGTCGGGCGGCTCGAGGCGTACGTGGCGGAGCAGCAGCGCTTCGCGGCGAACGCGTCGCACGAGCTGCGGACGCCGCTGGCCACGACGCGCGCGCTGCTCGAGGTCGCCGCCCGCGAGCCGGACCGCGACCCGGCCGGGGTCCTCGAGCGGTTGCGGAACGTGAACGAGCGGGCGGTCGACCTGACCGAGGCCCTGCTGGTGCTCGCACGAGCCGGCCGGGAGCTCCCGGACCGCGAGCGGGTGGACCTGTCGCTCCTGGCGGACGAGGCCGTCGAGACCGTCCTGCCCCTCGCCGAGGCGCGGGGCATCGACGTCGAGCCCGTCACGGCGACGGCGTGGACGACCGGCTCGACGTCCCTGCTGCTCCAGCTCGTGACGAACCTCCTGCAGAACGCCGTCGTCCACAACGTCGGCCCGGGGCGGGACGGCTGGGTCCGCGTCACGACGGGCACCCGGCAGGGCGCGTCGGTCGTCGTGGTCGAGAACCCCGGTGCCGTCGTGCCGGCCGCGGTCGTCCCGACCCTCACCGAGCCGTTCCAACGGGTGGCCTCGCGGCGGCGCGAGGACGACGCCGGCGCCGGTCTCGGTCTGGCGATCGTCGCGGCGATCGTGACCTCGCACGGTGGCACGCTCGACGTCGCCGCACGTCCGGAGGGCGGTCTCGTCGTCGAGGTGGCACTGCCCGCCGCGGGGTGCCCGGCCGGGCCGTCCTCTGCCGCGTGACCGCCGTCGTGCACGGGAGCCGGGCCGCTCCGTGCGAGGATCGGTCGGTGCAAGCAACGCCCGTCGCCGTCGTCATCGCCGCGATGACCGAGGAACTCTCCGCCGTCGCCACCCTGCTGGGTGGTGTCGTCATCGACGACGGGCCGGTGGGCGGACACGACGAGCACCACCTGCTCGACGTCGGCGGATCGGTGGTCGCCCTCCGCCGCAGCGGCATCGGGTTCACGAACGCGACGGCCGCCGTCGCGCACTGCTTCCACGACTTCGGCACCGTCCCGGTGCTCAGCGTCGGGACCGCCGGCGGGCTCATGCGCGGCATCGAGATCGGTGACGTCGTCGTCGGCGAGCACTACGTGAACATCAACGCGGACGCGACGGCGTTCGGCTACGCGCTCGGGCAGGTCCCCGGGATGCCGCCGCAGTACGCGCCCGACTCCCGCATGCTCGCCCGCGCCGCCGCTGCTCGGACGCCGTACCGCATCCGATCCGCGACCATCGGCTCGAGCGAGGTCTTCGTCACCGAGGGGCGCGCCCGTGCGTTGCGCGAGGTCTTCCCCGCGGTCGCAGCGGTGGACATGGAGTCCGCGGCCATCGCGCAGTTCGCGCACGTGCACGACATGCCGTTCCTGTCGATCCGTGGGATCAGCGACCTGTGCGCACCGGACGGCGACGAGTTCCGGGAGCACCTCGACGACGCGTCGGCACGCGCAGCGCGCGTGGCGCACGACGTGCTGCTCGACCTGGCGGCCTGAGGCGGCGACCACCAGCGACCACCGCCGCCCACCGGACGGGAGGCAGGGCACCCGTCGGTCCCGCGCCTCCCGTCCGTCGGTCGCCCGCGTCGGACGCGCGTGGCGGCAGACCGGGTGAGCGCCGGGTCAGCGACGCCGGCGGCTGGCGATCAGGCCGCCGAACACCAGGACGACCGCGATCACGAAGACGATCAGCTGGGCCGGTTGGAACCCGTCGAGGTCCATGGTGCACTCCTTCCGTGCGCGGGACGTCCGCGCTCGCATCGACCCGAACGGTAGGACGCGGTTCCTGTACGCGTCGAGGGGACGGGGTACGACTCCTGCACGACAGCCGGTCTCCGCACACTCGTGCACGGTTGGGCGCCAGCCGAGTGCCTCGACGCTCCGCCGGTGCGATGATGATCCGCGGCCGTCGCCCGGACGGCCCGGACGGAAGTGACGAGCGTGACCGAGACCCGCTCCCCGGCGCCGACGAGCGACACCGTCGACGACCCCTCGCACGGGCCGGCGAAGGGCATCGCAGCCCTCGCCCTCACCGCCCTCGGCGTCGTGTTCGGCGACATCGGCACCAGCCCGCTGTACGCCCTCCGCACGGTGTTCACCATCGACGGCGGCATCGTGAAGGCGAACCAGGAGGACGTCTACGGCGTCATCTCGATCATGTTCTGGAGCGTCACGATCGTCGTGTCGATCAAGTACGTGCTCGTGCTCATGCGCGCCGACAACGACGGCGAGGGCGGGGTCATGGCGCTCGCCGCACTGGCGCGCCGGCTCTACGCGAAGCGGCGCGGGGGCGCGACGGTCTTCCTGGTGATCGGCATCATCGGTGTCTCGCTCTTCTACGGCGACTCGGTCATCACCCCGGCCGTGTCCGTGCTCTCCGCGGTCGAGGGGCTCTCGACCGCGGCGCCGTCGCTCGAGCACCTCATCGTGCCGATCGCGGCCGTCATCCTCGTGCTGCTGTTCCTCGTGCAGCGGTTCGGCACCGGCAAGGTCGGCAACCTGTTCGGTCCGGTGATGCTGCTCTGGTTCGTGGTCATCGCCGCGGCCGGCGTCCCGCACATCGTCGCGCACCCCGGCGTGCTGCAGGGGCTCTCGCCGACCTGGGCGATCTCCTTCCTCGTCGCCCACCCGTACATCACGTTCGTGGCGATGGGTGCCGTCGTGCTCGTCATCACCGGGGCCGAGGCGCTGTACGCGGACATGGGCCACTTCGGCCGTCCGGCGATCCTCCGCGCCTGGTTCTTCGTGGTGTTCCCGGCGCTCGTGCTCAACTACCTCGGCCAGGCGTCGCTGGTGCTGCAGGACCCCTCGGCGGCGAAGGACCCGTTCTTCCTGCTCTTCCCGGACGCCCTGCAGATCCCGGTCGTCGTGCTCGCGACGATGGCCACGGTGATCGCGAGCCAGGCGGTCATCTCCGGCGCCTTCTCGCTCACGCGTCAAGCCGTCCAGCTCGGGCTGCTGCCGCCCCTGACGATCCGGCAGACCTCGCGGGAGGAAGGCGGCCAGATCTACCTGCCGGCGGTCAACCTGCTGCTCTTCATCGGTGTCCTCGCGATCATGCTCGCCTTCCGGTCGTCGGCGAGCCTCGCCACCGCGTACGGGGTGTCGGTGACCGGCGCGCTGGTCGTGGACACGCTGCTGCTGCTCCTGGTCGTCAAGCCGCTCTGGCACTGGGCGACGTGGAAGCTCGTGCTGGCCGCGGTGGTCTTCGGCGGGCTCGAGCTGACCTTCCTGGCCGGCAACCTGTCGAAGATCGTGCACGGCGGCTGGGTCCCGCTGCTCATCGCCCTCGCGGTGATCACGCTGATGACGACCTGGCGCCGGGGGCGGCAGCTCGTGCAGGAGGAACGCAAGGAACGCGAGGGCTCACTCGCCGAGTTCATCGAGCGCATCAACACGAAGCACGTCCCACGGGTCGAGGGCATCGCGATCTTCCCGCACCCCAACAAGGAGACGACCCCGCTGGCGCTCCGCGCGAACGTCGAGCACAACCACGTGGTGCACCGGACCGTGATCATCGTCTCGGTGCTCACCGCGAACGTGCCGCACGTGCCGCATGCCAAGGCGTTCTTCCGCGACGACCTCGGGTACGAGGACGACGGCATCGACCACATCACGGTGAAGTTCGGGTTCTCCGACGACCAGGACCTGCCGCGGGCACTGCACGCCGCGTGCCTGGCCGAGGTGCTCGACGTCGATCCGGAGGCGATCGCCGGGGCGTCGTACTTCATCTCGCGCGGTGCGCTCCGACCGCAGGCAGGCAACCGCGGCATGGCGCGCTGGCGGAAGAAGCTCTTCGTCGGGTTGGCGCACAACGCGGCCGATCCGGCAGCGCGCTTCGGGCTGCCGGCACAGCGCACGGTGACGATGGGCAGCGACGTCGAGCTCTGAGCGCCGTCCGTGCGGCTGAGCACCGTCCAGGCGGACGGCGTAGCGTCCGACGGGTCGTTCCGCCACCCGGGCTCCTGCGGCACCGAACGGAAGCCGCACCATGGCACACCGGAACGACCTCACCTGGCGTCAGGACAGCGACGCCTCCTGGTCGGCGTGGGCCGACGGCCGCGTGCTGGCCCGCATCACGCTCCAGCGGCAGTACGAGCTCGAGTCCGAGGACGGATCGGTGCGCGGGTCGCACAGTGCCCTCGGCAGTGCGCAGGCGCAGCTCGAGGCCTGGTACCAGTGGGAGACCGCGGTCGGCGACGCCTGAGACCCCCGTCCCTCGGCCGGACCGGGCTGCCGCAGCACTCCGCCCGGTCGCGGTGACGACCTGCCGGCCACGTCCACAGCGCGCCAGGAGGACCGCGCGGACCGTGCCGTCGGGGGAGCCCGGCCGGGTCAGTGTGCGCGGCCCCGCAGGCGACCGACACCGAGCACGATGCCGACCACGACCATGCCGAGCACGAGCCCGAACACGGCCGACACCGCGGTGTCGACGATCCACGTGACGACCGGGCCGGCGGCCTCGACCGCGTGCTCGACCACGTGCAGCAGTTCCTCCGGGCCCGCCCAGAACGTCTCCGCCAGGTTCGCGATCACCAGGTGCCCACCGACCCAGAGCATGGCGACCGTGCCGACGATGCTGATGACCCGGAACACCGTCGGCATCGCGCGCACGATCCGCGCACCGGCACGGCGGGTCCGCCGGGAGTCGTTCTTCATCATCTGCAGGCCGATGTCGTCGACCTTCACCAGGAGCGCCACGGCGCCGTAGACCAGGGCCGTCATCCCGAGCCCGATCAGCGCGAGGGCACCGACCTTCGGCCAGAAGTCGAGCCCGGTGTCCAGGCTCGACAGGGCGATGAGCATGATCTCGGTGCTGAGGACGAGGTCGGTGCGCACGGCGCCGAAGACGAGCTTGGGCTCCGTGGTCGGCTGCGCGTCGCCGGCGGCCTCGTGGTGCACACCGAACCACTCGGTGACCTTCTCGGCGCCCTCGAAGCACAGGTACGTGCCGCCGATGACGAGCAGCCAGGGCAGCACCCACGGGGCGAACGCCGACAGCAGCAGCGCCAACGGGATGATGATGACGAACTTGTTGAAGAGGCTGCCGAGCGCGATGCGCCCGACGACGGGGAGTTCGCGAGCCGGTTGCAGTCCCTGGACGTACTGCGGAGTGACCGCCGCGTCGTCGATCACGACCCCCGCGGTCTTCGCGCTGGCCTTGAGGGCCGCGGAGAGGATGTCGTCCACCACGGCGAGCAACCCGACTGACATGTCGCTCACCCTACTGGAGCGGTCACCGGCGTCCGTCCCGCGCCCTCCCACCGGCCGGCGCTTCCCCCAGATCGGGGTACGTGTGACGGCGGGTCCGCGCCGACATCCGCGGAGCGGCGAGCAGTCAGACCGTTCTGCTCGCGCGAACGGGGTACGCCACTGGGGGTTGCCTGGCAGCCGCCCGTCGTTCCACTGACGGCAGCCCTTCCCGAGCCGACACAGCAGGGCACACCGAGCACCACCACCACGGTCCGCCGACGCCACCCACGTCGGCGCCCACAGGCAGGAGCGCCCCTTGCAGTCCTCGATCGTCGCAGCCCTCACCGTCGCCGTGCTCGCAGTCGGCGCGGTCGCCGATGTCTCGGCTCCCCCCTCCGCGTCCGCCGCACCGACGTCGACCACGACGACCTCCGCCCCGAAGGGCACCGTCGTGTCGAACGGTCGGACCTGGAAGCAGACCTACCGGCAGGACTTCGCCACGGCCGCGCCGGCGGGCGAGGTCGCCGCGAAGTACCCGGGCATGGGCCTGTACGACGGGTTCTCCGACACGAGCGGTCAGGGGCGCTACACGCCGTCGAAGGTGCTGAGCGTGCAGAACGGTGCGCTCGACTTCTGGCTGCGGTCCGACCGCGGTCAGCCGCTCGCCGCGGCCGTCATGCCCGACGGCTACGCGCCGCACCGCACCGGCCGCGTCTCGATCCGCTACAAGACCACGAAGACCCCCGGGTACAAGTTCGTCGTGATCCTGTGGCCGTCGAGCGACCGGTGGAACGAGGGCGAGATCGACTGGCCCGAAGCGGCCCTCGGCGCGAAGCCCCGACCCGCGTCGGCCATCCCGGGCAGCCTGCGGAACGGTGCCATGACCTTCCAGCCGGAGCGTGAGACCTTCGCGGCCACCGACACGAGCAGCTACCACGTCGCCACCACCGAGTGGGACAGCAAGGTGGTCCGCTTCTTCTGGGACGGCAAGCTGGTCGCGTCGACGACGAAGGCCGTGCCGACGAAGCCGATGCGGGTCACGCTGCAGGCCGAGACCGACACCGGTGGGCGCGTGCCGGCGGGCGCCTCGGGGCACGTGAGCGTCGACTGGATCGCGATCTACGACTGACGGGAGGCGCGGTGCCGGTGAGCGGGACCGCCCACCGGCACCGCGCCTCCGGGCTCAGCCTGCGGTGCGACGGGCGGTCAGCCGACCGCGGCCCAGTGGCAGTGCGCCGCTGCGGTAGGCGAAGCCGTCGGCATCGCCGACCGTGCCGCTGGCGGTGCCGAAGTGCCACAGGCGGTTGAAGCAGGAGACGCCGATCCGGGTCGACCCGTCGTCGGCGACCGCCCACGTGCCGGTGCCCCACTGGGCCGGGTGACCGACGCCGTCGATCGTCACCGTCGGTCGGGCTCCCCAGGTCAGCAGGGGGCGACCGAGGTCGAGGGTGATCCGGCGCTTCGTCGTGCCGGACGGCTGTGGGGTGTCCATGCGGTCAGGGTACGGGCGTCGGAACCCTGAACGCGCCCGGGCGGCCGTCCGTAGGATCCGCTGCATGGCTGACTTCACCGCTGCACAGGCCGCCGTCGTCCGGATCGAGCGCGCGGAGGAGGGCCGGTGGGACCTCACCCTCGTCAGCGACTCCGGCGTCCGGATGGGGCACGGCGTGCACCTCCCCGACGCTGCGTCCGACGATGCCGAGGACGAGCGGGTCGCAGCCCTCGGCTTCGTGCGCGGGTACGGGTTCCGCTTCGAGGCCGACGCCGTCGTCACGGACGGCCCGGACGCGTTCTGGGCGCCGTTGCTCCCGCTCGGGTCCGACGAGCACCCGACGGACTGAGGCTGGTCAGTCCTGGTCGTCGAGCGCTGACCGTTCGAACCCGATCAACCAGGTCACCCCGAACGCGTCGCGCACCGTTCCGTCCCAGTCGCCCCACGGCCGCTCCTGGAGGTCGTCGACCACCGTGCCGTCGGAGGCCAGGTCCACGAACCACCGCCGGAGCACCTCGGGCCGGGCGCTCCCGAGCAGGGCGAACAACAGGCCGGAGACCGCGAGCGCGGTGTCGTCGGGGCCGGTGTCGGCGGCGAAGAGCCGGACCGGGCCGACGAGCTCGCCGTGCGCCACGGCGCCGGGCGGCCCGTCCTCGCGAGCGGCCTCCTCGTACGAGGTGACGCGGACGTCGCCGCCGAAGACCTGCTGCCAGCGGGCGAGCGCCGTGCGGGCGGTGCCGGGGAGCAGGAGGTACGGGGTCGGGGCTGTGCCGTCCATGGGCTGACCGTACTCCGGTGCTCGCAGGCGGGCCCCCTTCGGCCTCCCTGTCCGTGGTCGATGTGAGACGCCGGCGTCGTGCCGAGACGCCGGCGTCGTGCCGAGACGCCGCCGTCGTGCCGAGACGCCGGTGTCGTGCCGAGACGCCGCCGAAGAGGACGGCGTCTCGCGCGATCGGGGGCGTCTCGCGGTGACGCCGGCGTCTCGGACCCGTCCGGCACGGCGAAACGCCGGCGTCTCGGGCCGGCCGCCCGGCTCAGGCGCGGTGCCGCGTCCGACGCGCCCGGCGCAGTCCGACCACGGCCGTGCCGAGCGTGAGGAGCGCCACGGCCCAGCCGATCGGCACGGCGGCATCGGCCCCGGTCCAGGCGAGCTCACCGGCGGTGTCCGCGACGGAGCGGGCGCTCGACGAACCACCGTCCGGGTCCTGCCCGACCCGAGCTGCGGTGGTGGCGTCTCCCTCGGGAGCGGTCGCCGCCCGTCCGCCGGTCACCCGCACCGGGAACGTGGTCGCGGTGCCGTCGAGCGACACCCGGACGGTCTGCGACGCCGCACCGGTGAAGGTCACCGTGACGGTCCCGTCGGCGCGGTCGACCCGGTCGGCGTCGTCGCTCGCACGGACCTCGGCGTCCTCGGCGACCGCCACCGTGTTGCCGAACCGGTCGGTCGTCCACGGTTCGAGCGTGAGGGAGCCGCCGAGCGCCACGCTCAGCGGATCCGGGTAGACCCGGCCGTCGGCACCGACCCAGGTGTACGTACCGTCCGACGCGGCGGGGACGGTGCGGACGACCACGCCGACGCCGGTGGCGGCAGCCGGCAGGACGGTCCAGCGCACCCAGTGCTCCGCGGAGCCGACCGCGGTCGTCGCGGTGACCCGCACGGTGGCGGTGCCCGCGTGGGTCGGGGTGCCGGAGAGCACACCGTGGGCGAAGGTCAGCCCGTCGTCCGGGTGGGCCGTGGCGCCGTCGGCGGTGGTGAGCGAGTACGTGGCTCCGTCGGCGTCCCGTGCGCGCAGGTCGGCGGAGGACGGTTCGCCGGCCCGGACGGTCGGGAGCACCTGGGGGGAGGACTCGCTGGTGGCCGCTGCCCAGGACGGCACGTCCGCCGTCGTCGGCGGGGTGACCGGTGTCGGCGACGACGACGCTGTCGACGCCGACACGGGCTGGGTGGCGCCCCGGGCCGTGGCGGCCGGCAGGACGCCGAGTGCGGCGGCGACCAGCACGGCGGCAGCCGCTGCGGTGGTGCGCGCTGCGGACCGAGCGCTCGGGACGTGGTGCATGGTGCTCCTCGCGGATCCCCGGAGCGTCGGGAGACCGCGCCGGGACCGGTCGTCGGGTACGTCCGGTGCCGCGAGCGTAGGCGGCGAGGAACCTTCGCGGACGATCGGTTGCGGCTTCCCGAAGGGACCCTGTGGAACCCCGCAGCGCCGTGCGGCACCGTGCGTCGCACCGCGGGCGCGGATCAGGACGCGGCGATCGCGCCCATCTCGGCGACGACGGTGCGGAGCTTCACCGCGAGCTCGTCGCTGTCACCGACGGTGTCGCGGTGCGCGACCTCGGACAGCGCGGACAGCACGAGTCCGACGGCCGTGCGAGCGGTCTGCTCGTCGGTGCGCGACGACACCGTGGCGAGGAGCGACTGCCGCGACTCGGCCATCCACTGCATGACCATCGGTGCCATCTCGGGTCGGAGCACGAGGAGCTCCTTCATCCGGCGGCGGTCCTGGGAGAGCGGGACGGTCGCGGCGATCAGGACGCACAGGTCGTCGACGAGTCGGCCGTCCGCCTCGGCGAAGCGCGTGGCCGCCCACTCCGGCACCTCGACGGTGTCGAGACCGAGCGCCGCGTGCGCCTTCGACGTGAAGTAGTTGAAGAAGGTCCGCGGGGAGACGTCGGCGTCGCTGCAGATCTGCTCGACGGTGACGCCGTCGAGACCGTGCTCGGAGACGAGCGTCAGGGCGGCGTCGTGGAGCGCCTGCCGGGTCTGCTGCTTCTTCCGCTCGCGCAACGTGCACGGCGCGGTGACCGGCTCCGGTGCTGCTGTGGTGCTCACGTGCACTCCTGTGGTGCTGGGCGGCCACCGTGTCCTGCGGTGGCCCGGGTCGTCTGCGCCGGACGGGTCCGGCACGGGGAGGCCGCCCGCACCCCGGGCGGGGTGCGGGCGGCCGGGGGTCACCGACGCTGGGTCGGCGTGGAGCCGGTCATCGGCCCGGTGAACGATCCGGCCTCGGCTGCCGCGAGCCCGGCGCGGGCCTCGAGCTCGGCCTCGGCCGACGGCGCCGAGCGGTCGACATCGGACGAGGAACCGTCGGACGAGGAGCCGTCTGACGAGGATCCGTTCGCGGCGTCGTGCTGTTCCTGCAGCGCCGAGCGCTGGCGCAGCGGCGGCACCCGGAAGAACCAGGTGAGCACGAAGGCGAGCAGGATCACGCCGAGTCCGACCCAGTAGATCGTCACGGACGAGGCGTTGAAGCCCGCCATGAACGGCCGCGTGAGGCGGCTGTCGGCGCCGGTGAGGAACGAGGTGTCGTTCGTGCTCGTCGCCGCGGAGTCCGAACTGGCGCCGTCGTCGATCTGCTTCGCCAGGGCCGGCGTGAGCTCGTCCACCCAGTACGACCGCTGCGAGGCGTTCGACCAGTCGACCGACACCGTGCCGTCCTGGACGCTGGCGTGCGCCTCGTCCGCCACGGCCTCGAGGGCTGCGGACTCTGCGGCTGGGGTGGCCGCTGCGACCTGCTGGTCGATCACGCCCTGCGCCGCGGCTGCGGGCACGGCACCGGCGGCGACCTGCTGCTGCACGGCCGCGGTGACCTGCTGCGTGACGGCCTGGTCGGCCGCCTGCTTCGCCTGCGCCGAGGCGTCGTCGAGCTTCCCCTGGACGGTCTGCTGCAGCGGGGTGGTGATCGGGGCCCAGATCGTGTCGATCGCGCCCTGGTTGGCCGGCTTGCTCGCCACCGCGGGGTCGAGTGCGGCCGACAGCGCCGGCTTGAGGTCGGCCTGGTTCGCGGTCGCCGTCAGGATGTTGCTCGGCATGACCGAGAACAGGATCGAGAGCAGCACCGCGGTGCCGAGCGTTCCGCCGATCTGCCGGAAGAACGTCGCCGAGCTGGTCGCGACGCCCATGTCCCGGGCCTCGACCGAGCCCTGCGACGCCAGGGTCAGCGACTGCATGACCGAGCCGAGCCCGAGGCCGATCAGGAACATGCCGATCATGAGGAACCAGAGCGGCTTGTCGATCGTCATGAAGGTCAGGACGACGTAGCCGGCCGACACCAGGAACGTGCCGATGACCGGGAAGATCCGGTAGCGGCCGACACGGGCGACGATCTGGCCCGAGGTGATCGACGCGATCATCAGCCCACCGACGAGCGGCAGCGTGGCGAAGCCCGACTCGGTCGGGGTCAGGCCCACGACGATCTGCAGGTAGAGCGGGATGGTCAGCATGGCGCCGAACATCGCGAAGCCGACCAGGAACCCGATGACGGTCGCCATCGAGAACGTGCCGGAGCGGAAGAGCTTCAGCGGGATGATCGCCGCGTCGCCCATCTTCGACTCGACGAGCAGCAGTGCGACGAGTCCGAGCGCACCGATCACGTAGCTGGCGATCGCGGCGGGCGAGCCCCAGCCCCAGGTGCGGCCCTGCTCGGCGACGAGCAGCAGCGGCACGAGCGTGACGATGACGGCCGTCGCGCCCCACCAGTCGACCTTCGGCTTGTCGCCCTTGCCGTGCACCTTCGGCAGGTGCAGGAAGACGATCACCATGATGAGCGCGGCGACGCCGATCGGCACGTTGATGAGGAGCACCCAGCGCCACCCGGTGATCCAGAGGATCTCGGAGGAGCCGGCGAGCAGGCCGCCGATGAGCGGTCCGATGACGGACGAGATGCCGAACACGGCGAGGAAGTACCCCTGGTACTTCGCACGCTCACGCGGCGCGAGGATGTCACCCATGATCGCGAGCGGCAGCGACATGAGCGCGCCGGCGCCGATGCCCTGCACGGCACGGAAGGCCGCGAGCATGAGCATCGAGGTGGACATCGAGGACAGCACGGCGCCGAGGATGAAGACGACGATGCCGAAGATGTAGAGCGGCCGTCGGCCGAAGATGTCGGAGAGCTTGCCGTAGATCGGCGTCGCGATCGTCGACGTGATCAGGTAGGCCGTGGTCACCCATGCCTGCTGGTCGAGACCGTGCAGGTCGTCGCCGATGGTGCGGATCGCCGTGCCGAACACCGTCTGGCCGAGGGACGACAGGAACATGCCCGCCATCAGGCCGTAGATCACCAGGAGGATCTGGCGGTGCGTCATGAGCGGCTGCTGGCCGGAGGTGCCGGGCGCGTGCGCGCCGGTCGCCGCGTCGGGGCCGGCGGTGTCGCGGCCCTGCTGCACCGAGACGGGTGCGGTGGCGGTCATCGAACTCCTTTTTCGTACTGTGTAACTTTGCAGACCGCGCAACGATACATCCGGTGGTTCCGGAATGCAACTAAATGGCGACGGACGGGAGGCGCGTCGCGGCGCCGCCACGCGCCTCCCGTCCGGCCACCGCTCGCCCGGTCGCGTCAGCGGGCGTCCGCCGTCCGAGGTACCGTTTCCCCATGAGCACGGACACCGCCACCGCCACCGAGACCGCCGACGAGGGGCCCGTGGTGACCTTCGCCGACCTCGGCCTGAGCGATCCGGTGCTCAAGGCCGTCAAGGACATCGGCTACGAGACCCCCTCCGCCATCCAGGAAGCGACGATCCCGACGCTGCTCGAGGGGCGCGACGTCGTCGGCCTCGCGCAGACCGGCACCGGCAAGACCGCGGCGTTCGCGCTGCCGATCCTGTCCCGCATGGAGTCGGGCAGCAAGGTGCCCCAGGCCCTCGTGCTGTCGCCGACCCGTGAGCTCGCGCTGCAGGTGTGCGAGGCGTTCGAGCAGTTCGCGTCGCACATGAAGCACGTGCACGTCCTGCCCGTCTACGGCGGCCAGGCGTACGGCGTGCAGCTGTCCGCGCTGCGCCGTGGCGTCGACGTCGTCGTCGGCACGCCCGGTCGCATCATGGACCACATCGCCAAGGGCACGCTCGACCTGTCCCAGCTGAAGTACCTCGTGCTCGACGAGGCCGACGAGATGCTCAAGATGGGCTTCGCCGAGGACGTCGAGACGATCCTGGCCGAGACGCCGGACGACAAGCAGGTCGCGCTGTTCTCGGCGACGATGCCCGCGCAGATCCGTCGCATCTCGCAGCAGTACCTGAACGACCCGTCCGAGATCACCGTCAAGACCAAGACGAAGACCGCCGCGAACATCACGCAGCGCTACCTGATGGTGTCGTACCCGCAGAAGGTCGACGCGCTCACCCGCATCCTCGAGGTCGAGGACTTCGAGGGCATGATCATCTTCGTCCGCACGAAGAGCGAGACCGAGACCCTGGCCGAGAAGCTCCGCGCCCGCGGGTACGCCGCGGCGGCGATCAGCGGTGACGTCGCCCAGGCGCAGCGCGAGCGCACGGTCAACCAGCTGAAGTCCGGCAAGCTCGACATCCTGGTCGCCACCGACGTCGCCGCCCGTGGCCTCGACGTCGACCGCATCACCCACGTCGTGAACTTCGACATCCCCGTCGACATCGAGTCCTACGTGCACCGCATCGGCCGCACCGGTCGCGCGGGCCGCAAGGGTGACTCGATCAGCTTCGTCACGCCGCGCGAGCGCCGGCTCCTGTCGGCCATCGAGCGCCACACGAAGCAGCCGCTCACGCAGATGCAGCTGCCCACGGTCGAGGACGTCAACGAGACGCGCCTGAGCCGGTTCGACGACGCGATCACCGCGGCGCTCGAGCAGCAGGACCGCATCGAGAAGTTCCGTGACGTCATCGCGCACTACGTCCGCAACCACGACGTGCCCGCCGAGGACGTCTCGGCCGCGCTCGCGGTCGTGGCGCAGGGTGACTCGCCGCTGCTGCTCGACCCGGCCGACGACCAGCTCCGCAACCAGGTGGACCGCGACGGCCGCCGTGGTGAGCGCCGCGACCGTGACGACGACCGTGGTGGCCGCGAGGACCGTGGGCCGCGCCGCTCGCAGCCGATGACCGCCTACCGGATCGAGGTCGGGCGTCGCCACCGCGTCGAGCCGCGCCAGATCGTCGGCGCCCTGGCGAACGAGGGCGGCCTGCGGCGCGACGACTTCGGCGCGATCCAGATCCGACCCGACTTCTCGATCGTCGAGCTGCCCGAGAGCATGGACCCGGGCGTGCTCGACCGGCTCGCCGACACCCGGATCAGCGGGAAGCTCATCGAGATCGCGCCGGACCGCCGCGGCGGTGCCCGTCGGTACGACCGCGACGACCGCGGACCGCGTGCGCCCCGTCGGGACGACCGTCCCCGCCGTGACGACCGCCGCGACGACGACCGTCCGGCACGCAAGCCCCGGCACTGACCAGCCATCGGTCGGTCACTGACCGGCCACTGACCGGCCACTGACCGGCCACTGATCCGCTGCGCGACCCCGTTCTCCGGGGTCGCGCAGTCGCGTCGCGGGACCCCATCGGCCCTGCCCACTGCCGGGCCGACTCCGGGACGGACGCGAGCCGCCCGCCCGTCGCGGGTCGTGCCTCCCGTCCGGTCGGCTCAGACGGTCAGCCCGTCCACCGTGCGGCGGCAGACCTCGTCCCAGGGCGTCGGGCCGAACCCGAAGTGCGACCGGGTCGCGGTGTCGTCGACCACGTAGGGGGCCGACCACTGGTAGCCGAGCTGCGCGACCTCCCGCATGAACGGGGACACCGCGCCGATCCCGCGGAGCAGGCCGATCGGCAGTGACCGCACGTGGACGGCGGGCCGACCGGCCGTCCGGAGCATCTCGGTGAGGACCTGCTCCTGGGTCCGCGGTGCGTTGGTCGGGACGATCCAGGTCCGACCGTGCGACCGCTCGTCGTCCGCCGCGGCGACGAGGAGCCGCGCGACGTCGCCGACGTCGGTGTACGAGTGCGGCTGGTCCGAGCGCCCGATCACGGTGACGGGCTTCCCCCGCATCGCGGTCGGGAGCACCCGCGTGACGTGCCCGTTGACGCCGGTGCCCGGGCCGACGTAGTCCGAGCCGCGGACCTCGACCGTGCGGATGCGTCCGGCCTCGTGCGCCGCCAGCGCGTCCGCCCACATCCGGGCCCGCAGGACGCCCTTGTGGTCGGTCGCGGCGTCGGGCAGGTCCGCGCGCATCGGTCCGTCGACCGGGCCGTACGGGTACAGGTTCCCGGTGATCGCGTACACGGCACCCGTCCGCTCGGCGGCGGTGAGGAGGGAGGACGCCAGCGGCGGCCACACCCGCTCCCACTGCGTGTAGTCGCCGGGGTTCGCGCAGTTGTGGAGTGCTGCCGCGCCGTCCGCGACGGCCGTCAGGGCGTCCGCGTCGGCGGCGTCGAGCCCGACGTGGCGGACCCCGGGCAGACCGGTGTCGCGTCCGGAGCGGGTGACGACGACGACCTCGTCGCCACGCTCGGACAGCAGTGCCGCAGTGTGGCGACCGACGGGGCCGGCGCCGACGACGACGTGGTGACGGGGCATGGTTCCTCCTGAGATTCGGGAGAGCAGTGCTCTCGGAAGCCATCATGCAGCCGGACGGGCTCCGATGCAAGAGCAGTGCTCTCGTTTGTGTGCAGTGCTCTCCCGTGGCACGCTTGACGGCATGGTGGAGAAGGCGAGGACCGCCCGGTCCCTGGCACGGGAGGCCGTGCACGCGAGCATCCTCGCGGCCGCGCGCGCCCGGCTCACCGAGGAGGGACCGGCGCAGCTGAGCCTGCGCGCCGTCGCTCGTGACGTCGGCCTGGTGTCCTCCGCCGTGTACCGGTACTTCCCGAGCCGCGACGACCTGCTCACCGCGCTGCTCGTGCTCGACTACGACGAACTCGGCGCCGCGGTCGAGGCGGCAGAGGCGCCGGTCGACCGGTCCGACCACGTCGGCCGCTGGGTCGCCGCGTGTCGTGCCGTCCGGCAGTGGGCGATCGGGCACCCCGGGGACTTCGCGCTCCTGTACGGCTCACCCGTGCCCGGGTACGTCGCACCGCAGGACACGGTCGAGCCCGCCTCGCGGACGACGCACGTGCTCGTCCGCGTCGTCACCGACGCGTGGTCGGGAGTCGCCGGGTCCGAGCTGGCTCCGGACTGGAGGCTCGGTGCCGGTCCCGCGATCGGCTCGCGGCCCGCAGCGCCGGGCGCCGTCGCCGACGCGGTCGCCTACACACGAGAGCGCGGCTTCCACGACGACCCCTCGCCCGAGGTCGTCCTGCGGACCCTGATCGCCTGGACGACGGTGTTCGGCGTCCTGTCGTTCGAGCTGTTCGGGCACGCGGTCGGCTCGGTGACCGACCCGGCGGCGTACTTCGACGAGGTGATCGTCCGCCTCGCGCACGATCTGGGGCTCGCAGCGCCCGGATGAGCCGATCTCACCCCGCGGACGGGGCGGCGGGCTGACAGCGGTGCCCTGCCTGCGGTAGACAGGGCGGTACGGCGCACTCACCCAGCGCTCGCCGGCTGCAGCAGGAAGGACGCCGATGACCGCGCTCGACGTCAGCCGTCAGGACCGTCGCCGACTCACCACCGGTACCCCGACCAAGCGGCTCGCGACCGTGCGCACCGTCGCGCTCCTCGCGTCGATCGCCGGCGTCAACTACATCGTCTGGCGCTGGATCGGCTCGGTGAACTGGCACTCGTGGTGGATCGCGGTGCCGCTGATCCTCGCGGAGACCTACAGCGTGATCGACTCGCTGCTGTTCGCGTTCGGCGCCTGGCGACTCCGCGAACGCGGGGAACCGCCGACGAAGCCCGCCGGGGACGTCACCGTCGACGTCTTCATCACGACGTACAACGAGCCGGTCGAGCTGGTCGTCCGCACCGCCCGTGCGGCGAAGGCGATCACGCACCCGCACGCCACGTGGATCCTCGACGACGGCAACCGCCCGGAGATGCGCGCCGCCGCCGAGTCCCTCGGCATCGGCGTGATCACGCGCGGCGCCGACTGGGTCGACCGGCCACGGCACGCGAAGGCCGGCAACCTCAACAACGCGCTGCTCGCGACGCAGGGCGAGTTCCTGCTCATCCTCGACGCCGACCAGGTCCCGGAGCCGTCGATCCTCGACCGGACGCTCGGCTACTTCAAGGACGAGCGCATGGCGCTGGTCCAGACGCCGCAGTGGTTCGAGAACGTGCCCGAGGCCGACCTGCTCGGCAGCCAGGCTCCGCTGTTCTACGGGCCCATCCAGCAGTCGAAGGACGGCTGGAACGCGGCGTTCTTCTGCGGATCGAACGCGATCCTGCGGCGCGAGGCACTCATGCAGCTCGGCGTGACCCGCTACGTGCGCGAGGTCGAGGAGTCCGTCGAGCGGACCATCAGGACGTCGCGGAAGCTGCTCGCACGAGCCCGCGAGACCGAGACCGACCCGCGGGTGCTCGACGCGCTCGACGGTGCGGAGCAGGTCGTCGACCGTGCCCGTGACCAGATCGACCGCGGCGAACCGCTCGGCGACGTCACCTACGACTTCCAGCGCGGCATCGACGCGATCGCGTACCGGTTCGCCGCCGCCGACCTCGAGTCGGTCCGCCGTGACCTGCAGGAGCTCGCCGCGATGTCGACCGAGGCGGACACCTTCGCCGGCCTCGACGACGCTGCCCTCGACGTGCTCGGACGACGGGACGCCTCGCCGGTGGCCGCGATCGAGTCCATCGCGGTGCTCGCCCGGGCGCTCGACGTGAACCGCGACGACGAGGCCCAGCCGATCATGCCGCTCGCCACGATCTCCGTGACCGAGGACATGGCGACCGCGATGCGCCTGCACGGCCTGGGATGGAGGTCCGCGTACCACGACGAGATCCTGGCGAAGGGCCTCGCGCCGGAGGACCTGCCCACCATGCTCGTGCAGCGACTCCGCTGGGCGCAGGGCACCATGCAGGTCTTCTTCCGCGAGAACCCCCTCGTGCAGAAGGGCCTGTCGTGGGGGCAGCGCCTCATGTACTTCTCGACCATGTGGAGCTACCTGTCGGGCTTCGCGGCGATCGTGTACATCGCGGCCCCGGTGCTCTGCCTGTCGTTCGGTGTCGTGCCCGTGCAGGCCTACAGCGTCGACTTCTTCGTGCGGCTCATCCCGTTCCTCGTGCTCAACCAGCTGCTGTTCTGGGTGGTGGCCGCCGGCAGACCCACGTGGCGCGGGCAGCAGTACTCGCTCGCGCTGTTCCCCGTCTGGATCGAGTCGGTGACGAGCGCGTTCGAGAACGTGTTCCGTGGCAAGCCACTGGGGTTCCGGGTCACGCCGAAGGTCAAGGACGAGTCCGACCAGCGACCGCGGTGGGACCTCGTGAAGCCCCAGCTGTACGCGATGGGTGCGCTCGTCGCCGCCCTCGTGATGATCGCGATCCGGTACGCCACGGGCCAGGCGGACGGCATCGCGCCGCTCGTGAACACCGCGTGGGTGATCTTCGACCTGTTCATCTTCAGCATCGTCGTCCGCGCCGTGCTCTACCGCGGACCGGAGGCGGGGACGCCGCAGTCCGAACACGTGTCCTCGACGGCAGGAGGCCCACTGTGACCGACCACGACCTGACCTTCGACGTCCCGGCCGTCGCCGAGTCGCTCGACGTCGTGCAGGACCGCTTCGGCGCCTGGTGGGACACCATGGCGATCGACGACGCCCGTCTCCGCTTCTCGCTCGAGACCGCCCTCGCCGAGATCGCCGCCAACATCGTCGAGCACACGCGACGCACCGATGCCGAGGCCGGCCGCGGGTACACGGTGGAGCTCTGCGCCACGGACCGTGAGCTCGTCGCGGTGCTCACCGACAACGGGCGCCCCGCCGACGTCGACCTGTCCGCCGTGACCATGGCCGACCCCGACGAGGAGAGCGGTCGCGGCCTCGCGCTGGCGATCGCCGCGCTCGACCGCCTCGAGCACGAGCACACCGGCGGCCACAACATCTGGACCCTGGCGTGCAACCGGTGAGGGGCGCGCTGGCGAAGGCCGTCGCGTTCCTCGTCGTCGTCGGGACGCTGCTGCTCGGCGGGGCGCTCCCCGCGTCGGCCGTGTCGGCTCCGTCTCGTGCCGGCGAGACGCCCTCCGACGGGCGCGTGTGGTTCGGCCCGGACCTCGACTGGGGGAGCGACGCCCCCGACGGGTACGAGGGTCGGCTCGGCGCGACGCCGTCGGTCTACGGGGTCGAGATCGAGTACCCCTTCGACCGCAGCGCACGGGACGAGTTCCTGCGGGCGACCCGCGCGGCGGCGACCCAGGGCGCGGTGCTCGCGGTGAGCCTGGAGCCGTCGCGGTCGCTGCGGTCCCTCACGAAGGCCGACGCGGCCGCGGCGAACCGGCTGTTCGAGGAGGTCCACCGGCAGTACGACACCCAGTTGCTCGTGCGCTTCGCTCCCCAGATGAACGGCACGTGGGTTCGCTGGGGACAGCAGCCGACCGCGTTCGTCCCGGCGTTCCGGACGCTGGCCGCGGCCGTGCACGCGGGTGACTCCGACGCTGCCATGGTGTGGTCGCCGTCGTACGGCGCGGGCTACCCGTTCGGCGAGTCCGCCGGGCGGCTGCAGACCCTGTCGGGCAGCGACGTCGCCGAGCTGGACACCGACGGCGACGGCCGACTCACCGCCGCCGACGACCCCTACGGCCCGTACTGGCCCGGCGCCGAGAGCGTCGACTGGGTCGGGCTGTCGATGTTCTTCTTCGGCAAGGGCAAGGCGACCGAGGCCGCCGGTCGCGACGTCCCGCTGACCCGCAACGAGGTCCCGCAGGACGGCGAGGTCGCGGCACGCTTCGACGAGACCTGGGGGTACGAGCAGACGCAGTCCGAGGGCACGTTCACCGAGCGCTTCGCACAGGGCGAGGACCGGCCGATGCTGCTCGACACCGGCGCGCTGTACGACCACTCGTTGCGCGGTGCGGCCGAGCTCCCGGTCAAGCAGGCGTGGTGGCGGCAGGTGATCGCCGCCGTGCAGGACCACCCCGAGGTCCGGGGCGTGACGTTCCTCGAGACGAACCGGCGCGAGCCCGAGGCCGGCAACCGCGTCGCCGACTGGCGGGACACGGCCGACCCCGGGATCGCCGGGTCCTTCCGGACGGACCTCGAACAGGCCGGGGACTTCGTCCTCGGACCGGTGACGGAGCGCGTGACGACGCAGGAGGGTGCCGCGGCGATCAGCCAGCAGTACGAGACCGGCGGCGACCAGATGGCGTGGATCGTCTGGTGCGCCTTCGGCCTCGCAGCGGCGTTCCTGCTGAGCGGGCTCGTCGGACGGCTGCTGCCGAGCTGGCGGTACCCCGACGACGGCAAGCCCGGGCGCGACCTGCGCCTCGACCTCTTCCGCGGGTTCATCATCCTCGCGGTGGTGATCACGCACATCGAGATCGGCGGGCCCTACTCGTACATCACGCTGCACGCCACCGGTGCGATCACCGGC
Organism: Curtobacterium sp. P97; assembly: GCF_023712445.1. Lineage (NCBI taxonomy): Bacteria > Bacillati > Actinomycetota > Actinomycetes > Micrococcales > Microbacteriaceae > Curtobacterium > Curtobacterium sp. P97. Next base: position 60,078 of record NZ_JAMAYF010000009.1, on the reverse strand, counting down.
GCCGAGATGTTCGTGTTCCTGTCCGGCATGGTGCTCGGCATGACGTACCCGTTCGCGATCAAGAAGTTCGGCGAGTGGGTGGCGGCCGTCGGGGCGTGGAAGCGGGCGCGGAAGCAGTACGTCGTCACCCTGGCGGTGATCGTGGTCGTCTTCGCGCTGAGCTTCGTGCCGTTCCTGAACACCGATGCGATCACCACCTTCACCGACCGGGGGACCGGCACCGGGGGCGTCGGCGCCGAGGGCCGGGTGTACGACCTGTACCCGAACGCGATGCAGCTGCTGGCCTACCCGCCGCCCTGGTTCGCGATCCGGCAGTTCCTGCTGCTCGAGATGGGGCCGTGGCCGTTCAACATCATGGGCCTGTTCGTGGTGCTGAGCCTGTTCATCCCCGTCTTCCTGTGGGTGATCCGGCGCGGCTTCTGGTGGGCGCTGCTCCTCGTCAGCTGGGGGCTGTACGCGTTCCAGGCGCTGAACCCCGAGTTCCGCCCGCTGAACTCGCAGTTCGAGTCGGTGTTCCCGCTGCTCACCTGGCAGGTGGTCTTCACGCACGGCCTGGTGCTCGGCTACTACCGGCGCCAGGTGATCGGGGCGCTGACCGGCCGACTCGGCAAGGTCCTGATCGGCATCGGGATCACCGGGTACGCCGCGTTCCTCGTCTACGTGTGGGCGGGCGACCAGTTCGGGTTCACCCCGGCACCGTTCCCCGCGTCGATGTACAACGACCTGTACAACACGGCGTACCAGCGGGTGGACCTGCAGTGGGGGCGTCTGGTCGACATCGCCTTCTTCGCGATCGTCTCGTACGCGATCCTCACCGTGTTCTGGAAGCCCATCAGCGCCGTCATCGGGTGGCTGTGGATCCCGATCGGGCAGGCGAGTCTCTACGTGTTCGTCTGGCAGGTCTTCTTCGCGCTGGCCATCGCGTCGATCCCGGGCGTGGACTGGTTCAACGGCTGGATCGGCTTCGCGGCCCACACGGCCCTGATCCTGCTGGTCTGGTACATGATCCGGAAGCGCTTCATGTTCTCGGTCATCCCGCGCTGACCCGCGTGGGCGGCGTGGTCCGTCGCAGCGGGCTCCGAGTCTCGTCCTGACCGACGGTCCTCGCGGTCGGCGGCACGAGGACCGTCGCTGAGCCCGAGTCTCGGGCCGGGCCGGGCTGGGCCGGGCCGGGCCGGGCGGGCGGGACGGAACGACGGACGGGAGGCGCGGTGCCCGCTGGCACCGCGCCTCCAGTCCGTCGCGTGGTCCCGTCAGCGCGTGGCGACGCGCAGCGGCTGCGGGTCCACCGGGTCCGGGGGGACCGGCAGGGAGCCGCGGACCTGGTTCTGCGCCTGGCAGTCGCTCGTGCAGTTCGTCGCGCCCTGCGACAGCTCGACCGCGTCCTCGCCGAGCACACCACCCATGCGTCCGCCGGGCTGGACCGTCCAGGTCGTGGTGGTCGCGGTCTGCGAGGTCTTCGTCGCGACCTGCGGGCTGTCCTTGCCGAGCAGCATCTGGTGCGCGTCGCTGCCCGAGGACACCGCCGCGACGCCGTCGCCGAAGTTGATCTTCCCCGTGTAGGGGTTGGTGAAGTAGAAGAGCCCGGCCCCGAGCGTGTGCGTGAACGTCACGGGCTGGGCGAACTCGGTCTCCATCTGGAAGATCCCGCCCTGGGCGCCGTCCTTCGCCTGGATCTTGAACTTGCCCGCGCCGGTGCCGAAGATCGCCACGAGCGTGTCGTCGCGGACCTCGAGCGAGGAGAGCTTCGTGCCGGCGAGCTGCGCGGCGGTGAGCGACGGGACCTTCGAGGCGAACACCACGGTCGGCTTCGTCACCATCCGCTGGGTGTCCGGTGCCCCGGTCAGCGTGTAGTCGTACACGCCGAGGTCGGCGATGCGGATGTCGAAGCCGTTGTGCTTGCCGCGGACCGCGATGGTGCCGGTGACGGCGACGTCCTTGAGCTTGAAGTCCTTGCCGACCGCGGGGTTCGTCGTGGCGCCGTTGACGGTGACGGCGTAGTCCCCGCCGGTCGACGTCTTGCCGGACGCGTTCGCGGGGGACACCCCGACGAGGGCCGCCGCGGCGACGGCGCCGAGCGCGATCGCGGTGGCGATGCCGGTGGTGCGGCGTCGCGTGCGCTGGGTGGTCATGGGGTGCCTCCTGGGCTGGTCCGACGCGCCGGCGGTGGTCGCGTCCCTCGTGACGATCGTCGCCGGGACGCGGAGGCGGCACCATCGGACCTTGGTACTAGTACCCGCTCCGCCGGCGTGTGCACGGCCGCGTCGTCACCAGCCGTGGTCGCGGGCCCAGAGCGCCGCACTCGTCCGGTCGGCGACGCCGATGCGGCGGAACAGCGATCCGACGTGCACCTTCACGGTCCGTTCGGCGATCCCGAGCTCGGTCGCGATCTGGCGGTTCGACAGGCCGCGTGCGATGCGGTCGAGCACGTCGCGCTCGCGGGGCGGCAGGGCCGGTCCGCGGTCCCGCCCCGGAGCCGGCGCACCCGGCAGCAGGGCACGGGCGACGCGTGGGTCGACGGGTGCCTCGTCGCGCGCCGTCGAGCGGACCGCGGCGACGACCTCCTCCGGGGCCGCGTCCTTGAGCAGGTACCCGGTCGCCCCGGCGGCCAGGGCAGCGCGCACGCGGTCGTCGTCGGAGAAGGTGGTGAGGACGAGCACCCGGACCGTCGGCATCGTGGTGCGGATCACCCGCGTCGCCTCGACCCCGCCCGCGCCCGGCATGGAGAGGTCCATCACGACGACGTCCGGGTGCAGGGACGCGGCACGCTCGGTGGCCTCCTCACCCGTGCCTGCCTCGCCGACCACGTCGCAGTCGGTCGTGGTCGCGAGCACGGCGCGGAGGCCCTGTCGGACCAGGGCGTGGTCGTCGACGAGCAGGACCCTCACCGCAGCGACTCCGTCCTGGCGGGCAGCGTCAGCTCCCAGGCGGTCCCCGCCCCCGCTGCGGTCCGCAGCAGCAGCGCGCCGCCGGTGTCCTCGGCGACCTCGCGCAGGAGCGTCGTGCCGAGGTGCCCGGCGGGAGCCGGCCCGTCGAGGAGCCGCGGGTCGAACCCCACCCCGTCGTCGGACACGCGCACCACCAGGTCCCCGCGGTCGGCCCGCACCGACACCCGGATGCGGGTCGCGTCGGCGTGCTTCACGGCGTTCCAGACCGCCTCACGCACGAAGCGCACGATCGCGGTCCGCGCGGCCGTGGAGGCCTCGAGCGGCTCCGGCACGTCGACGTCCGTCAGCACCCCCGCGGCCCGGGCACGGGCGCACGCGTCGTCGAGCGCGGCACCCAGGCCGTCGCGACCGGGAGCGGCCGGGCGGATCGTCGCCATCGAGGTCCGGAGGGCGGACACCGCCTGCCGGAGCGTCTCGGCGGCGGCACGGGTCTCGGGCACCGCACCGAGGGAGAGTGCGAGCCCGGCGACGTCCTGCACGGGACCGTCGTGCAGTTCGCCCGCGAGGCGTCGGCGCTCGGCCGCCTCGGCGTCGAGCGCGCGCCCGAGCAACCGCTCGCGGAGCCGCTGGCCCGTGCGGATCCGCACGAGCAGCCAGAGCAGCAGCGGCACGAGCAGCACGAGCACGACCCCGACGGTGCCGAACGCCAGCGCGGCGAACGCGGCACGCAGGTCGGCGGCGCGGGCGAGGACCTGGTCGTACGGCCGGTACGCCTCGAACAGCAGGGCGTCGCCCGAGGGCGTGTGCACCGCCTGGTACGCCTCGAGCAGCGGTCCGTGCCCGCGTTCGTACCGGTTCTCGGGCTCGTCCAGGTCGGACACCTCGGCGTCGGACCGGTCGGTCCGGAGCGCCGCGAGGTCCTCGTCGGAGAGCGGGAAGCGCTCGCCGACCAGCCGGGGTTCGTCGGACCAGAGCACGGTGCCGTCCGCGCCCCAGAGCTTCAGGCGCACGGTCGAGCCGGCGCGGGACTCGCCGGCCAGGGCGTCGTCGAGTCGTGCGCGGGCGACGGCTCGGGCGTCCGGGTCGCCGCTGGTGACGTCGTCCACGAGGGCGGGCTCCACCACCACCCGGGCGAGCGCAGCCGTGTCGGCGGTGGCGTCCCGCACGGCGAAGGACTCGGCGACGCGCTGCGACACGAGGGTGCCCGCGGTCGCGACGACGGCGCCCCCGAGCAGCGCGGCGACGACGACCCCGACGAGGACCCGCCGCCAGGGGGTCCGTGCCGCACGACGACGCGGGTCGGCGGTGACGAGCACGACCGGGGTCGGCTGCCCGCTGGTCGACGCCCGGTGTCCACGCACGGAGCAACCGTAATCGCCCTGAGCCACACTCGCGTCCTGATCACGGATGCCGGACGAGCCGAAAGTGTGTCGCGTGCCCGTTCCTCCCCATCACGCCTGGAGTGGGAAGCGGAACCGCGCGTACCTGGTCAGGAGGAACGACCTGGTACGCGCGGATCCGCCCGCGACGCGCGGATCCGTCCGGCAGGGCGGCGCGAACCGGGACGGACAGGAGGCGCGGTGCCGGCCGGCACCGCGCCTCCCGTCCGTGCGTGCCTGCGTCAGCCCGCGGGCGTCCGGTCCGGCGCGGAGGCGAGCGCCTGCCGCACCGACCCCCACGCGGCGAGCCGCTCCCGGACCGCGTCGTCCCGCTCGACCTCGAGCGCCGTCGCGTGGGCCTGCTCGAGCACGTCGTCGACCACCACGCGCTGTCCCGAACGGGCGGAGGCGATCGCCGCGTCCACCATCACCAGGCTCATGACGTTGCCGTGCACCTCGCCGTCGGGGGTGACCCCGGTCCGGACGGCCCGCACGAAGGACGCGAGCGCCCCGGCGATCTCCCTACCGACCCCCGGCGCACCTGCCGGCGTGCCGGGTGCGTCGTCGATCACGCTCGACGGGTCGTGGTCGCCGTCCCACGATGCCGACCCCGACGCTCCCGACGCGCGCCAGTCACCGTTCCACGACGTCTCGTCGCCGGGCGCGCACCACGAGCCGTCGTAGACGTACCGGACGTCGTCCTCGAAGGTGAACACCGCGGCGGCGTCCGCGTCACCGCGGTACCAGGACCACGACGGGTTCCACGACTCGCAGTACACCGACACCGGGTCGCGCTCGAGCACGTAGCGGGCGGAGTCGAAGGCGTGGATCGCCATGTCGAGGAGCAGGACGTCGTCCATCTCCTCGCGGAAGCCGCCGAAGTGCGGGGCCTTCGCGAACCGCGTGTTCAGGCTGCCGACCCCGCCGAGCGCGCGGACGTGCTGCCGGAAGGCCACGAGCTGGTCGTTGTAGCGGCGCGACTGCGACACCATGAACAGCTGCCCGGTGGCCTCGGCGGCGGCCGCGAGGGAGAGCGCCTCGGCGACGGTCTGCGCCGCGGGCTTCTCGCCGAGGACGGGGAGCCCCGCGTGCAGGGCGTCCATCGTCACCGGGTGGTGGGCGACGGGCACCGTGATGTCGAGGACGGCCTCGGCGCCGGTCTCCGCCAGGAGCGCGGGCAGGTCACGACCGACCGGGATCGTCGGGGACCCGGCGAGCTCTGCCCCGGCGCGGGCGGCGTCGAGGTCGAGGTCGACGACTCCGACGAGCTCGACGTCCGGGTCGGCGGCGACCGTCCCGAGCCACGCGCGGCCCATGCCGCCGGCGCCGACCTGCACGACCCGCAGCGGGGCGTGCTCGGTCATGCGCGGGCCTCGGCGGGCTCGGTTGGCTCGGCGGACTGGGCGGGCTCAGCGGGCTCGGCGAGCTCGTCCTCGGGTGCGTCGTCGAACGGGCCGCGGTAGTGCTGCCCGTCGAAGTACTCGCCGAGGTCGTAGCGGCGCAGGGTCGGCAGCTCGCGCTCGCGCTCCGGTCGCGCCCACTCGGCCGCGTTCGCGATCACCCGTCGGACGTCCGGGTGGTGGTACACGGGGAAGTCCTGGTCACCGGGGGAGAAGTAGAAGATCCTCCCCAGGCCGCGGCGGTAGGTCATGCCGCTCCGGAAGACCTCGCCGCCGGTGAACCCGGAGATGAAGACCAGCTCGTCGGGCGTGGGCACGTCGAAGTACTCGCCGTACATCTCCTGCTCGGGGATGACGATCGGGTTCGGGACACCGCGGGTGATCGGGTGCTGCGGGTTCACGGTCCAGACGAGCTCCTGGTCGTGCTCGCTCCGCCAGCGCAGGGTGCAGGTGGTGCCCATGAGCTTGCCGAAGATCTTCGACCAGTGGCCGGAGTGCAGGACCACGAGCCCCATGCCGGACAGCACGTGCTTGTGGACGCGGTCGACCACGGCGTCGTCGACGTCGGCGTGGGCGGCGTGCCCCCACCAGGTCAGGACGTCGGTCTCGGCGAGCACGGCATCGGTCAGCCCGTGCTCGGGCTCCTGCATGGTGGCGGTGCGGACGACGGCGTCCGGCAGGTTCTCGCGGATGCCGTCGGCGATCGCGCCGTGCATGCCGTCGGGGTAGCGCTCGGCGACGTGCTGCTCGACCTGCTCGTGGACGTTCTCGCCCCAGACGGTGATGCGCAGCGGGGTGGTGGTCATGGTGTGGGCCTTCCTGGAGGGGTGGCGTGGAGCACGTCGGGGGCGGTCGTCACTTGACCGCCCCGCCGAGTGCACCGGCGGAGATGTAGCGCTGGGCGACGATGAGGAGCACGGCCGCCGGCAGGGACGCGAGGACCGACGTCGCCATGACGGGTCCCCAGTCGGTGACGTTCGAGCCGATGTAGTTGTAGATGCCGAGCGTGATCGGTCGGACCGCGTCGGTCGAGGTGAGCGTGAGCGCGATGAGGAAGTCGCCCCACGCGCCGAGGAACGTGAAGAGTGCCGCGGTGACGATGGCGTTGCGGCTGATCGGCAGCACGATCGACACGAAGGCACGCAGGTCGTTCGCGCCGTCGACGAGCGCGGCCTCGACCAGGCTCGGCGGGATCGACTCCATGAACGCCCGCATGAGCAGGATCGCGAAGGGCACCTGCACGGCGCTGTCGGCCAGGATCAGCCCGACGTAGCTGTTGAGCAGCCCGACGTTGTTGAAGAGCGTGTACAGCGCGTTGGCGATCACGATGCCGGGGATCATCTGGGTGATGAGCAGCACGAGCAGGAACACCTTCGTGCCGCGCATCCGGAACCGGGCGAGGCCGTACGCCGCCGGGGTCGCGATCGCCAGCGTGAGCACGACGGTGCCGAGGCCGATGATCATGCTCGACACGAAGTTCTGCCCCTGCTGGGCGAAGGCCGCCCGGTAGCCGGCGAACGTCGGGTTCCACGGGAACCAGGTCGCGGTGGCGGCTCCCGAGGTCGCCTGGAGGCTCGTGTTCACCATCCAGTACACGGGGAAGACCATGATCGCGAGGAACACGATCCCGAGGATGGTGAACGGCAACCCCTTCGCGGTGCGGCGCGGGCGGGGCGCTCGTGCGCTCCGCTTCGTCGTGATCGCGCGGGTGACGGTGACGGTCTGGTTCGCGAGTCCGACGCTCATTCGTCGACCGCCTTCCGGGAGATCGCGATGTAGACCATCGCGAAGACGAACGAGACGACGATGAGCACGTTGCTCACCGCGGCTCCGATGCCGAACTGGAAGTTGATGAACGACTGGTGGTAGGCGTTCGTGGCGAGCGTCTGCGTCGAGTTCGCGGGACCGCCGCCGGTCAGGCCGAGGATGATGTCGACGACCTTCAGCGTGTAGACGACCCCGAGCACGATGACCACGCTCACGACGCTCCGGATGCTCGGCCAGGTGATGTACCAGAACGCCTTGACGCCGGTGGCACCGTCGAGGGCGCCCGCTTCGTAGAGCTCCGGCGGGACGGACTGCAGCCCGCTGTACAGGATCGTCGTGTTGAAGGGGATGCCGAGCCAGACGTTCACGCCGATGACGGCGATGAGGGCCAGGCTCGGGCTGACCAGCCACGGCACGGGGCCGATGCCGACGACGCCGAGCAGCTGGTTCAGCGCACCGCTGTCCTGGTCGAGCAGCCACTTCCACACCGCGCTCGAGGCGATGAGGGGGAGCAGCCACGGCAGGAGCAGCAGGCCGCGCAGGAAGCCCGACAGCGGGAAGTGCCGCCGGAAGAACAGCGCGAGGCCGAGGCCGAGGACGAACTGCAGGACGATCGAGCCCGCGGTGAACAGGGCGGTGTTGACGACGCTGGTCGTGAAGACGCTGCTCGAGAAGACCGCGATGTAGTTGCCGAGGCCGACCCAGGGGGCCTCGCCGGTGAAGAAGGTCTTCGTCGTGTAGTCCTGGAACGACATCAGGATGTTCTTGACCACGGGGTAGCCGAAGAACAGGGCCACGAACACCGCGGCCGGCACGACGAACAGCCAGCGGGTGATGGACGACCGGATGCGCGCGCGGCGCTGTCCGGGGCGGGCGGGGGCCGCGGGCGTCGTCGCCCGGGGCCGGATCTGCGTGGAGGCGCTCATGTCAGGTCCTTCCGTCAGGGAACGGGGAGCCGGTCTCGCGACCGGCTCCCCGGCTCCGCTACTGGTTCTGCGACTGCGCCTGCTCGAGCGCCTGCTCGGGGTCGGCCTTGCCGGTCAGTGCGAGCTGCACGGCGGTGTAGATCCTCGTGGCGGCCTTGGGCCAGTCCGGTCCGAGCTCGGCCGTCCGGGCCCGGGCGGTCTGCACGGTGGTGACGAACGAGGCCACGTCGGCGTGGTCCTCCGCCCACTTCTTGCCGACCTCGATGTTGGTGGGCACGTTGCCGCTGACCCCGGCCAGGACGGCCTGCATCTTGTCGCTGTTCAGGCACCCGACGAACTTGCCGGCGAGCTGCATCGTGTCCTTGTTCCCGGTCTGCGGGACGGTGAAGGCCTCGCCGCCGAGCGGGGCGACGGTTTCGGACCCGGTGCGCGTCGGGATCGGGACGCTGTCGAACTCGAGGTCCTTCGCCTTCTTGAGCGCCGGCAGCTGCCACGGACCGTTGATCATCATCGCGGCCTTGCCGGCGATGAACTGGTTGTTGACGTCGGCCTGCGCCCAGTTGATCGAGCTCTTCGACATCGAGCCGTCGTCCTGCAGGTCCTGCACGAGCTGCAGCGCCTGGGCGGCCTCGGGCGTCGCGATGTCCTTCTCGTCGCCGCCGTTCGACCAGAAGAACGGCAGGAACTGCCAGGTGCCCTCGTAGGTGTTGATGTTGCTCATCGCGAAGCCGTACGTCGACCCGTTCGTGAGCTTCTTCGCGGCTTCCTTGAGCTCGTCCCACGTCTTGGGCGGCTGGACGCCTGCCTCGTCGAGCAGCTTCTTGTTGTAGTACAGCGCGATGGAGTTCGTGTTCGGCTGCAGCCCGTAGAGCTTGCCCTCGAACGTGTTCGCGCCCTTCACGCCGGGGACGTCGTCGTCCGCGTCGAGGCCGTAGTCGGCGAGGTCGGACAGCGCCCCGGACGAGGCGATCTGCTGCACGTCGGGGTTGTCGAGCATGAGCACGTCGGGCAGGGTGCGCGACGACGCCTGCTGCAGGACCTTCGAGATGAGGCCGGCGCCGGCGACGTGGTTGATCTTCACCTCGACGCCGACGTCCTTCGCGCACTGCTGGTACACGGGGTCGTAGTTGGCGTCGTAGTAGTCCTCGATCGTGAGGGTCTTGCCGCCGCCGCCGGACGACGATGCGTTGCCGGAGCCGGAGCACCCGGCCAGGACGAGGGGGACCGTCGCGACGATCGCGGCGGCGCCGACGAGGGCGCGGCCCCGGCGGGACGTGGAGCGGAAACCAGGCTTCATTGCACTGCTCTTCTCTTCGCGGATGCGGGGAAGGACACGGTGCGTCGACTCCACTGACGTCGTCGTCGCGGTGGTCCTGGGGCGAGAAGCTAACAGAAAAGCGCTTCACCTGTAAAGCGCTTTTCTGGTTCCGGTGCGGGTCTATGCTCGTGACCACCGCAGTGCACGCGGAGCAGGACGGCACCGTCGCCGGCCTGCCGCCGGACGTGCACGGAACCCGACGGTGCCGATCGATCAGGAGGGGCCGATGGCCACGATGCAGCAGGTCGCCGACCGCGCCGGCGTCTCCATCGCGACGGTGTCGTTCGTGGTGAACGGCACGAAGTACGTCACGCCGGCGACGACGGCGAAGGTCACCGCGGCGATGCGCGAGCTGAAGTTCCGCGGCAACGTCGTGGCGCGCGCGCTCGCCAGCCGGCGGACGCGGATCATCGCCCTGCTCTTCCCGACCACGGGCAACCGCTTCAGCCCGACCACGTCCGAGTTCTTCATGAACGCCGCGGAGCGGGCCTCCGAGCGCGGGTACCACCTGGTGCTCTGGCCCGTCGACCCGGCCGGCGACGACCTCGACGACCTCGTCTCCGGCGGTCTCGTCGACGGCGTCGTCCTCATGGAGGTGCGGATGGACGACCCGCGCGTGGTCAAGCTGTCCGAGCTCGGGGTGCCCTTCACCCTGATCGGCCGGACGCGCGACGCGGACGAGCTGCCGTACGTGGACATCGACTTCGAGACCACCATCGAGGACGGACTCGACCACCTGCAGGGTCTCGGCCACCGGCGCTTCGGGCTCGTGCTCGAGAGCCTCGAGGGCACACCGATGGCCGGGTACGCACCGCACCTGCGGGTCGAGGACACCTTCCGCCGCTCGGTCGCCGAGCGCGGCGGTGCGGGAACGATCGTGTACGCCGGCCCCGGGAGCGAGGGCGGTCGCGACGCCGCCCGACGCCTGCTCGAGGTGGACCCGGACGTCACCGCGGTGCTCGTGATGAAGGACGACTCGTCCGCCGGTCTGCTGGTCGGTCTCTACGCCGCGGGTCGACGGGTGCCTGATGACGTCTCGGTGCTCAGCATCGCGTCGTCGGCCGCAGCGGGGGACCAGCACCACCCCCGCCTGTCGACGATGATCGCGCCCGGTCGCGAGCTCGGCGTGCGCGCGGCCGACGCGCTGATCGACCGCCTCGACGGCACGTCCGTCGAGCTCCCGCACTTCCTGCTGCCCTGCGTGCTCCGCCCCGCCGAGTCGACGGCCCCCGCACCCACCCGCTGACCAGCGCGGCCATGCCTCGGACGGGAGGCACGTGGCGGGGCCCGCACCGCGCCTCCCGTCCGTCGCCTACTCAGGCTCCCTGTGCGGTCGCTCAGGCGCGCTTGGTTCTGTGGTGCCACGTGATCGCCGGGTGCTCGCGCACCCTTCGTCGAGGAGGACGGATGGCAATCGACCGCAGGCTCTTCCTGCTCGGGGGCACGGGGGTGCTGCTGCTCGCCGGCTGCTCCACCCGGCCGGAGCGCACCACCGTCGAGCAGTGGCCCACCGACCCGCCCGAGGGCGACGTCACGATCAGCTGGTGGGCGGGGCAGGTGGCCTCGAAGGACGGCGGTGACCTCCGTCGCCGGTTGATCGCGGAGTTCCAGAAGGAGCACCCGAACATCCGCGTGCGGATCGTCAGCGCCCCGAGCGACACCGACACGAACCGCACCAGCCTGACGACGCAGATCGCCGCGGGGAGCCCGACACCGGACGTGTACCTGGGCGACGTCGCGTGGCCCGGGCAGTTCGCGAAGAACAAGCTCGCGACCCCGGTGAACCAGCTCGTCGGCGAGGACTTCTTCGAGCAGTTCCCCGAGGGACTCCGGCTGGCCGCCAGCGTCGACGGGACCTACTACATGTTCCCGCTCTACATCGACGAGTCGTTCTTCCTGTACCGGCAGGACCTGCTCGACAAGCACGGGTTCCAGGTCCCGCGCTCGTGGGAGGAGGTCAAGGAGACCGCCGCGAAGCTCGTCGACACGGGCGACGTCGACTACGGGCTGGCGTTCCAGGGCGACGTGTACGAGGGCCTCACCTGCAACGTCACCGAGTTCGTCGCCGATGCGGGCGGCTCGCTGCTCAACGACGACCTGACGAAGCCCGCGACCACGAGCTCGGAGACGAAGCGCGCCTTCGAGTTCATGCGGTCGCTCATCACCGACGGCGCCGCACCGCGCGCGACCCTGACGTACCAGGAGCAGGACACGAACGACGCCTTCGCAGGCGGTCGCGCCGCGTTCCTGCGCAACTGGTCGTACGCGTGGGGCATCGCCAACGGGCCGGACTCCGCGGTCGCGGGCAAGGTCGGTCTCGCCGCGCGCCCGACGTTCGACGGCACGGACGAGCACCACTCGACGATCGGTGGGTGGGGGAACTACATCAACCCGCACACCCAGCAGCCCGCGGCGGCGCTCACCTTCGCGGCCTGGATGTCGAGCGAGACGGCGCAGCAGTTCCTCACCCGCGAGGGCGGTGTCCTGCCGGCCCGCAGCGCGAGCCTGGTCAGCGACGACGCGAAGCGGCAGAACCGCCCGACGTACGACACCGCGGCGGGCATCACGCTCGTTCCCCGTCCGACCTCGACGGCGTACTACCCGAAGGTCTCGCAGGGCGTGTACCAGAACGGCAACAGCATCCTCGGCGGGCAGGCGTCCGTCGACGGCGGCACCCGCGCGATGGCCTCCGCGATCTCGCTCGCCCTGACCGGGGACGCGCTGTGAGCGCCGGCACCGCGACGCGGACGCCGGCCGGTGCGGCCGGGGGACGGACTCCGGTGAGGAGGCCCGACGGGTACCGCCCGACGAGCGCTCGGTCGCGGATGGAGCGCGTCCGTGCCCGGGGCGCGTGGGGCTTCGCTGCCCCGGCGCTCCTGGTCGTCGCCGCGGTCACGATCTTCCCGGTGGTGTACTCGATCGTCCTGAGCTTCGCGGACGTCGAGATCGGCTACGACGGCTTCACGATCCAGGGCTTCGGCCTCGGCAACTACGCGGCCCTGCTGCAGAGCGCCGACTGGTACCGGGCGCTCGGCTTCACGGTGCTGTACACGGTCGTCACGGTGTCCGTGGAGCTCGTCCTCGGCATGCTCGTCGCCCTGGTGCTCGAACGGCTGGGGGTCACCCGCGGCTGGATGCTCGCGCTGCTCCTCGTGCCGTGGTCGCTCGTGACGATCGTGAACGCACAGCTGTGGAAGTACATCTACGACTCGACCTACGGCGTCGCGACGTGGTTCTTCGGGCTGTTCGGCGACGCCCCGGCGATCCTCGGTGAACCGGTCCCCGCGATCACGGGTCTGATGGTCGCGGACATCTGGAAGACCACGCCGTTCGTGGCGATCATCCTGCTCGCGGGCCTCGTCCAGATCTCGGAGGACCTCTACGAGGCCGCCGAGCTCGACGGGGCGAACGGGTGGCAGACGTTCTGGCGCGTCGTCGTCCCGCAGTTGGCTCCGACCCTGACGATCGCGGTCCTGTTCCGCGTACTGCAGGCGTTCGGCGTCTTCGACCTGCCGTTCGTGCTGACGAACGGCGGACCGGGCACCACGACCCAGTCGCTCGCGATCATGGGCTACAAGGTGCTCTTCCAGGACATCAACATCGGACCGGGCGCAGCGATCGCGACCAGCACCGCGGTCATCGTGGCCGTCGGGTGCCTGCTCTTCCTGCGGGCGTTCCGGAACCAGGCGAAGGGAGGGGATGCCTGATGCCCCGTCAACGTGTCCGCAAGGGCTGGCGGAAGTGGGTCAACACCGTCAACGTCAGCGGTGTCGTCATCGCCGTGCTCACCGCGCTGCCGCTCTACTGGCTCGTCTCGACCTCGCTCAAGCCGTCGTCGGAGATCGCCCAGTCGCCGCCGACCGTCGTGCCGCAGTCGCTGACGTTCGACAACTTCGTCGTGGCCTTCCGCGACAACGCCCTCGGGCAGTACATGGTGAACAGCATCGTGGTGTCGGTGGCGACGACGGTCATCGTGCTCGCGCTGTCGTTCCTCGCCGGCTACGCCCTCGCCGGGCGGTGGATCAAGGGCCGCACGGCGATCATGACCTCGCTGCTCATGCTGTCGGTCTTCCCGGCGATCGCGGTCCTGACGCCGCTGTACCTGCTCGAGCGGAACCTCGGGCTGCTCAACTCGTACCCGGGCCTGGTCGTGCCGTACGTCGCGTTCAACCTGCCCTTCGCCATCTGGATCATGCGCAACTACCTGCAGGGGATCCCCTCGACCATCGAGGAGGCCTCCGAGATCGACGGCGCCGGCGCCTGGCGCACCGTGCTGTCGGTGATCCTGCCCATGGCGAAGCCCGGGCTCTTCACCGTCGGGGTGTTCACCTTCACGGCGTCGTGGAGCGAGTTCCTCATGGCGCTCACCTTCAACAGCGAGAACTCGTTCCGGACCATCCCGGTCGGCATCGCCCTGTTCGGGACCCAGTTCACCGTGCCGTTCGCGCAGATCTTCGCGGCGAGCGTCGCCGCGACGATCCCGATCGTCATCCTCGTGCTGGTGTTCCGCCGCTCGATCGTCTCCGGGCTCACCAGCGGAGCGGTCAAGGGGTGACGTCCGCAGCCTCGGTGACCGCGGACCGGTCGCCGGCCCCGTGACGGACGGTACGCGCTCGTCGCGGCCCGGACGGTGCCGTGCCGTCAGCGACGTGCGTCGCGCGCGGTGTCGGTGAAGAAGTCGGCGTACAGGCCGTTCGCGTCCTGCAGCTCGCCGTACTTCCACCGCTTGCGCATCCGGCGGAACGTCTCGATGCGCACCGGGTCGATGCCCGGCTCGGACTGGTACGAACCCATGGTTCCTCCCCGTTTCCCTGATCCACCCCCGTGTGGGGGTACCCAGTGGTGACGGTACGGGCACGGCGACTCCGCGTCCGGCAAGATAGGTCGGGAAGTTACCTAACTGCGCTTGTTGGACAAACGTTCGAGCAGGGTCCTCGGCCGCCCGTAGCCTGCCGTCAGGGGGTCGGAGCGCCGTACTCGAGCGCCTCGATCACACGATCGATCACGCGGACGTACCGCGTGATCTCGCGCTCGGAGAAGGAGGACAGGAGCTCGTGCAGGTGCTCGTTCGTACTGTCCATCGCCGCGGCGTAGGCGCGCTGCGTCTCCGGCGTGAGCTCGATGAACCGGCTGCGGCCGTCCTCCGGGTTCGGCACGCGGCACAGGTGCCCGGCGCGTTCGAGCCGGTCGACCGTCCCCGTGACCGCCGGGCCCGTCAGGCCGAGGTGCGACACGAGGTCCTTCACCCGGACCGTCCGGTCCGCCGCAGCGGCGCGGGCGACGAACTGCAGGACCGTGAGGTCCGAACCGGAGACGGAGAGGCGTTCGCGCAGTCGGCCGCGGAGGGCACCCATCGCGGCCTCGAGCCGGGTGATCGCCGCCGTCAGGTCGATCTCACTCACGTGGTCGCCCCCTCCGTGCGCATCGGTCGTGCGCGACACTACGCGGCACCCACCCCAGAACCGTATCCGGATAACGAGGAAGCATGCGCCATCTGGACAGAGCCACGCCGACGGACCTGCCGTGGCTGACCCGTTGATCGAGGCGTTCGGCGCCGAGGAGACCATCGCACCGGTGCGGTTCGAGGTGTCCGGGACGCGCCCGGACACCGCCGTCCGCGACCTCGGCGGCATCTACGCGGGGGAGCGGTGGAGCGCCGTGCCGTCCCACGGGCGGTTCGACTACCGCTACACCGCGATCGGGGACAGCGAGGTCACCATCCGGCGCTCCCAGATGCACGGCGAGATCCGGGGCTGGATGCCCGTCGGCTCGGTCGACTACGTCGTCACGTGGATCAGCACCGGCACGGGTGAGCTCGAGATGCGCGGTGAGCGCTGGCCCATGCTGCACGACACCCCCGTGATGTTCCCCGCCGACGAGGAGTTCGGCTTCGTCACCGCGGACTACGACCAGCGGCTGGTGCACTTCGACCGCGAGTTCGTCCGACGTGTCGCCGCGGCGCGGTCGGACATCGCGGACCGGCCGATGCGGTTCGACCCACGACGCGGTGCCGACGAGTCGATCGAGCACCGCTGGCAGGGTGCCCTGACGGCGTTGTCCCGGGCGCTGCGCGTCGGCGGACCGGACTCGGACGCGTGGCAGGACGCCAAGGTCACCGCTGCCGAGGTCTTCCTCGACATGTTCCCGCCGCAGAGCGACGACCTGCCCGACGTGCTGGAGCAGCCGCGGAACGCCCGGCTCCGGGCCGCCGTGGAGTACATCCACGCGCACGCCGCCGAACCGGTGTCGATCGTCGACCTGTCCGAGGCCGCGGGGTTGAGCGTGCGGTCCGTCCAGGAGTCCTTCCGGCGGGTCTTCGACGTCTCCCCGCTGACCTACCTGCGCCACGTGCGGCTCGACCGCGTGCACGAGGAGCTCCTCGAGGCAGGGCCGCAGGCCGGTGCCGTCGGGGACATCGCGCGCCGGTGGGGCTTCGCACACCTCGGGCGGTTCTCGGCGTCCTACGCCGAGCGCTTCGGCGAGTACCCGAAGCAGACGCTGCGGCGCTGAGCGCTGAGCCGCGGGTGGCGCCGCACCGGTCGGCGCAGCGCGCAGCGGCGGGCGCGACGTGCTCACGCACGACCAGGAGCACGTCGCGCCACGGAACGCCGTGGCGCGACGTGTCTTCGGTTGTGCCGCTGGCGCCGCGGGCGCGAGCGGCGCGGCCCGCGCCGCGGCCTGCGCCGCTGGCGGCGGGTGCGACGTGCTCACGCAACACCAGGAGCACGTCGCGCCACGGAAAGCCGTGGCGCGACGTGCCGTCGGTTGTGCCGCAGGCGTCGTGGGCGCCGCGGGCGCGAGCGGCGCGGCCCGCGCCGCGGCAACGACGTGATTCCGTCTCCCGACCGCGGCGCACTGTCGCTCCCGCGGACGACTCGCGCCACCGCGCAGCAGGCGAGCACCGCCGGACGGGAGGCGCGGTGCCAGGTCGTCGCGCGCCTCCCGTCCGTCGATCCGTCGGGACGTCGTGACGGCTGAGCGGGTACGACACGCCGCGGGCGTGCGTCGGGCGGGTGCGATCGGTTGTCAGCAGCGCCGAATGTGACGGATGTGGCCCGCTCGCCGGACCGCCGGGAGGCGCGGCGCCTGCCGCGCGGCTCCCGTCCGTCGACCTGTCCGTCGGCCCGTCGCGACGGCTGAGTGGGTACGACCCGCCGCGGGCGTGCGTCGGGCGGGTGCGATCGGTTGTCAGCAGTGCCGAGCGTGACGGATGTGGCCCGCTCGCCGTACCGCCGGGAGGCGCGGTGCCAGGTCGTCGCGTGCCTCCCGTCCGTCGACCTGTCCGTCGATCCGTCGCGACGGCTGAGTGGGTACGACACGCCGCGAGCGTGCGTCGGGCGGGTGCGATCGGCTGCCAGCAGCGCCGAGTGTGACGGATGTGGCCCGCTCGTCGTGCCGCGGGGAGACGCAGCGCCGCGCAGCGGCCGCGCGCCTCAGGCGTGCGCCGGCGCCGTGCTGCTCCGGACGCGCAGCGTCGAGCGCAGGCGCACGTGGTCGCTCGTGGGCTCGCCGCGGAGCATGGCGAGGAGCATCGCGACCGCGCTCGCGCCGAGTTCGGCGAGCGGCTGGGCCACGGTGGTGAGCGGCGGCGTCGTGGTCGACGCCTGCGGGACGTCGTCGAACCCGACGACCGACAGGTCCTCGGGCACGCGCAGTCCGAGCGACGCTGCGGCGTGCAGCACGCCGATGGCCGACGAGTCGTTCGCGGCGAACACCGCCGTCGGCCGGTCGGGCAGCGTGAGGAGCTCGTGCGCGACGGCTGCCGAGCGCTCCTCCTGGTAGTCACCGGCGCGCACGAGTCGCTCGTCGACCGCGATGCCGGCGGCGGCGAGGGCGTCCCGGTAGCCGGTCTCGCGGAGCTGCGACGACGCCAGGTCGCTGCGCCCCTGCACGTGGGCGATGCGGGTGTGCCCGAGCTCGAGCAGGTGGTCCACGGCGTCCCGGGCCCCGGCGACGTTGTCGGTGTCGACGGTCGCGTGGCCCTCCGGCCCGGTGTGCGGGTCGATCGCGACGACGGGGATCGACGCTCCCGACAGGGCGGCGGAGGGGGTAACGACGATGGCGCCGTCGATGAGCGTTCCGGACAGGCGTGAGAGCGAGCGGCGTTCCCACCCGGGCTGCCCCGTGCCGGCCTCGAGTCCGGCGTAGGCGAGCAGCTCGTAGCCGGTCCCCGTGGTCGCCGCCGAGACGCCGCGCAGGAGCTCGGTCGAGAACGGCTCGAACTCGGGGACCAGGATGCCGATGACGTTGGTGCGGGAGCTCCGCAGGCTGCGCGCGACGAGGGACGTCTCGTAGCCCAGGCGCTCGACCACCTCCTGGACGCGGAGCATGGTCGCGGGCGCCACGCCGTCGCGGTTGTTGACCACCTTCGACACGGTCGGGATCGAGACGCCGGCGGCACGCGCGACGTCCGCGATCGTGACCCGCCCCGGTCCGGGCGTGTGGTCGACGGCGGTCTGCATGTGCTCACCGTACCGCCGCAACAGCGTTCCGCCAGCGAACAGATCACGGTTAGAAAACGTTATCGATAACGATTGACAAGCCCGTGGAGCAGCTGGCACGCTCTCCGCAGCGGCATCGACTGCCGCGAACGTCAACGACGACACCGAGGAGTTCCACGATGACGAGGAAGATCCGTGCCGCGGCAGCCATCGCGCTGGTCGGGGCCACCGCTCTCACGCTGGCGGGTTGTTCCGCCGGCGGCAGCGACCCGTCGGAGGACGGCGGCAAGGTCACGATGACCTTCTGGCACAACTCGACCACCGGTCCGGGCAAGGCCTACTGGGACAGCACCGTCAAGGCGTTCGAGGAGAAGTACCCGAACGTCACCATCAAGACCCAGGCGATCCAGAACGAGGACCTGGACGGCAAGCTCCAGACCGCGCTCAACTCCGGTGACGGCCCGGACGTCTTCCTGCAGCGCGGCGGCGGCAAGATGGACGCGATGATCGCGGCCGGTCAGCTCATGGACATCTCCGACTCGATCAGCGACGACGCGAAGCAGTCGATCAGCAAGGGCACCTTCGCCGGGTACGAGAAGGACGGGAAGACCTACGCCATGCCGGGCGCCGTGCTCCCCGAGGGCATCTGGTACTCGAAGGACCTGTTCGAGCAGGCCGGCATCGACGGCACCCCGACCACGATGGACGAGCTGAACGAGGACATCGCCAAGCTCAAGGCCAAGGACATCGACCCGGTGGCCGTCGGCGCGAAGGACGCCTGGCCCGCCGCGCACTGGTACTACAACTTCGCGCTCCGCGAGTGCAGCGAGAAGACGCTGAACGACGCGGCGAAGACGCTCGAGTTCGACGACGCGTGCTGGACCAAGGCCGGCCAGCAGCTCGAGGACTTCAACGCGACGAAGCCCTTCAACCAGGGCTTCCTCACCACCGCCGCGCAGCAGGGCGCCGGCAGCTCGGCCGGACTCCTGGCGAACCACAAGGCCGCGATGGAGCTCATGGGCGCCTGGGACCCGGGCGTGATCGCCTCGCTGACCCCCGACGCGAAGCCGCTCGGCGACCTCGGGTGGTTCCCGTTCCCCGCGGTGGACGGCGGCAAGGGTGACCCGAAGTCGATGATGGGTGGTGTCGACGGCAACTCCTGCTCGGCACAGGCCCCGAAGAAGGCCTGCACGGACTTCCTCAACTTCATCGTGCAGAAGGACAACCAGGAGGCGTACTACAAGGCCTTCAACGCGATCCCCGTCAACAAGGACGCGCAGTCCGTCGTGTCCGAGCCCTACCTGAAGACGGCCCTCGCCGCCTACCAGGAGGCCCCGTTCGTCTCGCAGTACCTCGACACCCTGTACGGCCAGAACGTCGGCAACGCGCTGAACACCAGCGTCGTCGACCTGCTCGCCGGCAAGGGCAGCGCGAAGGACATCGTCGAGACCACCAACCAGGCCGCGGCCAAGGGCTGATCATGGCGCTCGACACCTCCCTCGGCACGACCCCGGCGAAGGCGTCGGGCACGGCTCCCGGGACGTCCCCGGCGGGGAGCGGTTCGCCGCTCCCCGCCCGGCGGACCGCCCAGCGCGTCGCCGACTGGCGCAAGCGCGTCGAGATCGCGGTCCTCGCCGGACCCGCGGTCATCGTCTTCGTGACGTTCGTCATCCTGCCGGTGGCGCTCGCCGCGTACTACGGCTTCTACAAGTGGCAGGGCTACGGCCCGCCGACGAACTTCGTCGGGCTGCAGAACTACCTGATCATCTTCCAGGACAAGGCGTTCCAGTCGGTCCTGCTGCACAACGGCTTCATCGTCGTGATGTCGCTCGTGCTCCAGGGCCCGATCGCCATCGTCCTCGCCCTGCTGCTCAACCAGAAGATGCGCGGCCGCGGGCTCGTCCGCGTGCTCGTCTTCGTGCCCTACGTGATCTCCGAGGTCATCGTCGGCACCGGCTGGAGCCTCATGCTGCAGTCCAACGGCGCCGTGAACGACCTGATGCAGGGCATCGGACTCGGCGGACTCCGTCAGGACTGGCTGTCCAACCCGGACATCGCCATCTGGAGCCTCCTCGCGATCATCTCGTGGAAGTACATCGGCTTCGCGGTGATCCTGTTCCTGGCCGGTCTGCAGAGCATCCCCGAGGAGCTCTTCGAGGCCGCGGCGATCGACGGTGCGAGCTACTGGCAGATCCAGCGCCGCATCACCCTGCCGCTGCTCGGCCCCACCATCCGCATCTGGGCGTTCCTGTCGATCATCGGCTCGCTCCAGCTGTTCGACCTCGTCTACATCATCTGGGGCCAGTACATCTCGTCGACCGCAGGGACCTCGACCATGGCGACGTACATGGTCGCGAACGGCCGGACCTCGGGCAACTACGGCTTCGGCAGTGCCGTCGCGGTGGTCATGTTCCTGATCTCGCTCGCCGTCGCCCTGGTCTACCAGCACTTCGTGCTCCGTCGGGACACCGCCGGCGCCATCACCGAGAGGAAGCACTGATGGCCGTCACCAGCGCCACCACCAACCTCGTCGCCCCCGGCCGCCGCGGTGCCCGGGCACGGAAGTCCGGCGCAGCACTCGGCCAGGCGAGCCCACTGACCTACGTCGTCGCGATCCTGTTCGTCGCCGCGAACCTCGCCCCGGTGCTCTACATCGTGCTGGGCGGGTTCCGGACGAACTCGCAGATCACGACGAGCCCGGCCGGTCTGCCGGCACCGTTCCAGTTCGGCAACTACGGATCGGTCCTGTCGAGCGGGATCTTCTGGCAGCAGCTCGGCAACTCGACGATCAGCGCGGTCACCACGACGCTCGGCGTCGTCGTGCTCGGGCTCATGGTCAGCTTCGTGCTCGCCCGCTACTCCTTCCGGGGTCGCGGTGCGGTGTACGCGCTGTTCGCCGCGGGCCTGATGTTCCCGATCACGGTCGCGATCACACCGCTCTACCTGCTCGTCAAGGACCTCGGTCTCACGAACAGCCTGGCGGGCGTGATCCTGCCGCAGATCGCCTTCGCCCTGCCGACGACCGTCATCATCCTGGTGCCGTTCCTGCGGGCGATCCCGGACGAGCTCGAGGAGGCCGCCTCGATCGACGGGGCCAGCCGCCTCGGCTTCTTCTTCCGGATGATCGTCCCGCTGTCCCTGCCCGGTGTGGTGACCGTCGGCATCCTGGCGTTCATCGGCAGCTGGAACAGCTACATCCTGCCGCTGTTCATCCTCAACAACGAGGCCGCCTACACGCTGCCGCTCGGCGTCCAGGCGTTCTCGTCGCAGTACTCCGTCGACACGGCGAAGGTGCTCGCCTTCACGTCGATGTCGATGATCCCCGCGCTGGTGTTCTTCACGATCTTCCAGAAGCGCATCGTCGGCGGTCTGACCGGGGCGGTGAAGGGGTGACCACGCTCGACCACACGGTCACCACCGACGGCACCACCGACGGCCAGGCGGCACGCGGCACGTCCGCACCGCGGCCCGCCGCCACCCGTGACGGACGGGAGGGACGTGGCGACGCCGCCACGGGCCTCCCGTCCGACCCGGGGCACGTCACGGACGCGACCGCGTCCGACCGCGTCACCACGCTGCTGGCCGCGATGACCCTCGAGGAGAAGACCGCGCAGCTGGTCGGCTACTGGCTCGACCAGAACGGCGTCGTCGCCCCGATGCAGGGCGAGATGGCCGCGGCCCAGCAGGGCACGACGCTCACCGACGTCACCCGGCACGGCCTCGGCCAGTACACCCGCGTGTACGGCACCCGTCCCGTCGAGCCCGACGAGCGCGCCGCCTGGCTGTGGGCGGAGCAGCGTCGGCTGAAGCGCGAGACCCGCCTCGGCATCCCGGCGCTCGTGCACGAGGAGTGCCTGACCGGGCTCGCGGCGTGGAAGGCCGCGACGTTCCCGACACCGCTGGCGTGGGGTGCGTCGTTCGACCCGGAGCTCGTCGAGCACGTCGGCGCCGTGATCGGCCGCTCGATGCGCGAGCTCGGCGTCCACCAGGGCCTCGCGCCCGTGCTCGACGTCGTCCGCGACCCCCGCTGGGGACGGGTCGACGAGTGCATCGGCGAGGACCCGTACCTCGTCGGCACCGTCGGTACCGCGTACGTCCGCGGTGTGCAGAGCGCCGGCGTCGACGCCACGCTCAAGCACTTCCTCGGCTACTCGGCCTCGCGCGCCGGCCGCAACCACGCCCCGGTCCACGCCGGACCGCGCGAGGTCGCCGACGTGTTCCTGCCGCCGTTCGAGATGGCCCTCGTCGACGGCGGCGCGCGGAGCGTCATGAACTCGTACGCCGAGGTCGACGGCGTCCCCGTCGCCGCCGACCCCGCGCTGCTCACCGACCTGCTGCGCGACCGGCTGGGGTTCGACGGCACGGTCGTGGCCGACTACTTCTCCGTCGCGTTCCTCGAGGTCATGCACGGCGTCGCCCGTGACCGCGGCGAGGCCGCTGCGACGGCGCTCGCCGCCGGCATCGACGTCGAGCTGCCGACCGGTGACGCCTACCTGGCGCCGCTGGTCGAGCGGGTGCGCAGCGGACTCGTCGACGAGGCCCTCGTCGACCGCGCCGTGCTGCGCGTGCTCCGGCAGAAGGAGCGGCTCGGCCTGCTCGACCCGGACGTCTTCGAGGACGAACCGCCCACCGGTGTCGACCTCGACTCGCCGGAGCACCGGGCGCTCGCGCGGCGGCTCGCGGCGGAGTCGCTCGTGCTGCTCTCGAACGACGGCGTGCTGCCGCTCGACGGTGGCGCCGCAGCCCCCGTCTCCCCGACCCCGGGCGCCGACCTGCAGGGCCCGGTCGCGGTGATCGGCCCGAACGCCCACCGCGCCGAGGCCCTGCAGGGCTGCTACTCCTTCGCCAACCACGTGCTGGCCACGCACCCCGGGCTGGAGGCCGGTTTCGCGATCCCGACCGTGCTCGAGGCGCTGCAGGACGCGCTCGGGTCCGACACGGTCCGGTACGCCCGCGGTGCCGAGGTCGAGGGCGAGGACCGCGCCGGGTTCGCCGAGGCGGTGGCGGTCGCGCGGGAGTCCTCGGTGGCGGTCGTCGTCGTCGGCGACCAGGCCGGCCTGTTCGGTCGTGGCACGGTCGGCGAGGGCAACGACTCCGAGTCGCTCGACCTGCCTGGCGTGCAGCGCGAGCTCGTCGAGGCCGTCGTCGCCACCGGCACGCCGACCGTCGTCGTGCTGCTGACCGGTCGTCCGTACGCGATCGGCTGGGCACTCGACGGCGACCAACCGAAGCCCGCGGCGGTCGTCCAGGCGTTCTTCCCCGGCGAGGAGGGCGGCACCGCGATCGCCGACCTGCTCACCGGTGCCGCGGCACCGTCCGGCCGCCTGCCCGTCTCGCTGCCGCGGTCGGCCGGCGCGCAGCCGTACTCGTACCTGCACCCTCGTCTCGGCGGACCGTCCGACGTCACCGCGACGGACTCCACGCCGGTCCGACCGTTCGGCTACGGCCTGACCTGGACGTCCTTCGCGTACGAGGACCTGACGGTGGACGGGACCGCGTCCACGGACGGAGCGCTCACCGCGTCGGTCACCGTGCGGAACACCGGCGACCGGGACGGCGTCGAGGTCGTCCAGCTCTACGGGCACGACCCGCACGCGTCGATCACGCGCCCGGTCGCGCAGCTGCTCGGCTACGCCCGGGTCGCGGTCGCGGCGGGGGAGTGCGTCACGGTGCGGTTCGACGTGCCGGTGCAGCGGTTCGCCTTCACCGACCGCGCGATGCGGAAGGTGGTCGAGCCGGGGGACGTCGAGGTGTGGGTCGCGTCCGACGCGGCGGCGTCGCGGCCGGGAGGCCCGGTGGAGACGGGCGGGATCGTCGCGTCCGGGGACGGTCCGGTCCGGCACGAGTTCCCCCGGTCGGCGACGGACCGTGCGGTCGTGCGTCTGACCGGCGCCGTGCACGAGGTCACGCTGGCCGACCGGCGCACCGTGACCTGGACGACCGTCTGAGCTGCCGACGCCGCCGTGGAGTGTCCGGATCAGGGCCTCCGCGGCGGCGTCCGCGTGCGTTCCGACGTCCGGCCGGTAGCGTGGAACGAGTCTTCCACGGGGACCGCGTCACGGTGCGCCACCACGCACCGCGGCCCCGGTGGACCAGGAGGAGGACGACACCCGTGAGCACCGACGACCAGGCACGCGTGCGCAGCGCGCTCGTGGCGGCACTCGACGTCGTCGACGCGCCACCGTCGGAGCGCTTCGAGCGCATCGTCCGGGTCGCGCGCGAGGTCTTCGACGTGCCGCTGTCGTACGTCAACGTGCTCGACGACGACCTGCTGCACACCCTCACCCCGAACGTGCCCGACGAGATCGTCTCCGGACCGGTCGGGTGGTCCTTCTGCCAGCTGACGGTGCAGCACACGGAGCCGACCGTCGTGCCGGACACCACGGCCGACCCCCGGACCGCCGACCTGCCGGGCGTGACACGGCGCGGCATCCGGTTCTACGCGGGCGTCCCGCTCACGATCGCGGGTGGGGAGCCCGTCGGGACGCTCTGCCTGATGGACACGCGACCGCGCGCCTTCTCGCCCCAGGACACCGCCGCGCTCATCGACCTCGGACACTGGGCCGAGCGCGCGCTCGCCCAGGGGTTGCACCACGACCGCCTGCTCGAGGTCGCAGGCGCACTCGCGCCGAGCGCCGTCGCGCCCGACGGCTACCGGATCGCCGGCACAACGGTGCCCTACGGCGACCTCAGCGGCGACCTGCACGACTGGTCGGTCGTCGACGGCGACCTCGTGCTGACGCTCGCCGACGTCATGGGCAAGGAGCAGCCGGCCGCGCTCCTCGCGGCCGGGATCCGGGCCGCCCTCCGGCAGCACCGCAGCGTCGCGCCCGTGGCCGCCGTCGCCGCCGTCGAACCCGCCCTCGCCGAGGACCTCGGACGTGCGAGCGCCTTCGCCACACTGTTCCACGCCCGGCTCGACCCGGCCAGCGGCGTGGTCGACGTGGTGGACGCGGGCCACGGGCTGGCGGTGCACGTGCCGGCGGCGGGGACGCCTCGGGTGCTCCGGTCCCACGGGCTGCCGCTGGGGTTGCACGCCGAGGGTGCACGGCGCCGGGCGTCGACGACGGTCCTGGAGCCCGGGGACGCCCTCGTCGTGGTGAGCGACGGCGTGCTCGACCTGGGTGACGGGACGATCGACACCCTGCTGGACCTCGCGCGGACCCTGCGCGCCGCGTCGAGCGTCGACGCCTTCCTCGAGACGGTGCGGCTGCGTGCGGCCGAGCGGGCCGAGGACGACGTGACGGTCGTCGTCCTCGGCCGGGTCTGACCGCGCGCAGCGGCCTCCGGCTCAGGCAGCCATCGGGCCGTACCGGCGGTGCCCCTTGACGTCGTAGCGGTCGAGCATCATCACCTTGTCCCAGGCGGCGACGAAGTCCCGCACGAACCGCTCCTGCCCGTCGCTGCCGGCGTAGACGTCGACGATCGAACGGAGCTGCGCGTTCGACCCGAACACCAGGTCGTTCCGCGAGGCCGTCCACCGCTCCTCGCCGGTGGCCTGCACGGTCCCGGTGAAGGTCGTCTCGGTGCCGTCGGTCTTCTTCCACACCAGGTCGGTGTCCGTCAGGTTGACGAAGAAGTCCGTCGTGAGCGCCCCGACGCGGTCGGTCAGGACGCCCGTCGACGAGCCGTCCCAGTTCGCGCCGAGCACCCGGAGCCCGCCGGTGAGCACCGTCCACTCCGGTGCCGTGAGCGTCATGAGGTTCGCACGGTCCAGGAACACCGCCTCCGGAGCGACGCCGGGGGCGAAGTCCGCGAAGCGCTCGGACACGTGGTTCCGGAACCCGTCGGCGATCGGCCGGAGCCACTCGAACATCTCGACGTCGGTCTGCTCCTGGGACGCGTCCACACGGCCGGGCGTGAACGGCACGGTGACCTCGACACCCGCGGCGCGTGCGGCGTCCTCCACCCCGACGCAGCCCGCGAGCACGACCAGGTCGGCGAGCGAGACGTGCTTCCCGTCCTGCTCGAAGGCGGCCTTGACGCTGCGGAGGGTCTCGACGACCGGGACCGTCCGCCGGTTGATCGGCCAGTCCTTCTGCGGGGCGAGCGCGATCCGCCCGCCGTTGGCACCGCCGCGCTTGTCACTGTCCCGGTAGGTCGACGCGGCGGAGTACGCGGTGACGACCAGGTCGGAGACCGAGGTGCCGGTCGACCGGATCGCCGCTCGGAGCGTCTCGACGTCCGCGTCGCTCAGGGGCTCGCCGACCGGGTCGGGCAGCGGGTCCTGCCACAGCAGGTCGTCCGAGATCGTCGTCTCCGGACCGAGGTAGCGGTGCTTCGGCCCCATGTCGCGGTGCGTCAGCTTGTACCAGGCCTTCGAGAAGGCCGTGGTGAACAGGTCGAAGTCGGCGAGGAAGCGCTCGCACACCTCGCGGTAGGCCGGGTCGACCTTCAGCGCGATGTCCGAGGTCATCATCATGAGCGCGTGTGTCTCGCCGGGCACGTGGGCGTCCGGGGTGCGCGGGGCCTCGGGGTCCGCCGGGGTCCACTGCAGGGCGCCCGCCGGGCTCTTGGTCTGCTCCCACTCGTGGCCGAACAGGTTCTCCAGGTAGCTGTTGTCCCAGCGGGTCGGGTCCTGGGTCCAGCTGCCCTCGATGCCGTTCGTCATCGTGTCCTTGCCGTTGCCGGCACCCTTCGGGTTGTGCCACCCGAGCCCCATCGCCTCGATCGGCGCGATCTCCGGCGGCGGACCGATCTCGGCCGCGGGGACCTGGCCGTGGCTCTTGCCGAACGCGTGGCCACCGGCGATCAGGGCGACCGTCTCCTCGTCGTTCATGGCCATCCGGCTGAAGGTGATGCGGATGTCCCGCGCCGAGCCCATCGGGTCGCCGTTCGCGTACGGTCCCTCGGGGTTCACGTAGATCAGCGCCTGGTGCGAGGCAGCGAGCGGGCTCTGCAGGTCGTAGTCCGCGTCGCCGTTCTCGCCGTGCCACCGCTCGTCGCGCTGGACCATGTCGTCCTGGCTCTCGACGTGGTGCGGGTCCCGGACCTCCGGGCCCCACCAGGTGCCCTCGTCCGGCTCCCACGCGTCGAGTCGACCGCCGCCGAAGCCGTACGTCGGCAGACCCATGAGCTCGAGCGAGCAGTTCCCCGTGAGGACCATCAGGTCGGCCCACGAGAGCGCGTTGCCGTACTTGTGCTTGATCGGCTGGAGCAGACGTCGCGACTTGTCGGTGTTCCCGTTGTCCCACCAGCTGCTGATCGGGGCGAAGCGCTGCATCGCGGTGCCCGCTCCGCCGCGACCGTCCGCGATCCGGTAGGTCCCCGCGGCGTGCCAGGCCATCCGGATCATCTGCGGTCCGTAGTTGCCGTAGTCCGCGGGCCACCAGTCGACCGAGGTCGTGAGCAGCTGCGTGATGTCGCGCTTGAGCTCGTCGAGGTCGATCGTCGCGAAGGCCGCCGCGTAGTCGAAGTCCGCACCGAGCGGGTCGGCGTCGACGCCGTTGCGGTGCAGCAGCTCGACACGGAGCCGCTGCGGGTACCAGCCCTCGAGCGACGACGGTGCCTGACCGAACGTCCCGCCCAGGTGGTCACCACCGGCGGGCAGGGACCCGGCCATGTGGAAGCTGCAGGTGTCGGTGCCGTCGGCGTCCCGGCCGTGGGAGCCGTGGAAGGACGCGCCCTGCGGGGTCGCGGTGTCGTGCTGCCCGCTGTCGTCGGTGCCGTGCGTGCCGGTCGTGCTGTCGTTGCTCAACGCTGCTCCTGTTCGATGACTGTCCGCGGAACGCGGGGGACGCCCGTCACGCTCCGCCCCGAGGCTGTGAGGACGGCGGGAGCAGTGCGCATCCCGCCGGTGGGTCCGGTCAGCCCTTCCAGACGGACACGGCGCCGGCGTGACCGATCACGACGACCTCGACGAGCGAGCCGATGCCGGCGGCGACGAGCAGCACGGGGCCGACGATCCCCACCGCTCGTGCCAGCCCGGCGTCCGCGACCCGCAGGGCGGCGAAGCGGTGCCAGCCCCACCACAGCGTGAGCAGCACGAACACCGCGATCGACCACGGCAGCAGTCCGTCGGCGAGCTCGGTGTGCCGTTCGAGCAGCGCGGTCTCACGCTCGCGGTGCTCGAGCCACTCGCCGGACGAGGTCGCGAGCGGCACCGAGACCAGCGCCACCAGGGCGATGACCGGCGCGCCGACCGCGAGCCACCGTCGGGCTGCCGGCCAGGCCGCCGTCACGATCGCGGTGAGGGCCGCGACGGGCACCGAGACCGTGGTCAGGTGCACGAGGAGCGGGTGCAGGGGGATGCCGTCGAACTGCCAGTCCATCGTGGCCTTCCGGATCGCGCGTCGGTGGTTCCGACGACCTGCGATCAGCCAAGCGGACCGACCGGTACCGCGCTCGCCCGGCAGGCCGGTCGACGCACTCCGCGATCACTCGAGACCTCACACGGAGCGGCCGGAGCGCCACACCGGGACGACCCCGTCAGGGGCGGTGGTCGTACCGACCCGGCGGTGGGTCGAGCGGCAGCTGACGCGGTGACTGCCCGCCGTTCCTCGCAGCGCCCACGGCGGTCACGGAGCGGGTCACGATGCTCACCGCGGTCGCGAACCACCCGCGCTTCCGCGGATGCTCGAACGCGTCGTCACCCCACGGTCGGTCGTCGTCCGAGTGCCCCATGACGCCCCTCCCGGTGTCGGTGCTCGTGAGGCTACACGGCCGCGGACCGCACCGGGAGGTCCGGGATCCGACCTCGCTCCGGGAACCCCGGGGGAGCGTGGGTACCGTGGCACTCCTCACACCGTGAAGGAGCACGCCATGTCGGACGCACACGACCCCCGCGACACCACCAACGACCCCGAGGGCACCGAGAAGGCCGACGGCCTCGGCGAGGACGGCACGATCCCCGCGCACCCCGAGGGCGTCGCCGCCGGCTTCGCCGGTGACGACTCGCACTTCAACCCCGAAGAGGACGACGAGACGGCGGAGTAGCCGACCCGAGCACGAGACGTACGGGAGGCCCGTGGCGACGCCGCCACGAGCCTCCCGTTGCGTCTCCGGTCGCCGCGTCGCCTGCGGGACCGGGCCGCGGATCGGTACCGTGTCGGGCATGGCCCGCTTCACACCCCCCGCTGCCGACGCGATGCGTGCGGCCCTGCTCGCCGCCGCCCGCGACGAGTTCGCTGCGCACGGGCTGGGCGGGGCGCGGATCGAGCGCCTCGCCGCCGACGCCGGGAGCAACAAGGCGCAGGTGTTCCACTACTTCGGGGGCAAGGACGGCCTGTTCGACGCGCTGCTGACGAGCGAGCTGACGGCCGTGCACGAGGCCGCGCCGCTCGACACGGCCGACCTGGCGGCGTGGGCCGGACGCCTGCACGACGTCCTGGTCGAGCGTCCCTGGGTGCAGCGTCTCGCCACCTGGCACCGGCTCGAGCGGCCGGAGACACCGATCGAGGCGCTCGCCGAGCAGTACGCCGACGACGTCGCCGAGGTCGAGCGGGCACAGCGCGCCGGTGTGCTCCCGCGGCGCTTCCGCCCCGCGGTGCTCTACGGGCTGGTCGTCCAGCTCGCGGAGGTCTGGTCGACGCTCCGGCCCGAGGCGTCCGCTCCGGTCGCCGCGGTCGTGCCGCAGCGCCGCCGTCAGGTCGTCGTGGACGCCGTCGGAGCGCTGCTCGGCGACTGACCGGTGTCCCGTCGGGCCCTGCGGTGCAACGTGTCCGAGGGGCGCTCGCCGAAGGCGCCGGCGTAGGTCCCCGCGAACCGGCCGAGGTGTGCGAACCCCCACGCCTGCGCCACCTCGGAGACCGTGGTGGTGGTCGGGTCCCCGGCCTCGAGCGCGGCACGGACCCGGTGCAGTCGCACGTCGCGCAGGAACTGCATCGGGCTCGCGGCTCCGACGCGGTGGAACGCCGCCTGCAGCCCGCGGGCGCTGAGCCCGGTGGCGCGACAGACGTCGGCAGTGGTGAGCGGGCGGTGCGCGTTCGCGGCGATCCACTCCTGCGCGACCCGCACCGATCCCCGTCCTGCGGCCGTGACGCCGGACGCAGCGGTCACGTCGAACGCCCCGATGACGGCCTCGGCGACGCGACGGTGCTGCACCGAGCGGACGACGGGGTCGGCGCCCGGGTCCCACAGGGTCGTGGCGGCGCCCGCGATGGTCCGCCGCAGTGCGGGGAGCGCGTCCGGGTCGGCCTCCGCGCGCAGGTCCAGCGGGCCGGGGAGGTCACCGCGGACCGCAGCCGAGACGGACTCGAGGAAGGCGCCGTCGAAGCGGATCACGTGCTGGACCGCGGGGGCGGCGTCGAAGGTGAACGGGCGTCCTGCCGGGTACATCACGGGGACGTTCGGCCGCATGGTGATCCGGTCACGGCGGTCGGTGTCGAGGACCATGCCCGGCCCGGTCGCCCACGCCAGGGTGTACTGGCGCCCCGGGTTGATCGTGCCCCAGCGGTGCGCCGCGACCGCTGACGTCGCGGTGGTCACCTGGTCGTCGCCGACCGCGCGGTACCGGTACGAGAACCCCTCGGAGACCGCCTGTCCGATGTTGATGTCGTGACTGCTGTAGACGCCCTCGAACAGCTCCACGGCGTCGTCGACCGCTGCGCCGTGCTGTTCGGTGGCGGTGGGGGTGCGGAGATCGGTTCGCATGCGCGCACCAGTCTGCGCCTCCTCGCCGAGGACCAGTGGTGCAGTGCGCGTTGCGGCGTTGCGGCGTTGCGGCGTTGCGGCGTTGCGGCGTTGCGGCGTTAAATTTATAGTCGCCGGTCCGACGTTGTTAACTTTAACTGCGGGTCAACCGAGGTGCCGAGCGAGGAACGCGGCCTGCCGCTCCCAGTGCCGGTGGCCGCCGCCCTCGTGGCCGTTGTAGGGGTAGACCTCGATGTGCTTGTCGGTCGACGCGAGCGCGTTGTACGCCGCGAAGGTCGTGCGCGGCGGGACCACGTCGTCCATGAGGGCGACCGAGAACAGCGCCGGGGCCGTGATGCCTGCGGCCAGGTTCACGCCGTCGAAGTACGCCGCGGTGTCCCACACGGTGTCGACCGCGTCCCGGTGCACGGCGAGGTACTGGGCGAGCTCGAGGTAGGGGCCGCCGGTCGCGACGTCGGTGCCGTGCTCCCAGTCGGACAGGAACGCGACGTCGGGCAGCACGGCGACGAGCGGCGCGGTGTGTGCCTCGACCAGGGCGGCCGCCGCGATCGCGATGCCCCCGCCCTGGCTGCCGCCGGTCAGTGCGATGCGGTCCCGGTCGACGCCCGGCAGCGTCCGCACGACGTCGACGAGTCGGACGGCGTCCGTGTAGACCCGCCGGTAGTAGTGCTCGGCGGGCGAGGCGATGCCGCTCGCCATCCACCCGCCACCGTTCGGGCCGGACCCGTGCGGGTCGGGGGTGTCGCCGCCGGTTCCCCAGCCGCTGCCCTGCCCGCGGGTGTCCATCACGACGTGCACGTACCCGGCGAGCGCCCACGCGACCCGCTCGCCGGGCAGCCCGCGACCACCGCCGTAGCCGATGAACTCGACCACGGCGGGCAGGTCGCCCGTCGAGCCCGCCGGCCGCGAGACCCAGGCGCGGACGGGGTCGCCGCCGAAGCCCGGGAACGTCAGGTCCTGCACGTCGAGCGCCCTGACCGGCGTGGTGGCGGGGACGAGCACGGGCTCGGTCCCGGCGCCGGCCGCCCGCGCCTCGGCGACGGTGGCGGTCCAGAAGGCGTCGAGGTCGTCGGGCCGCCGCACGGTCGGGCGGTAGGCGCGCAGCTGGTCGAGGGGCAGGTCGGTGAGCGGCATGGGGTCCTCGCTGGTGGTGGGTCGTTCCGGGTGTCCCTGGTCGGAACGGGCGTACCTGGTCGGGAGTTCCGACCGGGTACGCCCGATTCCACCAGGTGGACGCGCCTCAGCGCATCAGCGTGCAGCGGCGCGGTACTGCTCGAGCACCTCGGGGTGCGGGTCCGCGGGCACCACGGTCGCGGCGACCTCCCACGACGGCAGGCTCCCGGTCAGCACCCACGCGGCCTGTCGAGCGGCACCCGAGGCGACGTACTCGCCCGGTTCCGGGATCGACACGTCGCGGCCGAACACCTGCGCGGCGACGGCCCGGACGGCCTCGTTCCGTGCGGCGCCGCCGATCAGCAGCAGCCGCGACACCTGCACGCCGGTGGCCTCGACCGCGGCGAGGCCGTCGGCCAGGGCGCAGAGCATGCCCTCGACGGCGGCGCGGGCGAGGTGCGCCCGGTCGGTCGTCGCGGGCGTCATGCCCACGAGCGAGGCGGTGGCGTCCGGTCGGTTCGGGGTGCGCTCGCCGACGAAGTACGGCACGAGCACGAGCCCGTCCGCCCCTGCCGGCGCCTGCAGCGCCAGCTCGCCGAGCTCGCCGTGGTCGACGGAGAGGAGTCCGCCGATCACCTCGAGCACGCGGGCCGCGTTGAGCGTGGTGACGATCGGGAGGCGCGACCCGGTCCCGTCGGCGAAGCCCGCCACGGTCCCGCTCGGGTCCGTCACCTCGGTGTCGGTGACGCCGAAGACGGTCCCGCTGGTCCCGAGGGACACCGCGACGTCACCCGGGCCGAGCCCGAGGCCGAGCGCTGCCCCGGCGTTGTCGCCGAGCCCCGGGCCGACGACGAGACCCGCGCGGGCGACGGCGCCGCCCGGCAGCTCGACGTCGGACGCCAGGGTGCCCATCGCCTCGTCGGGCGCCACGACCCGCGGGACCACGACCGGGCCGTCGCCGTCGGCGTGCGCGTCGCCGTCGTGCGGTCCGGCAGCGACCCGCGAGGGACGCCCGAGCGCCTGCTCGAACAGCTCCGCGTCGTACTCCCGGCGCACCGGGTCCCAGTAGCCGGTGCCGCTGGCGTCCGAACCGTCGGTCGCCAGCGCGTCGAGGTCCGGCCCGAGCGGGCTCTCGTCGGCGGGGCCGTACCCGCGCAGTCGCCACGACAGCCAGTCGTGGGGGAGCGCGACGGCGGCGACGCGCGCCGCGTTGTCGGGCTCCGCGTCGCGGAGCCACCGCAGCTTGGTGCCGGTGAACGACGCCACCGGGACCAGACCCGTCCGGGCGACCCATGCCTCCCGGCCGAGCTCCTCGACCATCTGCGCGGCCGCGTCGGCGCTGCGGACGTCGTTCCACAGGAGTGCGTCGCGGACCACGCGACCGTCGGCGTCGAGCGCGACCATGCCGTGCTGCTGCCCGGCGATCGCGACGGCGGCGACGTCGTCGAACCCGCCGGCGTCCGCGATCGCGGTGCCGAGCGCGTCCCACCAGTGGCGGGGGTCGACGGAGGTGCCGTCCGGGTGGGACGCGCGCCCCTCCCGGACGACCGCACCGGTCGCCGCGTCACGGACCGTGACCTTGCAGGACTGGGTCGACGAGTCGACCCCTGCGACCAGCCGACGCTCGACGACGTCAGCCACGAGCGCCCATGAGGTGCTCGATCGCGAGCTGCTGCAGGCGCACGAAGCCGAAGCCCTTGCCGCCGAAGTACGCGTCGGCGTCGAAGTCCTCGTAGGCCGAGCGGTCGGCGAGGAAGTCGTCGTACGACTCACCGCTGTTCAGCGTCGGCGTCGAGAGCTCGTCGACCTTCGCGGCGGACAGGGCCTCCTGCACCTCGGGGTCGGCGCGGAACGCCTGGGCGCGCTCCTTGAGGAGCAGGTACATGCGCATGTTCGCCTGCGCCGAGTCCCAGACGCCGGTGATGTCCTCGGTGCGGCTCGGCTTGTAGTCGAAGTGGCGGGGGCCGTCGTACGCCTGGCCGCCCTGCGGGGCACCGTGCTCGAGCAGGTCGACGAGCGAGAAGGCGTTCTGCAGGTCGCCGTGGCCGAACACCAGGTCCTGGTCGTACTTGATGCCGCGCTGCCCGTTGAGGTCGATGTGGAAGAGCTTGCCCTGGTAGAGCGCCTGGGCGATGCCGGCCGTGAAGTTCAGGCCCGCCATCTGCTCGTGGCCGACCTCGGGGTTGATGCCGAAGAGCTCCGGACGCTCGAGCGTCTCGGTGAAGGCGATCGCGTGACCGAGGGTCGGCAGCAGGATGTCGCCACGGGGCTCGTTCGGCTTCGGCTCGATGGCGAAGCGGATGTCGTAGCCCTTGTCGGTGACGTACTGCGCGAGCAGGTTCACGGCCTCGCGGTAGCGTTCGAGGGCGGCCTGCACGTCCTTGGCGGAGTCGTACTCCGAGCCCTCGCGGCCACCCCACATGACGAACGTCTTCGCGCCGAGCTCGGCGGCCAGGTCGAGGTTGCGGAGCACCTTGCGGAGGGCGAAGCGACGGACGTTCCGGTCGTTCGAGGTGAAGCCGCCGTCCTTGAAGACGGGTGCCGAGAACAGGTTCGTCGTGACCATCGGCACGATGATGCCGGTGGAGTCGAGCGCGCCCTTGAGGCGGTCGATCTGTGCCTGGCGCTCGGCGTCGGTCGAGCCGAACGCGAACAGGTCGTCGTCGTGGAAGGTCAGGCCGTAGGCACCGAGCTCGTCGAGCTTCTCGACCGCCTCGACCACGTCCAGCGCGGGACGGGTGGGGCCGCCGAACGGGTCGGACCCGTTGTAGCCGATGGTCCAGAGACCGAAGGAGAACTTGTCGTCGCGGGTGGGCGTCGTTGCCATGGTGGATCACCGTTCGTCGTCGAAACAAAATGTTGCCGCGCCCAACATAAGCGGTAGGGTGGATCCTGGCAACACCGGATCGCAAAGGAGCGAGTGGATGGCACAGGACGGACACGGACCGGGACGACTGCGCGTCGCCATGGTCGGGCACGGCTTCATGGGAGCGGCGCACTCCCAGGCGTGGCGGACCGCACCGCGGTTCTTCGACCTCGGCGTCGAGCCCGAGATGGCCGTGGTGGTCGGCCGTGACGCCGAGCGCACCGAGGCAGCGCGCGTGCAGTACGGGTGGCAGGCCGCGTCGACGGACTGGCGGCAGGTGGTGACGGACCCCGACATCGACCTCGTCGACATCGTCTCGCCCGGTTCCTCGCACGTCGAGGTCGCGATCGCCGCCCTCGAGGCCGGCAAGCACGTCCTCTGCGAGAAGCCCCTCGCCAACACGGTCGAGGAGGCCGAGGCGATGACCGCCGCTGCGGAGGCCGCCGCCGAGCGCGGCGTCCGCGCGATGGTCGGCTTCAGCTACCGCCGCGTCCCTGCGATCGCGTTCGCCCGGCAGCTGGTGGCGGACGGGAGGATCGGCACGGTCCGCCAGGTCCGCGCGCTCTACCTGCAGGACTGGTTGTCCGACGAGGACGGCCCGATGACGTGGCGCCTCGACAAGGCGCTCGCCGGCTCGGGCTCGCTCGGCGACATCGGTGCGCACGCGATCGACCTCGTCGAGCACGTCACGGGCGCACACCTGTCGACCGTGTCCGGCACGCTCGAGACCTTCGTGCACGAACGTCCGCTGATGGCCGAGGGGGTCGGGCTCTCCGGCACCGCGTCGAGCGAGCGCGGACAGGTCACCGTCGACGACGCCGCGTTCTTCCTCGGTCGGCTCACCGGCGGCGCTGCCGACGGTGCGATCGGCACCTTCGAGGCCACGCGCTACGCGACCGGGCGGAAGAACGGCCTGACGCTCGAGGTCAGCGGGTCCGAGGGCGCGATCCAGTTCGACCTCGAGTCGATGAACGAGCTGCGCCTGTACGAGTCGTCGGCACCCGCGGGGGAGCAGGGCTTCCGTCGCATCCTCGTCACCGAGCCGGAGCACGAGTACATGGCCGCCTGGTGGCCGACCGGGCACCTCATCGGCTACGAGCACACCTTCAGCCACCAGGTCGCCGACCTCGTGCGGGCGATCGTCGCGGGCACCGACCCCTCGCCGTCGTTCGCCGACGGCCTGCACGTGCAGCGCGTCCTCGACGCGGTCGAGCGCAGCGCGTCCGACGGCAGCGCCTGGACGGCGATCTGATGGCCGACACGATGAACGACACGACGAAGCGAGCGCTGGTCGTCCGTGGCGGGTGGGACGGGCACATGCCCGTCGAGACCACCGACCTGTTCGTCCCCTTCCTGCGCGACAACGGCTTCGACGTCCACGTGTCGGACTCGACGGCGGTGTACGCCGACGAGTCCGTGATGGCGGACGTCGACCTGATCGTGCAGGTCGTCACGATGTCGACCATCGCCGACGACGAGTTCGCGGGACTGCAGCAGGCGGTGCTCGGCGGCGCCGGGCTCGCCGGGTGGCACGGCGGGATCGCGGACGCCTTCCGGAACACCGCCGACTACCTGCACATGGTCGGCGGGCAGTTCGCGCACCACGCGGGCAAGCACCCGTCCGAGCGCACCGGCGAGCAGTCCGACAACTACATCCCGTACACGGTGCACATCACCGAGGCCGGGCACGAGCACCCGATCACGCAGGGCATCGAGGACTTCGACCTCGTGACCGAGCAGTACTGGGTGCTCTCCGACGAGTACAACGACGTGCTGGCGACGACGACGCAGGAGGCCCGGGACTTCGACGCCTGGAACCGTCCGGTCACCGCGCCGGCGATCTGGACCCGGCAGTGGGGGCAGGGACGCGTGTTCGTCTCGGCACCCGGGCACCGGCTCGAGGTCGTCGAGTCGCAGCCGCTCCGCACGATCATCGAGAGGGGACTCCTGTGGGCAACCCGATGAAGGTCGGTGTCGTCGGGGTCGGCGTCATCAGCCAGCAGTACTTCGAGCACTTCCCGGCACTGCCCGGGCTCGAGCTCACCGCCGTCGCGGACATCGACGTGGCCCGGGCACGGTCGGTGGGCGAGACGCAGGGCGTCCGCGGTTCCTCGGTCGACGAGCTGATCGCCGCGGACGACGTCGACGTCGTGCTCAACCTGACGATCCCGGCGGCCCACGCCGAGATCGCCACGCGGGCGCTCGAGGCCGGCAAGCACGTGTACGGCGAGAAGCCGCTGGCGATGTCGACGGCCGAGGCGCGCCCCGTGCTCGACCTCGCCCATCGCTCGGGCCTGCGGGTGGGCAGCGCGCCGGACACCGTGCTCGGCACCGGGATCCAGACGGCGCGGCAGGCGCTCGACAGCGGCGCGATCGGCACCCCGGTCGGCGCCGCCGTGTCGTGGTCGGCGCCCGGGCACGAGCTCTGGCACCCGGCGCCGGCGTTCTACTACCAGCCCGGCGGCGGCCCGCTGCTCGACATGGGGCCGTACTACCTGACGAGCCTCGTGTCGTTCTTCGGCCCGGTCGTCCGGGTCAGCGGAGCCTCGACCCGGTCGGACCGCGAGCGCACCATCGCAACCGGCCCCGCGGCCGGCACCCCGCTCCGGGTCGACATCGACACGCACGTCGTCGCCGTCCTCGAGCACGCGGACGGCGTCGTCTCGACCGTCACGGTGTCGTTCGAGGTCTGGGCCACCAGGGCGCCGCTGTTCGAGGTGTTCGGCACCGCGGGCACCCTCGGCGTCCCCGACCCGAACCGGTTCTCCGACACCGTGTCGATCGCCGACGCCGCCACCCGCGAGTGGCGGGACCTGCCGACGAGTGCCGGGTACGCCGACGCCGGACGCGGCTACGGCCTGGCCGACATGGCGCACGCGATCGCGACGGATCGCCCGCACCGCGCGTCCGGCGACCTCGCGTTCCACGTGCTCGAGGTGATGGAGGCGGTCTCCACCGCGGCCCGCGAGCACACCGTGGTCGAGGTCCGGTCGCGCGTCGACCGCCCCGACACCGTGCCGGCCGGTGCCACCCCCGGGTCCTGGTGAGCCAGACTCGGCAGCGGCAGCGGCAGCGGCAGCGGCAGCGGCAGCAGCAGCAGCAGCAGCACGACGCGACACGACACGACACGACAGGCGAGGAAGGACGACGACGATGACGACGACGGACGGAACCGGCGAGACCGGGGCGAGCGGCGCCTCCAGGCCGGACGGCGGCGGCCGCTCGACCAGGCCGGTGACCCTGTTCACCGGGCAGTGGGCGGACCTGCCCTTCGAGGAGGTCGCGCGCCTGGCGGGCGAATGGGGCTACGACGGGCTGGAGATCGCCTGCTGGGGCGACCACCTGGACGTCCGACGCGCCGCGACGGACCCGGCGTACGTGGCCGACCGGAAGGCGGTCCTGGAGCGCAACGGACTGCAGGTCTGGACGATCGCGAACCACCTGACCGGCCAGGCCGTCTGCGACGACCCGATCGACCAGCGGCACGAGGACATCCTCGCGCCGCACGTGTGGGGCGACGGCGACCCCGAGGGCGTCCGCCGGCGGGCGGCGGAGGAGCTGCAGTGGACGGCCCGTGCGGCCGCTGCGCTCGGGGTGTCGACCGTGACCGGCTTCTCGGGGTCGTCGATCTGGAAGACCGTCGCCGGGTTCCCGCCCGTGCCCCCGGCGATGATCGAGGCCGGGTACCAGGACTTCCACGACCGCTGGTCGCCGATCCTCGACGTGTTCGAGGAGGTCGGCGTCCGCTTCGCGCTCGAGGTGCACCCGTCCGAGATCGCCTACGACTACTGGACCGCGAAGCGGGCGCTCGAGGTGTTCCGGGACCGCCCGTCGTTCGGGTTCAACTTCGACCCGTCGCACTTCGTGTGGCAGGACCTCGACCCCGCCGCGTTCCTGCTCGACTTCGCCGACCGGGTGTACCACGTGCACTGCAAGGAGTCGGTGAAGCAGCTCGACGGCCGCAACGGTCGACTCGGATCGCACCTGCCGTGGGGCGACCCCCGTCGTGGGTGGGACTTCGTCTCCGCCGGGCACGGGGACGTGCCGTGGGAGCGGGTGTTCCGCGTGCTGAACCACATCGGGTACGACGGCCCGACGAGCGTCGAGTGGGAGGACGCCGGCATGGACCGACTGGTCGGCGGCCCCGAGGCGCTCGCGTTCGTGCGTCGCCTGGGGACGATCGCCCCACCGGACGCCGCGTTCGACGCCGCGTTCTCCCGCTCGCGCTGAGCCGCGCGCGGGTACGGACGGACCCGCGAGACTCGGCACCGCGGACAGTTCCGCGGTGCCGAACCCGCGAAGGTGTCCGCCGAGCCGAGACTCGCCCCCCCACACCAAACCACACCACCACGAGGAGGACCCATGGCCAGGTCGGCCACGACCACGCCCGGGAACGTCGCGCGCGTCCTCCGCATCGTGCACGAGGGCGGGCCGGTCACCCGTGCCGAGCTCACCCGTCGGACGGGACTCAACCGGTCGACGGTCCTGGCGCTCGTCGGGGAGCTCGTCGAGCAGGGGTTCGTGCACGAGGAGCTCCCGGGAGCCGGGGCGGACCGTCCCGCCGGGGTCGGTCGGCCGAGCGCCGTCGTCCGGGCATCGCGCGACGTCGTGGCCGCCGCGGTGACCGTGGAGATCGACGCCGTCGCGGTGGCGCTCGTCGCGCTCGACGGCACCGTGCGCGACCGCCTCGTCGAACCGCAGTCGAGCGTGCCCGGTGCCGCCGCAGCGATCGACGCCGTGGCCCGTGTCCTCGCCACGCTGACCGCACGCGCCGATCCGGCACTGCGGCTCGTCGGCGTGGGCGTCGCTGTCCCGGGCATCGTCCGGGTCGAGGACGGGGTCGTCCGCGACGCCCCGCACCTCGGTTGGCGGGACGAGCCCTTCGCCGGGCCCCTCGCCGAGCGTCTCGGGCTGCCCGTCCGCGCGGCGAACGACGCGAACGTCGGTGCGTGGGCCGAACGGCTCTACGGCAGCGCGCGCGGCGTCGACGACCTCGTCTACCTCAACGGCGGCGCCAGCGGCATCGGCGGTGGGATCGTCAGCGCCGGCCGCCCGTTCAGCGGCGCGGACGGGTACGCGGGCGAGCTCGGGCACACCTTCGTCGCGGCGAACGGCATCCGCTGCCACTGCGGGGCGATCGGGTGCCTGGAGACCGAGGCTTCACGCGGAGCCCTCACCGCGGTGACCCGGACCGCGCCCGACGACCTGGACGCCCTCGCCGCCGCCCTGGCCGAGCGACACGACGCGGTCGAACGGGTCGTGGACCGCCAGGTGACCGCGCTCGCGACGGCGATCCGGAACGCCATCCACACCGTCGACCCGCAGGTCGTCGTGCTCGGGGGGTTCCTCGGCGTGCTGCTCGGGCACGTGGGGGACCGCGTCGAGGACGACGTCCGGGCGCAGACGATGGCCGCGATGACCGACCGGCTGCGCATCGTGCCGGCGGAGCTCGGCCGTGACGTCCTCGTCCGGGGCGCCGCCGAGCTCGGCTTCGCCGACCTGCTGCGCGACGGGGCCCTCCCGACCACCAGCGGCGCGACCACGACCGGCCCGAGCGGCGCGACCACGACCG
Source organism: Curtobacterium sp. P97 (assembly GCF_023712445.1). Taxonomy (NCBI): domain Bacteria; kingdom Bacillati; phylum Actinomycetota; class Actinomycetes; order Micrococcales; family Microbacteriaceae; genus Curtobacterium; species Curtobacterium sp. P97. The sequence continues at coordinate 19,817 of NZ_JAMAYF010000009.1, read as the reverse complement.
GCGCGACCGGGACCCGCGCGTCCGACACCGACCACACCACAGCCGACCGCGACGACGCGGTCGAGGAAGCGAGATCCGCATGAGCACCACCTCCGACACCCAGCGCGCGAGCGTCCTGCTCGGCACCGAGGACCTGACGATCGAGGACCGCCCCGTCCCCGAGGTCGCCCCCGGCGACGTGCTCGTCCGCGTGGCCGCCGTCGGCGTCTGCGGCTCCGACGTCCACTACTACCGCCACGGCCGCATCGGCGACTTCGTCGTCGAGGAGCCCCTCGTCCTCGGCCACGAGCTCTCCGGCACGATCGCCGCGGTCGGCGAGGGCGTCGACCCCGCCCGCGTCGGCGAGCGCGTCGCCGTCGAGCCCCAGCGCCCCTGCCACCGCTGCGCGCAGTGCCTGGCCGGCCGTTACAACCTCTGCCCGCACATGCGCTTCTACGCGACACCGCCGGTCGACGGTGCCTTCGCGGAGTACGTGACGATCGAGGCCGAGTTCGCGCACGCCCTGCCCGACACGGTGTCCTTCGAGGCCGGCGCACTGCTCGAGCCGCTGTCCGTCGGCATCGCCGCGGCGCGCAAGGCCGGCATCGTGCCCGGCTCGAGCGTCCTGATCGCCGGTGCCGGTCCGATCGGGGTCATCTGCGCCCAGGTCGCCCGGGCGTTCGGCGCGACCCGCGTGGTCGTCAGCGACCTCGTCCCCGAGCGGCGCGAGCGTGCGCTGTCCTTCGGCGCCACCGAGGTCGTCGACCCCGTCTCGGTGGACGTCACGTCGGACATCGTCCCCGTCGACGCCTTCATCGACGCCAGCGGTGCGCCCCGTGCCGTCTCGGACGGCATCAAGGCCGTCGGACCGGCCGGCGCGGCGGTGCTCGTGGGCCTCGGCAACTCCGAGATGGTGCTGCCCGTCGAGCACATCCAGAACCTCGAGGTGACGGTCACCGGCATCTTCCGCTACACGAACACCTGGCCGGTCGCGATCGGTCTGGTCGCGTCGGGCCAGGTCGACCTCGACGCGCTCGTCACCGGGCGCTTCGGACTCGACGCGGTCCGCGAGGCCCTCGAGAGCGACACCGACCCGGCCTCGCTCAAGTCCGTCGTCTACCCGAACGGCGTGCCCGCGGGCGCGTGAGGACGCGAGCCGACGTGCGCGACGCGGGTCGCGCCGTCCGGTGAGCGGTCGTCGGACGGGAGGCGCGGTGCCGGCGGGTGCCGTCCTCCCGTCCGTCGTCCGGTCACCACGGCGAGCCGTGGCCGGGTCGGCCCCGCCGCGACACCGCGACGCGCTACGGTTCGGCCATGACCGCGACACCGGCGGCGGCAGTGCCGCGACGCACCGACCGGCGGGCACTCGTGTCCTGGGCGCTCTGGGACTGGGGGTCCTCGGCGTTCACCGCCGTCGTCACCACCTTCGTCTTCAGCACCTACCTGGCGAGCCGGGCGTTCGTCGACCCGCGGCTCGTCGCTGCCGAGGACTCGTCGACGGCCGCCGCGCAGACGGTCGAGCGGGAGCTGGCGCACAACGCCGCGACGGTGTCGACGGCCCTGACCCTGGCGGGGATCGTCGTGGCGCTCGTCGCACCCGCGGTGGGGCGGCTGGCGGACTCGTCCGGGCACCGCCGCCGGTCCGTGCTCATCGGGACGATCGGGGTGGCGCTGTCGATCGGGGCGATGGTGTTCGTCGCGCCGCAGCAGCCGTACCTGGTGCTCGGCGCAGCGCTCCTCGGCATCGGGACCGTCGCGTACGAGGTCGCCACCGTCGGCTACAACGCGATGCTCGGCCAGGTGGCGTCGGGCCCGCAGACCGGCCGCGTGTCGGCGATCGGCTGGGCAGCCGGGTACTTCGGCGGGATCGTGCTGCTCGTCGTCCTGCTCCTCCTCTGCATCCAGGACTTCGGCACCGAGGGGGTCGCGGGCCTCCTGCAGCTGCCGTCGACCGTCGCGTCCGGGTCGTGGGACGTCCGGGTCGCGATCGGGATCGCCGCGGTGTGGCTCGCGGTCAGCTCGGTCCCGCTCTTCCTGACCGTGCCCGAGGCGGCGCCGGACCGTTCGCGCACGGGCGGTCTGCTCAGCGCCTACCGTGACCTCGGACGGCACGTCGCCCGGCTGTGGCGGGAACGCCGCAACGTCCTGGTCTTCCTGCTCGCGAGCGCCGTGTTCCGCGACGGCGTCGGTGCGGTCTTCACCTTCGGCGGCATCGTCGCCGCGCAGGTGTTCGGCTTCAGCCCGTCGCAGGTGATCCTCTTCGCGATCGCGGCGAACGTGGTGGCGGGTGTCGCGACCTTCGCCTCCGGGCGGCTCGACGACCGCTTCGGCTCACGGGCGGTCATCACGGTCGCGCTCGTCGGGCTCGCGCTCACCGGCATCGGGGTGTTCCTGATCGGGAGCGCGACGGCCGGGTTCTGGGTGCTCGGGCTCACGCTGGCGATCTTCGTCGGGCCGGTGCAGTCGTCGTCCAGGGCGTACCTGGCACGACTCGCCACCCCGGGACGCGAGGGCGAGCTCTTCGGCCTCTACGCGACGACCGGGCGAGCGGCGTCGTTCCTCGCGCCGGCGCTGTTCGGCATCGCGGTGACGATCGGCGGCTCGACGCGGTACGGGATCATCGGCGTGGTCGTGGTCCTCGTCGGGGGCCTCGTGCTCATGGCGTTCGTGCAGCGGGAGCCCGCGCGGGCGTAGCGCACGGTCCGCTCGCCCCACGCCGGGCCGGCGCTGCCGGTGCGGGTCGAGCACCCGGTCGGAGCACATGCGCCAGGATGGGTGCATGACCGACCAGCGGATCGCCGTCGTCGTCCTCGCCGCCGGGCAGGGCACGCGCATGAAGTCGTCCACCCCGAAGGTGCTGCACCGCCTCGCCGGCCTGCCCCTGCTGGCGCACGTGCTGCGCACGGCGTCCTCGATCGAGCCGGAGCACGTCGCCGTGGTCGTGCGGCACGAGCGCGAGCGCGTCGCGGCCGAGGTCGCCGAGCGTGTCCCCGGGGCGATCGTGGTCGACCAGGACGAGGTCCCCGGCACCGGACGCGCCGTCGAGGTCGCGGTGCAGGCGCTCCCGGCGGACTTCGACGGCTCGGTCGTGGTGCTCTCCGGGGACGTCCCGCTGCTCGACACGGCGTCGCTCCGACGCCTCGTGGACGCGCACGCCGGCAACGCCGTGACCCTGGTCAGTGCGATCGCCCCGGACCCGACGGGGCTCGGCCGGGTCGTCCGCGACGCCGCCGGGGCGTTCGTGCGCGTCGTCGAGCACAAGGACGCCACCGAGGCCGAACGGGCCATCACCGAGGCGAACGCCGGCATCTACGCGTTCGACGTGACCCACCTGCGTGCGGTGCTGCCCTCGCTCACCACGGCCAACGCGCAGGGCGAGAAGTACGTCACCGACGTCCCGTCGCTCGTCGCCGCGCGCGGGGGAGCGATCGACGTCGTCACGCTGACCGACCCGTGGCTCGTCGCCGGCATCAACGACCGCGCGCAGCTCGCCGACGCGGCGCGTGAGCTCAACGCCCGCATCGTCCGTCGGCACCAGCTCGCCGGTGTCACCGTGCAGGACCCGGCGACCACGTGGATCGACGTCGACGTCACCGTCGAGGCCGACGCCGAGATCCTCCCCGGCACGCAGCTCGTCGGGGCGACGGCGATCGCCGCCGGCGCGGTGGTCGGACCGGACACCACGCTCCGCGACACCGAGGTCGGAGCCGGCGCGGTCGTGAACCGTGTCGACGCGACGCTGGCGGTCATCGGCGACGGCGCCACGGTCGGTCCCTTCGCCTACCTGCGACCGGGGACGGTCCTGGGCGAGCACGGCAAGATCGGCACGTTCGTCGAGACGAAGAACGCGGTGATCGGCCGCGGCAGCAAGGTCCCGCACCTGTCGTACATCGGTGACGCCGAGGTCGGCGAGGACTCGAACATCGGGGCCAACACGATCACCGCGAACTACGACGGCGTGCACAAGCACCGCACCGAGGTCGGGTCGAACGTCCGCACGGGCTCGCACAACGTGTTCGTCGCCCCGGTTAGGATTGGTGACGGGGCGTACACCGGCGCGGGTACGACCGTCCGCAAGGACGTACCGGCCGGGTCGCTGGCGATCAGCTACGCCCCGCAGCGCAACACCGACGGATGGGTCGAGGAACACCGACCCGGTTCGCCGGCGGCCGAGGCGGCTCGGCGCGCGCACGGCGAACAGATCTGACGGCGGTCGGGTCGATCGAGACGACCCCGAGCGGGTCAGGGAGTGAGCACCGCACTTGTCCGGAATCAAGACCACGGGCCAGAAACGACTCGTCCTCGTGTCGGGCCGGGCGCACCCGGAACTCTCGGCGCAGATCGCCGACGAGCTCGGAGTCGACCTGGTGCCGACCGATGCCCGGACCTTCGCGAACGGTGAGCTCTACGCCCGCTTCGACGAGTCGGTCCGCGGTTGCGACGCGTTCGTCATCCAGTCGCACACCGCGCCCATCAACGAGTGGCTCATGGAGCAGCTCATCATGGTCGACGCCCTGAAGCGTGCCTCGGCGAAGCGCATCACCGTCGTCGCGCCCTTCTACCCCTACGCGCGCCAGGACAAGAAGGGCCGCGGGCGCGAGCCGATCTCGGCCCGGCTCGTCGCCGACCTGTTCAAGGCCGCCGGTGCCCACCGCATCATGAGCGTCGACCTGCACGCCGCACAGATCCAGGGCTTCTTCGACGGCCCCGTGGACCACCTGTTCGCCATGCCCGTCCTGCTCGAGCGCTTCCAGCAGATCCTCGACCCGAAGACCCTGACCGTGGTGTCGCCCGACATGGGCCGTGTGCGCGTCGCCGACATCTGGTCCGAGAAGCTCGGTGCTCCGCTGGCGATCATCCACAAGCGGCGCGACCCGCTCGTGCCGAACCAGGTGTCCGTGCACGAGATCGTCGGTGACGTCTCCGGCCGCGTGTGCCTGCTCGTCGACGACCTCATCGACACCGGCCGCACCATCGCGAAGGCCGCCGAGGCGCTGAAGAACGCCGGCGCGACCGGCGTGGTCGTCGCGGCGACCCACGCCGTGTTCTCCGACCCGGCCACCGAGCTGCTGCAGAGCGAGTTCATCGACCGCGTCGTCGTCACCGACACGCTGCCCCTGCCCGAGGACAAGCGCTGGGACCGCCTCGAGGTCCTGCCGATCGCGCCGCTCATCGCCCGCGCGATCCACGAGGTCTTCGACGACGGGTCCGTGACCTCCATGTTCGACGGTGCCGCGTAGGCGGACCGGACGCGTGTCGGGCGTGACCCGGCCGGCGGGCTGAGCCGTGCCTCCCGTCCACCCGGCACGCGGTGCCCTGGCTGCCCGTCTGCGGGCGACGGGCAGCGTGTTCGCCGAGGACGAGGCCGACCTGCTGCTCGAGGCCGGCGACGGCGATCCGGTGAAGCTGCGCGGGCTCGTGCAGCGGCGACTCGGCGGTGAGCCGCTCGAGGTCGTGCTCGGCTGGGCTGCGTTCGACGGGCACCGTGTCCGGGTCGTCCCGGGGGTCTTCGTGCCGCGGACCCGCACCGCCGTCGTCGTCGAGCAGGCCGCGCGACGCCTGCACCGCTACGACCGGGTCGTCGACCTGTGCTGCGGTGTCGGGGCGATCTCGGTGGCGTTGCTCGGACGGGTCGGCGCACTCGACCTCGTCGCGGCGGACATCGACGCGGACGCCGTCGACGTCGCGGCGGAGAACATCGGCGACCGGGGGATCGTCGTCCTGGGCGACCTGTTCGCGCCGTTGCCCGAGCGCTTCCGCGGTGTCGTCGACGTCGTCGCGGTGAACGCACCGTACGTGCCGTCGGACGCGCTGGCCACCATGCCGGCCGAGGCGAGGGAGCACGAGCGGCGCATCGCGCTGGACGGTGGGCCGGACGGGCTCGACGTGCACCGGCGAGTGGCCGCGGGAGCGGGGGAGTGGCTGCGCCCGGGCGGCGCGGTCGTCATCGAGGTCTCGTCGACGCAGGCGCCGCAGTCCGCTGCGCTGTTCGAGGGCGCCGGGTTCACCGTGACGGTCGAGTCCGACGAGCAGGTCGAGGGCACGTGCATCGTCGCGGAGTTCCCCGCCTGACACTCGTCCGCCGCGGTACCGTCGCGGTGTGGAGTACTCGTTCGCACTGCCGACCGCAGCGGAGTTCCGGGCCCTGTACGACGAGACCGGGTGGGGTGCGTGGGACCTCGAACGGTTCCGTCGGGCGCTGGCCGGCAGCTGGGTGGTGTGCAGCGCACGCGACGAGACGGGACGTCTGGTCGGCATCGGTCGGCTGATCAGCGACGGCGCCCTGCACGCCTTCGTGACCGAGATGATCGTGGCGGAGGACGCGCGCGGCGGGGGCGTCGGCGGCGAGGTGCTCGCGCGGCTCGTCGACGAGTCGCGACGTCGCGGGGTCGACGACGTGCAGCTCTTCGCGGCTCGGGGCCGAGCTGCCTTCTACGAGCAGCGTGGCTTCGCACGCCGGCACGAGGACGGACCGGGCATGGACCTCGTGACGGTCGTCGCGGCGCCCGGCACCGGCAGCGACGGCATCGGCAGCGGGGTCAGCCGGCGCTGACGTGCACCGTGTGCCACCCGGTCGCGCCGTTCGGCGCCGGCGGCCGCTCGACGCTCGTCTGCACCTGACCGTCGGCGCTGACCGCCCGGACCCGGATCGTGTGCGAGCCGGCGTCGGGCGTCCAGCGGTACACCCACTGGCGCCAGGTGTCGGCCGAGACGGAGTCGGCGAGCGTGGCGTCCTGCCACGCGCCGTCGTCGATGCGGACCTGCACGGCCTTCACGCCGGTGTGTGGCTGCCACGCGACGCCGGCGACCGCGACCTGCTGCCCGGCGGTCACCGAGGCACCGCCGCGAGGGGTGTCGATCCGCGACTCGAGCTTCACCGGCCCGCGCTCCGACCACCCGCGAGGTGTCCAGTAGCCCTGGGCGTCGGCGAAGCGGGTGACCTCGAGCTCCGTCACCCACTTCGTCGCGGAGACGTACCCGAACAGCCCGGGGACCACCATCCGCACCGGGAACCCGTGCTCGGCCGGCAGCGGTTCGCCGTTCATCCCGATCGCGAGCAGCGCAGCTGTGCCCTCGTCCTGCAGCACGTCCAGCGGCGTTCCCGCGGAGAACCCGTCGATGCTGCGGGACAGCACCATGTCGGCACCGTCCTGGACACCCGCACGAGCGAGCAGCTCACGGATCGGGTAGCCCAGCCACAGCGCGTTGCCGATCAGGTCGCCGCCGACCTCGTTCGACACGCAGCTGAGCGTGGCCATGTGCTCCTGCAGCGGGAGTGCCAGCAGCTCGTCCCACGTCAGCTCGACCTCGCGGTCGACGGCGCCGTGGATGCGGAGCGACCAGTCTGCGGGGTCGACGGACGGGACCCGCAGCGCGGTGTCGATCCGGTAGAAGTCGGCGTTCGGGGTGACGTAGGGCGTGATCCCGTCGACGTCGAGGGACGCGCCCCCGGGAACGGCGGGCGCGGTCGTCGCCGCACGCGGCAGCCGGACCGCCCGCCGTGCCGCTGCGGCGGCCTGCACCGCCGCGGTGCCGGCTCGCGACGCTCCTCCCACGACGATCGCCGCCACGGCCGTCGTCGCGCTCCACACGAGGAAGGTGCGCCGCTCGGTCGCCGCGGGGCGGGGCGAGGCCGACGGCGCGGCGGTCGCTGCCTCCCACCGGCGGAGGCGACGCAGGAGCACGCGGAGCACGACGATCGCGGCTGCGACGCCGAGGACCGTGGGCGCTCCGTCCCACGTCCCGCTGCCCGATCGGGTGGTGACGGCGATCAGCGCGAGGACCGCACCGGCCGCGAGGACGAGCGCGCCGAACGGCGGGCGGGCACGTTCGAGCACACCGGCGCCAGCGCTGACCGCGGCCGTCACCACGGCCATGAGCACGAAGAGGGCGACCTTGTCCCCGGTGCCGAACAGGCCGACCATCAGGTCCTTCGCCGCCGGGGGAGCGAGGTCGATCACGGCGGAGCCGACGGCCACCAGCGGACTGCCCGCCCCGCCGAGCAGCAGTGCTCCGAGCTCGGCGACCGCCAGGAACGCGGCGATCGCGATCACGCCGCAGACCGCGGCGAGCAGGGCCGGGCGACGGACCGGGGTCGGGGTCGGTGCCTGCTCGGTGGTCGGTGCCGCTGACGTGCTCACCCGTGCAGCGTAGGTCGGCGCCACCGCGGATGGGCTGACAACAGCACGGCGGTGGACGCCTCGGTCCCGCTCCGCGCCGGGTTCGTCGGTCGTGCGCCGCTCCGGGACAGCGCCGCCGACCGCGGCCGTGCGAGGATCGGGAGCGTGTTGGACCGACCAGACCGCGTGCCCAGCGGCCGCCGCGCGCACCGGCCGCGGACGCCGGGGAGCGCTGGCCGCCGGTTCGCGGTCCTGCGGTGGACCCTCGTCGGTGTCTGGACCGCGCTCGTCGTCAGCCGCATCGTGGTCGTGGCGGCAGCGCCGCAGACCGACCTGGCGTTCCTCGGCATCGCCGAGCTCGTCGCGATCTCCGTCGGCGTGGTCGGGCTCGTCGTCGCCGTCGTCCGCGCCCGCGCGATCCGTCGGCGACGCGCGGACGAAGCGCTCGCACTGGCCATCCGTCGCATCGACCCGACGGTCTGGCTGGTCCCCGCGGCGCCGACACCGGAACTGCGACAGGACGTGCTGCGGGCCCGCCCCGAGGTCACCCTGGGCGAGCACGTGACCTGGGCGTTCGGAGCCACCGAGGCGTCGCTCTGGGAACTCGAGGAGCGCCGGGCGACGCGGCTGCTCGTGATCCGCTGGAGCCGGATGGTGCACGTCGGGGTCGAGGACGTCCCGGGGGAGCGCGACGCGAGCGCCGTGGCGATGCACTACGTCCGACCGGACGACTCCGCTGCCGTCGCGACGTTCTTCGTCCGCTCGTCGCCCGGGTCCCGACGGCTGCTCGGACGGGGACCTCGGCTCGAGCGACTCGTCGCCGACCTCGCGCGGGAGCGGATCGTGGCCTGACCGCGTCGCCCGTGTCCGGCCCCGGGGCCGAACGGATCGACCGACCGGCCGCGGCAGCTGCCTCCTCCGGCCGGGCGGCAGCACGCCCCGCTGACCCGGCGGGAGCACGCCCCGCCGACTCTGCGGCAGCAGGCCCCGCCGACCCGGCGGGAACACGCCCCGTCGACTCTGCGGCAGCAGGCCCCGCCGACCCGGCGGCAGCAGGCCCCGCCGTCCGACGGGGCCTGCTGCCCGACCGGGTCAGTGCGTGGAGGGTTCCTGCTCGACCTCGCGCCGGCCGTCCTCGGACCACAGCGTGTGGAAGGTGCCGTCCTTGTCGACGCGCTGGTAGGTGTGCGCTCCGAAGAAGTCACGCTGCCCCTGGATGAGCGCCGCCGGCAGTCGATCGGACGCGAGCGAGTCGAAGTACGCCAGCGCGGACGAGAACCCCGGGGCGGGGATGCCGGACGCAGCGGCGATGCCGACGATGCGACGCCAGGCCGCTTCGCCCTCGGCGACGGCGTCCGCGAAGTACGGGTCGACCAGCAGGCTCTCGAGCGCGGGGTTCTTGTCGTACGCCTCGACGATGCGGTTGAGGAACTGGGCGCGGATGATGCAGCCACCGCGCCAGATCTTCGCGACCGCGCCGAGGTCGATGTCCCAGTCGTACTCCTTCGCCCCGGCGATGATGAGGTCGAAGCCCTGCGCGTACGCGACCACCTTCGACGCGTACAGCGCGGCCCGGACGTCGTCCTCGAACGTGTCGGGGACGTCGACCACGTCCGGTCGGTTCGTCACGGAGCGCTGGACGGCTGCACGCTGCGACGGCTTCGAGGACACCGCACGGGCGAAGACCGCCTCACCGATGCCGGAGACGGGGATGCCGAGCCCGACCGCGTTCTGCACCGTCCACACACCCGTGCCCTTGGACCCGGCCTCGTCACGGATGACGTCGACGAGCGGCTTCCCGGAGTCGGCGTCCTGCTGCTTGAGGACCTCGCCGGTGATCTCGATCAGGTAGGACTCGAGGTCGCCCTCGTTCCACTTCTCGTAGATCTGGACGAGTTCGTCGACCGAGTGTCCGCCGGCACGACGGAGCAGGTCGTAGGACTCGGCGATCAACTGCATGTCCGCGTACTCGATGCCGTTGTGGACCATCTTGACGAAGTGACCGGCGCCGTCGGTACCGATGTGCGTCACGCACGGCTCGCCCTCGGCCACCGCGGCGATCGACTTCAGGATCGGGCCGAGGGTCTCCCACGCCTCGTCCGAGCCGCCGGGCATGATCGACGGGCCCTTCAGCGCGCCCTCCTCGCCACCCGAGATGCCGGTGCCGACGAAGTTCAGGCCCTGCTCACGCAGGTCGTGCTCGCGGCGGATGGTGTCGTGGAAGTTGGCGTTGCCGCCGTCGACGATGATGTCGCCTTCCTCGAAACGGTCGGCGAGCTGCTCGATGACGGCGTCGGTGCCCTTGCCCGCCTGCACCATGATGATCGCGGTGCGCGGCTTCGACAGCGACGCGACGAAGCCGTCGATGTCCTCGGACGCGATGAACCCCATGTCGCCGTGCTCGTCCAGCAACTCCTGGGTGCGCGCGTAGGTGCGGTTGTACACCGCGACCGTGTTGCCCTCGCGCGAGGCGAGGTTGCGGGCCAGGTTCGACCCCATCACCGCCAGACCGACGACACCGATGTTCGCCGTGCCGCCGTCGTCGTGCTGTTCGTTGTCCGCCACCTGAGTCTCCTTCGTCCTGACGTGTCGCGGCCCACGGTACGACCGACACCTGGGGTCGGCACGGGGATCCGGTCAACTGGGGACGGGAAGCGGACGACCCGTACTGTGGAGGGATGACCGACCACGACGTCCTCCCGCCCGTGCTCGTGATGGGTGTCTCCGGCTCGGGCAAGTCCACGATCGGTCAGGCGCTGGCCGACGCGCTCGCCGAGCAGGGCCAGCCGAGCACGTTCGTCGACGCCGACGACCTCCACCCGGCCGCCAACAAGGAGAAGATGCGGCAGGGTACGCCGCTGACCGACGAGGACCGATGGCCGTGGCTGGACGCCTGCGCGGCACGGATCGCCGAGGTGCAGGCGTCGGGGCGCCGGTGCGTCATGGCGAACTCCGCGCTGAAGCGCGTCTACCGCGACCGGCTGCGCAGCGCGGCACCCGACCTGGTGATCGCCTTCCTCGACGGGTCGCACGACCTCATCGCCGAGCGCCAGGCGCACCGTCACCACGAGTACATGCCGTCGTCGCTGCTCGACTCGCAGTTCGCGACCCTCGAGCGGCCCCAGCCCGACGAGACCGTCGTCGCGGTGTCCATCGAGGGGTCGGTCGACGACACCGTGGCGACGATCACGTCGGCGCTGGCGGTCACTTCCGGCTGAGCTCCGCGAGCCGCGAGCGGTACTCGTCCGCGTCGATGTCACCCCGGGCGAACCGGTCGGCGAGGACGGCCCGGGCATCGGACCGCGCCCGCCAGCCGCCGCGACGCAGGACGCCGAACACGACGGCGGTGGCCAGGAGCACCAGCAGGAAGAACGCCGGGAACAGGAAGAAGGGCGGCCCGCCGTGCCCGAGGGGGCCGACGGCGGCGAAGGTGGAGAGAGCGGTGTGCACGGTTGCCTCCTGGGCGGATCGTGTCGCCCGGTCGGGCGACGTTCCCAGCATCCGGCCCGGAGGCTCGTCCCGCGTCCGCCACGGAGGCCGACTCCCGCCTGCTCCCGCAGCCGTACGACCGGTCCTCCTGCACCACCGACTACTCCCGTAGGAGTAGTCCACAGCTCCTGCCACGACCCGATGCCGTGCCGCCGAGGCGACCCTAGGCTCGGACGCATGCACCGCACCCCCACTGCCGCCGCCGAGGCGACCGACGACCAGCGAGACGGCGTCCGTCGCTTCGCCCGGTTCGGTCGGGTACTGCCGGTCGCACTCGTGCAGATCGTGGGGACACTGCTGGCGGCGCGCTTCCCGACCGGGCCGACCGACACCGTCGGCCCTCGCGGTGGCCCGCCCTGGGCGACCCACGTCCTCGGCTCCTCGATCGTCGACGCAGCGCAGCCGGGTCCACTCGCGATCGTGCTGCTCGTCGTCGGGGTGCTCGTCCTGCCGTGGCGCTGGCGGTGGCCGACGGGCGTCCTCGCCGTGACGCTCGTGACGACGATCGGCTACGCCCTGCTGGTCAGTCCGCGGGGGCCGTTCGTGGCCGCGCTGACGATGGCGGCGGTGAACGCGTGGCTGCACGGGCGCCGCACCGCAGTGGGTGTCGCGCTCGGACTGGCCGTCACGGCGCTGCCGACCGCCGACGAGTTCCTCGGCCGTGCACCCGCGCGGAACCTCGACGCGGTCGTCCTCGCCGTCGCCTGGGCAGCGGTGACCCTGTCCGTGGCGGAGCTCGTCCGCGTCCGTCTCGACCGCGTCGCGGACCGACGGCGTCGGCGCGCTGCCGCAGAGCAGGAACGCGCCCGTGACGAGCGCGTCCGCATCGCCCGTGAGCTCCACGACTCCGTCGCGCACAGCATGTCGCTCATCAACCTGCAGGCGGGTGTCGCGCTCCACCTGGGGTCAGCGCTCCCCGAGCAGACCCGCACATCGTTGGCCGACATCCGTGAGACGAGCCGCGAGGCACTGGTCGAGCTGCGGACGATCCTCGGGGTCCTCCGGTCGGTCGACGGGTCCGGGGACCGGGACGTCGTCGGGACGGACGGACCGACCGGCGGAACGGCCGACCGCGGGCCCGCCGGGAGCGAGCCGCTCCCCGGCGCCGCGGACCGCACCCCCGTCCCGGGGCTCGACCGCCTGGCGGACCTGGTCGAGCGGGCACGCGCGGCCGGCATCGACATCAGCGCGACGGTCGAAGGTGACCCTGCACCGGTGGACCGGACCACGGACCGCACGGCCTTCCGGATCGTGCAGGAGTCGGTGACGAACGTGATGAAGCACGCTCCCGAGCACCGCGCCCGCATCGCGGTGCGGTTCGGACCGGAGATCGTGGACCTGTCGGTCGAGGACTCCCCGGCCCCGGACCGTGACCCGGCCGACGCCCGGGTCACGCCGCTGCTCGGACCGTCCGGCAACGGCATCATCGGGATGCGCGAGCGGGCCTCCGCCGTCGGTGGCACCCTGTCGGCCGGACCCACGCCGGACGGCGGGTGGCGCGTCGTCGCACGACTGCCCTCGACCGTCGCCGCGCGGTCGTCGGACGCGGCCGAGCACGAGCACGAGCACGAGCACGAGGACGAGGACGAGGACGAGGAGCGATCGTGACGACCACCGACGAGGCCATCCGGGTCGTGCTCGTGGACGACCAGGTGCTCATCCGCGCCGGGCTCCGCGCCCTGGTCGACGCCGAACCGGGGATGACCGTGGTCGGCGAGGCCGGCGACGGTGACTCGGCCGTCGCGGCGGTCCGGCGTGAGCGTCCGGACGTCGTGCTGATGGACATCCGGATGCCGGGCACGGACGGGCTCGTCGCGACCCAGCGCATCTCGGCGGATCCGGACCTCGACGGCGTGCACGTGGTGATCCTCACCACCTTCGAGGAGGACTCGTACGTGTTCGAGGCGATCCGTGGCGGTGCGGCCGGCTTCCTCGTGAAGGACACCGAACCCGCCGAACTGCTCCGCGCCGTCCGTACCGTGCACGCCGGGGAGTCGTTGCTGTCGCCGGGTCCGACGCGCTCGCTCGTCGCCGCCTACGCAACGCACGCGAAGCCGTCCGCGCTGGCCCCGTCCCTCGACGTCCTCACTGAACGCGAGCGCCAGGTCATGCAACTCGTCGCCCTCGGCCTGACCAACACGGAGATCGCCGAGCGGCTCTTCGTCAGTCCGATGACCACGAAGACGCACGTCTCGCGCGCCATGATCAAGCTCGGTGCCCGCGACCGCGCGCAGTTGGTCGTCTTCGCCTACGAGACCGGGCTGGTCACTCCGAGATGGCAGCCGTGATCAGGCCCGGTGCGCGAGGACGGCCGCGTGCGGGCGCGCTCCGTCGTCGGAGCGTCGGTGCACGGCGTCGACCGTGAGACCCGCGTCCTCGATCGCAGCGACCATCCGCTCGACGGGCCATCGGTGGGCGGTCGTCACCGCGTGGTCGAACGGCTCGAGCGTCGGACCCTCGAAGAACCCGACGAGCAGCCCGCCCCCGGGTGCCAGGATCCGGCGGCACTCCGCGAGCGCGACCGGCACCCGGTCCGGACGGTGGTGCACGAGCGAGTACCAGGAGAGCACACCGCCGACACCGCCGTCGGACAGACCTGTCGCCTCGATCGTCCCGGTCCGGAAGTCGACCTCGGGAGCGGCAGCGCGCGCGAGCTCGACGAACCGCGGTACGGGCTCGATCCCGATGACGGCGTGGCCACGGCGGTGCAGGTGCGCGGTCCAGTGGCCGGGTCCGCACCCCACGTCGAGCAGGAGTCCGGGCGTCGTGTCCGCCCAGTCCTCGACGAGCGTCCGGTCCTCGGGGTGGACGGCGTCCATCGACCCGAGGACCTCGGCGTACTCGTGCGCCCGGTCGTCGTAGGCCGCCACGACACGGGCGTCCGCTCGAGCTGCTGCGCTCGGGGCGCTCATCGAGGCAGGGTCCACGGGGCGACGCTACCGCCGACCGCCGACCGCCGATCGCCGACCGCCGACCGCCGACCGCCGACGTACCGACGGGCGCACGACCGGGGCCGCTGCTGCCCGACGGTGAGCGGTGGGCGCACGACAGCGGGGTCGAGCCACCCGGAGGTGACCCGACCCCGCCGTGCGGAGCGCCGGATGCCGGGTCAGTCAGACGACCGACGGGACCGTCGTCGGCTGATGAGCACGGTCAGCCCGGGCACGAGGAGCGCGAGCGCCAGCGCCACCGCAGCACCGACGGTCGTCCCCGTGTAGGCGAGTCGGCCGGCGGACAGGGCCTGCGCCGCGCCGGTCCGCTCGTGACCGCTGCCGATCGGCGCGTCACCGCCCGCCTCGGTACCGGTGCCGGCGCCACCCGGACGGCCGCCGTCACCGTCACCGGGGTTCCCCGGACCACCGGTCCCGTCGCCTGCTCCCGGGTCCCCGCCGTCGTCCCCACCCCCGCCGTCCCCACCGTCGCCGGGTCCGGCCTCGACCAGGCCGGCATCGACGGTCGTGTCGCGGCGCACCCCCTCGAGCGCACCCTCCGCGCTCGTGACCCGGTCGATCATGACCGCCGCGGTCTCACCGTCCGGTCCGGCGTCGGAGTCGACCGCCGGGTCGTCGCCGACGTGCTCCTCGGTGAAGTGCATGCCGTCGGGCGCCGTGAAGTGCACGCGGTAGTCGCCCGGCCGCAGCCCGTCGAACCGGTACCCGCCCTGGTCGTCGGTGGTCGCACGGCGATCGACCGCGTCGCCGTGGTCGTCGGTCCCGGTCAGGGCGACGGGGACGCCCCGGACGCCGGGCTCGTCGTCGTCCTGCAGGCCGTCGTCGTTCCGGTCGTCCCACACCCGGTCACCGATCATGCCGGCGACGACCCGGACCGTCGACGGGTTCGACTGCACCGGGAGCGCCAGGTCGGACGTCCGCAGGCCGAACCGGTTCACGTAGCGGTCGCCGTCGTGCGCGCCGCTCGTCGCGAGCACGAGCCGGTGCGTGACGGTCTCGCCGGCGGGGACCGGCGTCTGCCGTTCGATCCGGACGGCGGTCACCCGGTCGAGTGCGTCCGGGCAGCCGCTCGCACCGAACTCGTCCTCGGTGCACCAGTGGGTCGTACCGCCGGGCTGGTTGCTCGGGTCGGCACCGTCGGGGGAGACGTCGGCGGCCTCGGTGTCGGTGTACCGGACGACCTCACCGGCGTCGGGGTCGGTGGGGACCGGCGCCGCGAGTCCGACGGTGCCGTGGAAGTCCGAGCCTCGTGCGTCTCCGTGTTGCGGGAGCACGTCGATCAGGTCGAGGCCGCCGATCGCGGCGTCGTCGGTGTTCGTGACGTCGAGGTCCCACTCCGGATCGTCGCCGGTCACGACGACGGGGGCAGGCGTGCGCTTCTCGACCCCGACCCCGCCGGTGGTGACGACCTCCAGGCCGCGCTCGGCGGTGCGCCAGCGCTCGTCGGACCGGTCGGCCGGTGACGCCACGGTCACCGTGTTGCTGATCGGACCGGCCGGCGCCGAGCGGTCGATCCGCGCCGTGTAGGTGATCGGGGTGATGCGGCTGTTCGGTTCCACGTCGTGCAGCGTCCAGGTCAGACGCTGGTGCTCCTGGCCGTCGGCACCCGGCACCGTGTCGACCTCGGGGGTCCTCGACGCACTGTCCTCGACGTACGAGGTGTGCGCGGGCAGGACGTCACGGACGGTCACGTCGGTGGGGCGACCGTCGGCGAAGCCGTTCGTCAGGGTCGGCCGGAGCGCGTAGTCGACGGTGTTGCCGGGGACGACCGAGCTCGTCCGGTCCGGGGTGTCCGCAGCGTCGGAACCCGGATCGACGACGACCTTGCCGACGCGGACCAGGTCCTCGGTGAGCTCCACGCTGTCGGCCAGCCCGCCGGCACCGAGCCCGGGGTCCTGGTGGTCGTGCACCCACTCGGGCCGGTGGTCACCGAAGCGGGCGTGCCCGAAGTCGTACACCCGGGTCCCGTCGGGCGCGCGCTGCGTCGTCACCGTGGAGTACAGGCCGCCGCTCGCGCCGCCGGCCAGGTCGCCGGTGACGCGGACCGCCCCGACCGCCGCGATGCCGCCGGGGACCTCCGCCGGGTCGTCGAACCAGGGGCCGTCGCCGTCATCGCAGGTGCGGACCTGGCCTGCCGCCGGTGACGCCATGTCGTACGCGGCGTACTGCACGTGCGCGTGCTCGAGGCCGCTCGACCACGCAGGGGCCCGCCCTGCCACCGTCGTCAGGCGCTGCGTCCGGCGGTCGAAGGTGTCGCAGAGCGCTGCGCCGCGGAAGGGTGCGAGACCGGTGTTCGCCATCGTGACGTCACTGCGGAGTCGGGTGCCGCCCGAGGCCCACGGGTCTCCGTCCTTCGCCGATCCGGCGGTCACGCCGCTGCCGTCGCTCCCGAGGCGCCAGAGCCGCTTGCCTGCGCTGCCCGGTCCGAGCTCGACGAGGTTCCGCCGGGCGCTGTTGTCGGCCGTCGGCTCCACGCCGCCGGGGAAGTTCGGGGTCCCGCTGACCGAGGTCGTCTGCAGCGGCGTGAAGGTGTTCACCGACTCGACGGACGTCGGCACCGACGGGGTGGGCATCCACAGCGAGATCCACCCGCTCACGACGTACGGCTTCGCGCCGCCGCTGATCGGGCCGCCGCCGATGTTGCGCCCCGGCATGCGCGCGGCGTCCGTCACGGCGCCGTGGATCGTCACGTCGACCTCGCCGCCGGGCGCTGCCTGCGTGCAGGTGACGGTGCCGGAGTCGGCCACGGCTCGGTCGCCTCCGCCGCGGCCGCCCGGCAGACCGCCGAACTGCACGCCGTCCTCGCCGTTGCGGCCGCAGGCGGGTCGACCGCCGTTCCAGAGCACCGCACCCGACGGTCGGTCGCCGAGCAGGTGGGACAGGTCGTCGGTGAAGTGCATGTCGCCCGTGCTCCGCTCGAAGCCGAGCAGGCCCTGCCCGGGGACGGGGGACTGCCAGTCGACGGTGATCGGGTAGCGCAGTTGCACGCCGGGGGTGCCGTCCGGCCCCGGCACGTCCGACCGCAGGGTCGAGCCCACCACGGCCTTGCTGAGGTTGTACCGTGGCGCGGCGGACACGACGGTCGTCGCCGACGTGACCGGTGCGGTGGGCTCGGCGTCGTCGGCGGTCGCGGTGCCCGTCACGGCGATGCGGTCACCGTTCCGCAGGTCCCCGGAGACGTCGAGCACGGCCGGCACGGCGACGGCGTGCCCCGAGGGGACGTCGCCGAGGTCGCAGGTGAGCCGCTGGCCCTCGACCGCCGACCCGGCACCCGTGCACGCGAGCGGGACCCCCGCCCAACCCGTGCCCGCCGGAGCGTCGAGGACGAAGCGCTCGTGGTGCGCGGTCCCGTCGCCGGCGTTCACCGTGACCCGGTACGTGACGGCGTCGCGGGTCCGGACGATGCCGTTCGCGGGACCCCGGTCCCCGCCCGGGCCGTCGTCCGGCGTGAAGGGCCCGCGGCCGTCGGCGGCGACCTCGACGGCCAGGCCGACCACCGCTGCCGGCGCGGTCGCGGCAGCGGCAGCACCGGCCGGTCCGAGCAGGACGGAGGGGACCGCGAGGGCCACTGCCCCCAGGGCGCCGACCGCGCGGCCGAGCGAGGGCGGCCCGTCGGGTCGGCCGGGTCGGCCGGAGCGGGCAGGGGCGGGCGAGGGAGGACGTTCGGACGACGGACGACGAGACATGGCGCTCCTCAGTCGGAGATCGGATGGACGACGGACGCCTCACCCTGACCCCGCCGACGCCGAAGGACCGAACACTCCGCATGTCACATGTGCGGCATCCCGCTCAGAGCTTGAACGTCGCCCGTGGGATGTCCGACACGATCCTCCGTGCCGTCCGCACCGCGTCCTCCTCGGAGAGCTGGTGCGACACCACGAGCGACGCCAGGTACGCCGCATCGGCCCGTCGTGCCATGTCGTGCCGTGCAGGGATCGAGCAGTACGCCCGGGTGTCGTCGATGAACCCGGAGGTCTTCGTGAACCCGGCGGAGTCCGTCACCGCCGCCCGGTAGCGGCCGATCGCCGCCGGGGTGTCGATGAACCACCACGGGGCGCCCGCGTACACGGCGGGGTAGAAGCCGGCCAGGGGGCCGATCTCGCGCGAGAAGACGGTCTCGTCCACGGTGAACAGCACGAGGTGGAAGCCGGGTGCGGTCCCGAAGGCCTCGAGCAGCGGCCGGAGCGGCTCCGTGAACGCGCCGACGGCCGGCAGGTCGTGGCCCGTGTCCGGGCCGAACCGCTCGAGGGTCGGCGTGTGGTGGTTCCGGAGCACGCCCGGGTGCAGCTGCATGACGAGGCCGTCGTCGACGCTCATCTCCGCCCACCGGTAGAGCATGTCGTGGCGGTAGGCGACCGCCTCGGCCGCGGTGACGCCCGACGGGCCCTGCATCGCCGCCGCGTGGATGCGCGAGCGCTCGGTCGCGGACAGCGGCGCGGATCCCGCGTCGAGCACGCCGGTGTCGGTGGCGGTCGCGCCGTGCTCGATGAAGTACCGGCGCCGGTCCCGGAGGGCCGCCAGCAGCCCGTCGTGGGTGCCCGTGTCGATGCCGGACGCCTCGCCGATCGACGCGACCACGTGCCTCCAGTCCGGGCGTGACGGGTCGAACACGGCATCCGCGCGGAAGGTGGGGAGCACCCGACCGGTGAAGGAGGGGTCGGCGGCGAGCCGTGCGTGCGCTGCGAGGTCGTCCGCGGGGCCGTCGGTGGTCGCGAGCACCTCGATCCCGAAGGAGTCGAACAGCGCGCGGGGTCGGAGCGCCGGCGTCGCGAGCGCGGCTGCGATGCGGTCGTACTGCGCGTCCGCGTTCGCGGCCGACGGCTGCTCGGTCAGACCGAAGACGTCGTGCAGCTCGGTCTCGAACCAGTAGCGGACCGGCGTGCCGGCGAAGTCGTCCCAGTGCTCGGCGAGCCGGCGCCAGACCTCCCGGCCGTCGGGGTCCGGGTGCGTGCCCGTCAGGTCGCGGCGACCCAGTTCCTGCAACCCGACCCCGTTCGCGTGCAGCATGCGCAGGACGTAGTGGTCGGGCGTGACCAGCAGCGCAGCGGGGTCCGGGAACGGCTGGTCGTCCGCGATGAGCGCCGCGTCGACGTGCCCGTGCGGGGAGATGATCGGGGCGTCGCGGACCGCCTCGTAGACGGTGCGGGCGACCGAGCGCGTCCCCGGGTCCGCCGGGAACAGCCGGTCGGGGTGCGGTGCGAGCGGCGTGGTCGTGCTGGTGGAGGGCATCATCGGCTCCTTCGGGCAGGCGGGCGAGGTCGGGCGAGCGGCGGGTGGG
>NZ_JAMAYF010000098.1:0-461 GCF_023712445.1 Curtobacterium sp. P97 | reverse complement strand
ACCGGGGGCCCGGGGGCGGGCGCGGTGAGCGAGGTCATCACCCCACTCCACCCGATGGTCACCGGCGGGCGGCGCTGACACGCCGGTGCCCGACCCCGCCGCCACCGGGTGCGAACGCGCCGTGACGGTGAGGATCGATGCCATGCGTCCCTACGCCGACCGTCCCGCGCTGCGCACCCGCCAGGTGCTGGCCGACCTCTCGCTGCTGGCCTGGGCGGTGCTGTGGGTGGTGCTCGCCCGCGGGGTGCACGCCGCCGTGCTGGTGCTGGCCGAGCCCGGTGTGCAGCTCGAGTCGTTGGGCCGCTCGATCAGCGACACGATGGGCGACGCCGCCGGCGTGGCGCGGGGCGTGCCGCTGGTGGGCGACGAGCTGTCGGCCCCGTTCGGGGCACTGGGCGACTCCGGCGACGGGGTGGCCGGAGCCGGGCAGGGCGTGCAGGACGCCGTCGGCACCTTGGCAT
>NZ_JAMAYF010000097.1:0-462 GCF_023712445.1 Curtobacterium sp. P97 | reverse complement strand
ACCCCTGGTCGATCAGGGCCTGCACCAGGGTGTGGTCGCGCGTCAGCTGCACCAGCTCGGGGGCCCGCCAGCGGTAGGCCCGCGAGTCGCCGATGTGGATCAGCACCGCGGCGTCGCCGAGCACGCCGATGCCGCACAGGGTGGTGGCCATGCCCTCGAGCCGGGGCCGGTGCCCGACGGCGGTGCGGATGCGCTCGGTGGCCGCCGCCACCAGCACCGCCAGCCCGCCGTCGGGCTGCTCGGCGTCGAGGCCCCGGCCGGCGGGGGCCAGCCAGCTGATCACCAGCGACGACGCGACCGCCCCGCCGACGTTGCCGCCCACGCCGTCGGCGACCGCGACCAGTGCCGGGGAGACCAGGCCCGAGTCCTGGTTGTCCGGCCGGGGGCCGGTGTGCGAGCGGGCAGCCGCGTGCAGGGACAGCGCCACACCCACCCCCGCACGACCTCGACGAACCGTTGCTG
>NZ_JAMAYF010000096.1:0-462 GCF_023712445.1 Curtobacterium sp. P97 | reverse complement strand
CGTCAGTCGCGTGCCACCGTCGGCCATCCGGTGCTAGCACGTCACAACCTCGCTCCTCTGGCTTGCGCCACTCCCATTCGTTGCCTGACATGACGCCGGCGCACAGGCCCGTCACCTCTGACGCGACCCTGTTCGTGTCGTCCAGGTCGAACCACTCGAACCACCCGAAGTCGCCGACCTCAACAACCAGATCCCGATCAATCCCGTCGAAGTAGACGCTGATCGGCGCGCCCTGCACCGTCGGCCGGAGCGAGGTGGTCCATCCGTGATCCACCCACGAGTCTTCGGCGTCCGGGTTGAAGTTCTCATCGGCGCCGAAGCTGTGGGTGACCGTGACCAGATCCCCGTAGGGAGCAGCTAGTGCTTCGAGGTCCAGACGCAGCTCTCTGACCACAGAGGGCCGGTCCCCCTCGTGGGCGATTCCGTCGCTGGAGGCTTCTTCGGCCATAGCCTTATCCTGCC
>NZ_JAMAYF010000095.1:0-462 GCF_023712445.1 Curtobacterium sp. P97 | reverse complement strand
GTCGTCCGAATCGGCATGACGCGTGATGAGGCCGGCTTTCGCCATCCGGTCGGCGAGGCCCGTCATCGCGGATGGCGCAAGTTGCAGCGTCGCGCCGACTTCGCCGATCAGCGCGCCGTCCTGTTTCGCGAGACAGAACAGCACGCCGGCCTGCGCGGCGCTCGCGCGCGTCTCGGTTTCGGCCTTGCGGTCGATCCAGCGCTGCACGCGCCGCTGGCCGATGTTCAACATGAAAAACAGTCGTCGGTCTTCGCTCAAGCTGGGTTCCCGGCTGCAATGGAAAGGGAGGGGCGGCCCGCGGCGCGCGGCGTGTCGAGCGCCTGCGCGAGCCAGTCGGCGACGTCGGGCCACAGCACGGTGCCGGGCCGGCTGCGAAAGAAGCCCATGTGCCCGACCGGGCCGCTGCCCGCCGCACGCGGATCGATCTGGCGGCGTTCGACCTTCGCGCGGGTCAGATAGCTT
>NZ_JAMAYF010000094.1:0-464 GCF_023712445.1 Curtobacterium sp. P97 | reverse complement strand
AGCACCAGCAACCCGCCCGAGGTGCGCCACGCGACGTCGACGACCTGGGACAGCTCGGGTGCGACCGCCCGCAGGTCGCGCACGGCCACCTGGTCGTCGGTGCGCACGACGGTGCCGACCATCAGCTGGCCGCCGTCGGGGCCGTCGACCACGACCGCGGCCCGCACGCCGTCGGGCGAGAGCTGGAACGCCCGCGTCGTGCCCAGCCCGGGCAGGGTGGTGGCGCTGACCGTCTGCGGGGTGCCCGTGGCCGGGATCCGGATCACCTCGCTGCCGTCGCGGACGGTCCACACCTCGGGCCGGGTGGCCGCCGTGGTGGGCACGGTGAAGCTGCCCGCGCCGAGCACCGGGCTCAGGGCCCCGCCGTAGGGACCGGCGAGCAGGGTCACCGCACCACCGGGGCCGCCGGCGGCCGAGACGGCCACCGTCGTGCCGAGCTCGTTGGTGCGGGCGTCGGCGGTGAT
>NZ_JAMAYF010000093.1:0-464 GCF_023712445.1 Curtobacterium sp. P97 | reverse complement strand
ACCCGCGACCTGGTCTTCACCGCCAACCTGGGCGAGGTCAAGGACTGCGTGCGGGCCCCCGTCGCGCAGAAGGTCGGGGTCCGGTCGGGCATCTGCTTCCCGCTGCTCACCGACGGCCAGGTCACCGGCACCATGGACTTCTTCTGCCGCAAGGAGCTCACCCCCAGCCCGCGCCGGCTGGCCACGCTGCGCTGCGTGGGCACGCTCGTCTCGCAGTCCATCGCCCGGTTCGCGGCGATGGAGGCCGACCGGAAGACGGCGCAGGACGTCGCCGCGGTCACGTCGGTGCTGCAGCAGCTGACCACCGCATGCGACGCCGAGTCCGCCCTGCGCATCGCCCTGGACACCATCCGCACCGGCTTCGGCTGGGCCTACGCCTCGTTCTGGCGGGTCGACCCCACCGCGAACGTGCTGCGCTTCGAGCGCGAGTCCGGCGACGCCGGCCCGGAGTTCCGCGCCGTGAC
>NZ_JAMAYF010000092.1:0-464 GCF_023712445.1 Curtobacterium sp. P97 | reverse complement strand
GACCTGGTCTTCCGCCGCAACTTCGAGCAGCTCCACCAGCTGACCTGATCCACCAACCCGATGGAGGCACGCCCGTGACCACGCCGCTCGCCACGCCCGAGGAGATCAAGGCCAACGCCGAGGCCAGCCTCGCCGAGATCCCGCACCCCTCGCTGCCCCCGGGCAGCAACCTGTACGGCTCGACCAAGATCTTCCCCGACTACCGGGCGGGCGAGGGCGAGAGCTACTTCACCCTGGTGCACGGCATCGCCCACGAGTCCTCGGTCAGCTTCGTGGCCTGCCTGCAGGCGCTGCGGGCGCTGCGCAAGGGGTTCGAGTCGGTCCTGTACTTCTACGGCCCGGCCGCGATGAACGCGATGGCCACCCGCGGTTTCCCCACCACCGGCGACTCCGCCTTCCCGGGCGAGCACAACATCAACGCCCAGATCGAGAAGTTCATCGAGGAGGGCGGCACGGTCTACGTC
>NZ_JAMAYF010000091.1:0-465 GCF_023712445.1 Curtobacterium sp. P97 | reverse complement strand
GACTACGGCATCGTCACCGTGCTGTGGGCCGACCAGGTCGCCGGCCTGCAGATCCTCGACGCCGACGGCTCCTGGCACGACGTCTCGCCGGCCGAGGGCGCGCTGCTGGTCAACCTGGGCGACGTCACCACCCGGCTGACCAACGAGCACTGGCGCTCGACCCTGCACCGGGTCGTGCCGCCGGTCGTGGACGGCGCGATCCGTCGCCGCCGCTCGGCCGCCTTCTTCCACGACGGGGACGTCGACGCCGTCGTCGCGGTGCTGCCCGGCTGCCTGGCGCCGGGGGAGCAGCCGAAGTACCTCCCGGTCACCGTCGGTGAGCACGTGGCCGCCAAGCTGCGCGGATCCCGGGCGGGTGTGGTCAACACCGCGGCCGACCGCGAGGCTGCGCGGGTGCTGGCCGCCCGGGGGTGACCTGCAGCGCCCCGGGGAATCCCCGGCGTTGCCCCCGCCTTGGTCCGGGCG
>NZ_JAMAYF010000090.1:0-466 GCF_023712445.1 Curtobacterium sp. P97 | reverse complement strand
AGACGAAGG
Organism: Curtobacterium sp. P97; assembly: GCF_023712445.1. Taxonomy (NCBI): domain Bacteria; kingdom Bacillati; phylum Actinomycetota; class Actinomycetes; order Micrococcales; family Microbacteriaceae; genus Curtobacterium; species Curtobacterium sp. P97. Next base: position 457 of record NZ_JAMAYF010000090.1, on the reverse strand, counting down.
GAGCGACGGCAATATCGCCAAGGCCGAACTGCTCGCCGGAGAGCCACGGCGTTTTGGCCAGTTCGTCATCCAGCATGGCGAACAGCGCTTCGCAGGCGCTGATCCCCGCGGCGATGGCCGCCGGGTCGCGCTGCTCCGGTGGCGTTCTCACCAGGCCCATTAATACCGGGCGATGGGCGGGTGAGAGGGTGCCGTTGGACCAATCCATCCACTTTTCCCCTTGCGCGCGCTGCGCCGGCGCGGCAAGCCACAGACGGTCAACGCCATACTGGGCCGCAAGGTAGCGAATAATCGTATTTGATTCCCACAATACTACCCCGGTGGCATCGTCCTTTAACAACGGCACCAGCCCGTTCGGGTTCATCGCCAGATATTCCGGGTCATGATTGAGACCAAACTCCAGCCCGGCGAGGATCTGCTGATAAGGCAGATCCAGCTCCTCCAGCACCCAGCGTAC
>NZ_JAMAYF010000089.1:0-466 GCF_023712445.1 Curtobacterium sp. P97 | reverse complement strand
ACTGCGCACAGCACCACCGGGACCCGATCACGTGGCCGGGTCCTGGCACAGACTTCATGCGGGCCGCGGCGCGCCGCACGGCGCACCGCTCCCGCCCGACCCCGCGCCCCTGCGCGGCCGCCAGTCGTCGACGACGATCGGCGCCCGGGGACGCACCAGGAGGCGAGCCCCTCGTGGCCGACACCGACGACACCACCCGCGACACCACCGGCGAGCCCGCCGAGCAGCACGTCGCCGAACCGCAGGACACCCCCCCGCCGGACATCCCGGCCGGCGAGCCCGCCCCCGAGGACGGGGCCACCGAGGACGCCGACCAGGACGCCGACCAGGACGCCGACCAGGACGCCGTCGAGGACGCCCCGGCCGACCCGGTGGGGGACGAGCCCGCCGGGGAGCTGCGGCTGCGGGCCGACGCCGAGACCCTCGAGGCGGCGGCGATCCCGCCGTCCCGCGTGGTGGCCGAGCC
>NZ_JAMAYF010000008.1:0-191038 GCF_023712445.1 Curtobacterium sp. P97 | reverse complement strand
GTGGTTTGGGGGTCACCGCGGGGGGGGGGGGTGCGGTCGGCCCCCCCGCCTCCCGTCGTCGTGGAGCTCGTGGACTACGCGCGGCTCCCGCGGCGGCCCGTGATGAGGCCCCAGATCACCAGCACGACGAGCGCGCCGAGGATCGCGATGATCCAGGACTGGATGCTGAAGAAGCCGTCGTAGCCGACGTTGAAGACCGCGCCGCCGATCCAGCCGCCGATGAGGGCGCCGATGACGCCGAGGACGAGCGTGGCGAGCCAGCCGCCGCCCTGCCGACCGGGGAGGATCAGCTTGGCGATGGCGCCGGCGATGAGGCCGAGGAGGATGAAGCCGAGGAAGCTCATGGGTGGTCCTTTCGTTGTGCGGACGTGCGTGATGTGTGGGTCCGGGACGCCGGAGGTGGGGTGAGCCGCTCGGGACTGGAGCACGAGGGCCGCCGGCTCCGTCGGGAGCCCACACGGTGCATCGACCGTTGACGCGTTCGTCCAACGAGGTCTACCAGGCGCTGCCCGGGCGGGTTCGGAGCCGCGTGTACCTCACCGAGGCGTCAGCCCTGCTCGTCGGTGTCCTCCCGCGCGCGTCGCTGCTCCTCGGCGTACTCGGCGCGGAGCCCTCGACGGCCGGCGAGCCGTTGCAGGAGCTTCCGGAGGAAGAACGCCTCCATGACGACGGCGATCACGAACCCGGAGAGCGCGAACACGACGTGGGCGGCGTCGGAGCCGCTCGTGAGGACGATCATGGGGAACCCGACCACGAGCGCAGCGCCGCCGACGACGTTCCACCAGCACGCGACGATCCCGTCCGGCATGCGGTTCGACAGTCGCGGGTCGTCCGACGGATCGGTGCGATCCCACCAGGACGTCATGCACGCAGCGTAGCGAGGCTGACGACGGGCATCAGGAGGAGCAGTGGAGCGAGTGACGGGAATCGAACCCGCGCTACCAGCTTGGGAAGCTGGAGTTCTACCATTGAACTACACTCGCGCATCCCGCCGGACGGGACGCAGCAAGCCTAGCGGATTCTCCGCTGGACGCCAGCCGAACGCGCGCCGCACGGTCCGTGGCGGCGGTGGGCCGGGCCTCCCGGTCGGTCCGGCCCGGTCGCCGTGTCTCCCCTGTGAGGTCCCCTGGCCGACGGACACGTGTCGTCGGCGTGTGTACCGTCCAGGGGGTTCCGACGCCCTACCGGAGGAGGACCCGGATGGTCAGGCATCCCCTCATCGACGACGTGGTCGGCCCCGCCATCGTGGTCCGCTCCGCATCGCCGGTCGTGTGGTTGACGGAGTCGCTCGCCTCGCTGCTCCGTCGTGCGTCCGAGTCCGGCCGCACGGTCGTGCTCCGCACCGGCCAGGAGGCATCCGTCACCCCCGCCCTGCGGCACGCGCTGGGCGTGCACCAGGCAGCATGGGCCGTGGACGGTCCCGACGGCAGCATGCGGGACGGCCGCACCGGCGTCGCCGCCGCGGGCATCGAGGACTTCGTCCGCCGCGGGCCGGAACTCGTCGGTCCGCCGACGCCGGGACACCTCGCGTCGCAGGACTCGGTCCGCCAGATCAGCATCGACCTGACCCTGCGCCACCACGCCGGTCGGTCGGTCGACATGGGGACCGCGATCGAGGCCCTGTGCGAGACCGTCGGCACCTGTCCCACGCACTGGGGCACCAGTGAGCCGCTCACGGTGCCGTGGGACCGCTGGGTCGTCACGCAGTACGCCAAGCACGAGGCCCCGGAGGTCTCGACCTCGTACGCGCACGGCGAGGGGTTCTCGGCGACCATGACCGCGCACCTGCTCGACGGTGCGGTCGTCGAGACGATGTCCGCGGTGCTGACGATCCCCGAGCACGGTGCCGACCCGGCCCTCGCGTCGCGGCTCCTGGACGCGGTGCACCGCGTCGCCGACCAGGTCGAGCCGGTGTTCGGTGTCGTGATGCAGCGCCGCGGGGACGCCGACCACCTGGTCCGCGCCGTGGCGCACGAGGAACCGACCCCGCTGGCCGTCGTCGTCGGCCCGGAGGCGGCGGAGTTCCTCGACCGTGCCGGCGAGTGGCCGCCACCGCGCACGTCGACCTCGGGCTTCGGCGGCGGTGGGCTGGTCGTGCGCTTCGACGACGGGTGGGAGGCACTCGAGTCGTTCCTCGACCGCATCGACGAGGACCGCTTCCTGCAGCTCGTCGGTGGTGCTCCGCTCGACCCCGCACACGACGAGGGCGCGCTGGACGGCCACGACCGTGGGTCGCACGCCACCTCCGGACGGAGCACGGGCGGTCAGGGTGCCGCGTGACGTGACACTCCTCTGCCGTGGACCGGTGGAGACCCGCGACGTCGCCGAGGCGCTGCTGCTGCACGACGAGTCGTGGGGCGTCCGTGCACTCGACGACGGTCCGGTGCTGCAGGTCAGCCGCGACGCGACGCACCCGGTGATCACGGTGCTCGGTGTCCGACGGGTCGACTCGATCGACGAGGTCGCGCGGATCCTGCCGGACGCCCCGACGCTGTCCGCGCCGCTGTGGTGGGTGGACACGGTGACGCCGTTCGGCCCGGAGGGCGAGCCGGGTGTGACCGCTGCGCTCGAGGCGTCGATGGAGCTCGACGCCGTCTGCATCGTCCACGGCGACTGACCGGACGCAGGGACCGGACCCCGCCCGGTGCCGGGGGGATCGGTGTCAGTCGCGCTTGCTCATGGCGGCGAGCCGCTCGTTGTACGCCTTGAGGTCCGCGTCGCCGTCGCGCTCGGCCTTGCGGTCGAGGCGCTTGGCGTCCCGCTTGTCCGTCCGCACCCAGTTGCGCACCACGAGCAGCGCGACGAACACCATCGGCAGCTCGGACGCGCCCCAGGCGATGCCACCGCCCGTGTGCTGGTCGGCGAGCAGTGCCCGGTCGTCGGTCTGGCCGAGGGCGTGGAACCAGTCGGCCGCGAAGACGGACTGCGAGGTCATCACCGCGACGCCGAAGAAGGCGTGGAAGGCCAGGGTCGCCAGCAGCGCGATGATGAGGATCGGGTACTGCGGGCGCTTCGGACCCGGGTCGACGCCGACGAAGACCCAGAAGAACAGGTACCCGCTGAAGACGAAGTGCACGACCATCACGACGTGCCACTCGTGCGACTGCATCGCGTACTGGAACGCGGGGGTGAAGTAGAACACCACGAGCGACCCGGCGAAGATGACACCGGCGACGGCGGGCTGCGCGAGGAACTGCATCCACCGCGAGTGCGTGAAGAGCATGAGCCACTCGCGAGCGCCGCGCGACCCGTCGTTCCGCACCGGCAGGGTCCGCAGCGCCAGGAGCACCGGCCCGCCGAGCACGAGCGGCAGCGGCACGAACATCATGAGCAGCATGTGCTGGAGCATGTGCGACGAGAAGTGCACCATGCCGTAGACCGCCGGCCCGGCCGAGGTGGTCCAGATGAACAGCGCGCAGCCGAGCAACCACGCGATGGTCCGGCCGACCGGCCACGAGTCGCCGCGCTGCTTGAGCTTCCGCACCGACAGGAGGTACCAGCCGGCACCGACGACGGCGATCGCCAGGTACACCCAGTCGATGTGCCACTGCGTCAGGTAGGTCTGCACGGTCTGCGCCGGCGGGTACGTGTACCCGAGCAGGCCGGAGCGGGTGTCCTGCCCGGTCTCCGGCGTCTGCGGGATCGGCGGCTGCGAGCGGGACACGGCGACCGAGACGCCGATCGCGACGGCCATGAAGACGACCTCGGCCAGGGCGAACCGCACGAAGAGCTTCCGGTCGAGCGGCGCACGGAGAAGACCCGGCACGAGCTTCCGGCGTTGAGCGACCCCGGCGAGCCCGAGCAGCACGAGGATGACGGCCTTGACCGTGATGAGCCAGCCGTAGGTCGTCGTGACGAGGTCGGCGGGGCCGGTCAGGCGGAGCGAGGCGTTGACGATGCCCGAGAAGGCCACCGCGGCGAAGGCCCAGCCCGCGAGCGTCGAGTAGCGGGCGACGACCCGGCCGGTGGCGCCCTTCGTCCGCGTGCGGAGCAGCAGCACGGCGACGAGCCCGCCCGCCCAGACGCACACGGCGACCAGGTGCACGGCGAGCGAGTTCACCGCGTTCGCGTGCTCGAGGGCGCCCGCGGCGTGCCCGGAGAGTGCGAGGGGCAGCAGCGCGAAGAGCGCGGCGACGGTGGCGACCGCGAGCGTGGTGACCCGGGTGGCGAACACGGCGACGAGCGTCGCGACGAGGATCGCCGCGGCGGAGACGACGAGTGACTGGCCGATCTCGACCTGGAACGCGAAGAGCAGGAAGTTGCGGGCGAACACCGGGCTGGTGAGCGGGACGCCCAGGGTGTTGGCGCCGGTCAGCACGATGCCGACGACGGCCGCCAGGAACCACACGGCACCGGCTGCGGCACCCCACCGGGCGGCTCGGTGCTGCACGCTCGACATCGCACCGTGGTCCGTCTTCTTCGCGGGCAGCGCGAACGCGGCGACGATGAGCAGGCCGATGGCCAGCGCGGCGGTCGTGTCGTGCACCACGCGGGCGACCGGCAGGCCGTACTCGACCAGGTCACCGGCGGAGACGAGCTGCTGCGACGCGGTGAAGGCGCCGGTCACGGTCATGCCGAGCACGGCGCACGCCACGGCGAGGGGGATCGCGATGACCAGGACCGTCGCGACGGTGGTGGATCGCGCGGTGGTGGGGGCGGGGTCGGGTGCCGTGTCCCCGGGCTGCGTGGCGGCTGACGTGACGGTCATGACCGTCCAATGGTAGGTCGCCCGCCTGACACCCCGGTCCCAGTCCGGGACCGTCCCGCTCCCGACTCCCGACGTTCGATGGGCCGTCAGTCGCGGTGCTCCCAGATGCCCTCGCTGCCGACCCCGACGAACCCGACCGCCTCGTTGACGTCGAGCATCGGCCGGTTCTCCTCGGCGTTGGAGGTGACGATCGACGGCCGGCCCGGGAAGTCCCGCTCGACGGTCTCGATCCCGACCACCTTGAGGAGCCGTCCGAGTCGGTGCCCGCGGTGCTCGCGGAGCACGAGCGTGTCCCACTGCATCACGGCCCGATTGGGATCGTCCGGCACCTTGAGCTGACTGAAACCGGCCAGGGTGGTGCTCTCGACGTGTTCGACGGCGACGGTCAGCATGGTGTGCGGCCCGCTCGCGAGCTGCTCTTCGGACTCCCGGACGCGGTCGGCGGTCCAGACGTCCTCGGGCTCCTGCATGTCGCCCTCCGGCGCGTCGGTGCTCATCCGGGTGTGCAGCAACGCGAGGTCGTCGAGCCACCGCTCGGGGGTGGCGCCGGTCCACGTGTGCACTCGGTAGCCGGGACCGGCCGCCGTCGCGGCGCGGTCGTGCAGCTCCCGGACGACGGAGACGTCGGCGGGGAGCCCGAGCCGACTGATGCGGTTCACCTGCCCGAAGCGCCAGCCGCGTCCGGTCAGGAAGCGCACCGCCGCCTCGTCCTCGGGGACGGCGCCGGAGCCCGTCGGGGCCTGGCGGTACCCGGGCCCGTCGCCGGGACCGACCTGCCGCGAGACCGCGTACGTCTTCCACTGCGTGCGGCCCTCGGTCCGGGCGAGCTGCTCGAGGTGGTCGGCGAGCAGCGTGCCGAACCCCCGGCGTTGTCGGTCGGGGCGGACACCCACCGACAGCCAGCAGTTCGTCGTGCCCGGCTCGGTCTTCGAGTCGTACGAGCCCGCGGCCACGACGTCGCCGGTGTCGTCGCGCACGACGAACAGGCGGCTCGGCGATCCCGGCTCGTGGCACATCGGCAGGTACTCGGCCGGGGTCCACGGCAGTTCGGGCAGCCCGTGCACCGCGACCTCGGCGGCATCGGACACCGCGAGCCAGTCCGAGAACGCCCGCACCAGCTCCGGATCGTCGTCCATCGTCGCCGGCACGACGAGTTCCTCGACGACGAGCTGCCCGTCGACCGTGTCGGTGTGGTCGGCCATCGTTGCCCCCTGTGGTCGGCCGGTCGGACGGCCGTCGTCCGCCGCCCGGCAGGGCAGCCTCGCAGCATACCGGTGGCCGGACCCTGCCGCTAGGGTTGCTGCGTGCTGCTCTCCGACCGCGACATCACCGCCCAGCTCGCCGAGGGGCGGATCGGCCTCGACCCGTACGACTCCTCGCTCGTGCAGCCGTCGAGCATCGACGTCCGCCTCGACAAGTACTTCCGGCTGTTCGACAACCACAAGTACCCGCACATCGACCCGGCAGAGGACCAGCCCGAGCTCACCCGTCTCGTCGAGACCGACCCGGACGAGGCGTTCGTGCTGCACCCGGGGGAGTTCGTCCTCGGTTCGACGTTCGAGGTCGTGACGCTGCCGGACGACATCGCGGCACGCCTCGAGGGCAAGAGCTCGCTCGGTCGCCTCGGCCTCCTGACGCACTCGACGGCGGGCTTCATCGACCCGGGCTTCTCGGGCCACGTCACGCTCGAGCTGTCGAACGTCGCGACGCTGCCGATCAAGCTCTGGCCGGGCATGAAGATCGGGCAGCTCTGCTTCTTCCAGCTCTCGAGCCCGGCGGAGAAGCCGTACGGCTCTGCCGAGTACCAGTCGCGCTACCAGGGCCAGCGTGGTCCGACCCCGTCGCGCTCGGCGCTGAACTTCCACCGCGCGGACGTCTCGCAGCGCGACTGACCGCGGGCGGGGCCGATCACGCCCGCCCGGAGGCCGCCGCGGGACCGGTGATGTACTACTGCACGGCGAAATGTCGCACTCTGTGTATCGTTGCTGCATGGCCGAAGCACCGACCCGTGCGCCGCAGCCGGTGGTGGCGTCCGAGATCATCCGCGACGCCCGACTGCGCGCCGGACTGACCCAGGTGCAGCTCGCCGCTCGCGCCGGGGTCACGCAGAGTGTGATCAGCACGTACGAGAACGGTCGGCGGGAACCGTCGCTCGCGGCACTGCAGCGGCTCGTCCGTGCTGCGGGGTTCGAGGCATCGGTCGACCTGCTCCCGGTGGACGCTCCGCCTCCCCTGGTCGATCGCATCGCGGCCGCGCGCGACGCCCTGGTCGCGGCGGTGGAGCGCAACGGCGGTGCCGCACCCCGCGTCCTGTGCACCACCGGCTCCCGGCGGCGAGCCGAGTCCGTCGGGCTGCTCGTGGACCTCGAGCCCGGTGCCGGCATCTTCACCCTCATGCGGATCCAGGACGAGGCGGAGCGGCTGCTCGGTGTCGACGTCGAGGTGCTCGACGCCCTGTGCGCCGGGTCGGACCTGCACCGTGCAGCGGTCCCGCTGTGACGGGTGCCACGGGACCGGAGGTGGACGAACGGCTCGACGCGGTCGTGCGCGCGTGCGAGGCGATCGAGCGCTACGTCGCGGACGCCGCTCCGTCGGACGTCGTGCTCGACGCGGTCCGGATGCGGTTGGTCGAGATCGGCACGGTGGTCGCGGCCCTGCCCGGTGTCCTCACGGCGACCGAGCCCGAGATCCCGTGGGCGCGTCTCGCCGGCGTGGGGGACCGGTTGACCGGCCGACGCCGGGGGGTGACCTCGTCGGTGCTGCTGTGGACGGCACGCGTCGACGTGCCACGGCTGCGGGAGGCGGCCGAGCGGTTGCGCGCGACGGGTGCGACCCACGTCCTTCCGGGCGATCCGGCGCACCCGGACGGCGAGCCCTCCGACCCGGCCGGCGAGCCCTCCGACCCGGCCGGCTGACGGACGGGAGGCCCGTGGCGGCCGCGTCCCGTGCCTCCCGTCCGGCGCTCCGTCCGTCCCGCGAGACGGGGGCGTCTGCGCGAGACGCACCGCGGCCACCGAGACGCCCCCGGAACCGGAGGCGTCTCGCGGGCGTGGCGGCGCCTGGCCGGGACACCGGCGTCTCGACGCCGGTGTCCCGGGACGCGGGAAGGCCCCGTCTCGCCGGAGCGAGACGGGGCCTTCCTCGTGCTGTGGTGCTGTGGTGCTGCCGTGGAGGGGATCAGCCCTTCTTGGCGAGCTCCTCGAGGGTGTCGTTGCCCTTGTAGGCCTCGACCGCGTTCTCCTTGGTGACCAGGACCGGGGTCAGCTCGACGGCCGGCACGACCTTCTTGCCGTTGTCGTTGTTCTTGTCCTCGGTGGTCTTCGGGGTCTTGCCGTCGGCCAGGTCGGAGACCAGGTCGATCGCGGCCTGCGCCTCTTCGGTGGTGTTCTTGTAGATGGTCGAGTACTGCTCGCCCTGCATGATCAGCGGGATCGAGGCGGTCTCGGAGTCCTGACCGGTGACGACCGGGTTCGGCTTACCAGCAGCCTTGGTGGCGGTCAGGATCGCGCGGGCCAGGGTGTCGTTCGGCGACAGGACGCCGTCGAGCTCGGTGTTCGTGTACGACTTCGTCAGGATGTCGGTCATGCGCGACTGAGCGTTCTGCGCGAGCCAGCCCTGGGTGTTCGTCTTCGAGAACGAGGTCTGACCCGAGACGACCTTGAGGGTGCCGTCGTCGATCTTCGGCTGGAGCACGTCCATGGCGCCGTTGAAGAAGACCTTCGCGTTGGCGTCGTCGGGCGAGCCGGAGAAGAGCTCGATGTTGTACGGGCCGCTCGACTTCTTGGCCTTCATGCCGTCGAGCAGGGCCTGGCCCTGCAGCTGGCCGACCTTGAAGTTGTTGAACGCGACGTAGTAGTCGACGTCGTCGGTGTTCAGGATGTTGCGGTCCCAGGCGATGACGACGGCGCCGGACTTCTTGGCGGCGGCGACCTGCGTGCCGAGCTGCGAACCGTCGGCGGCACCGATGATGATCGCCTTCGCGCCCTTGGTGACCATCGACTGGATCTGGCCCTGCTGGTCCGGGACCGGGTTGCCGGCGTTGGCGTACTGGATGTCGGCCTTGAAGCCGGCGTCCTCGATCGACTTCTCGAACGCGGCACCCGCGAGGACCCAGTTCTGCGAGGTCTTGGCGGGGAGCGCGACGCCGATCAGGTCGCCCTTCTTGATCTGGACGTTCGAGGCGCCGCCCGACGAGTCCGAGCCGGCGTCCGAGTTGCCGCGGGCCGAGCAGCCGCTGAGGGCCAGACCCGCGACGAGTGCCAGGCCGATGCCGGCGATGAGCTTCTTGCGCATGAGATTGCTTTCTCTTCGTTGAGGAGTGGTGCTGTGTGGTGCGGGGATCGTGCGGGCGGCCACCGGAGCGGCCGCCCGCCACGTGTTACTGGACGTTGACCTTCTCGGGCTGGTCCTCGATGGTCCGCGGCTGCTGCGCGGCCACCGTGTTCTGTTCGGTGTCCTTGCGTTGGAACTGCTTCAACATCCCGCCGATCAGGGACGGACGCCCCTGCGACTTCGAGTAGACGTCGAAGGCGACGGCGACGAGCAGGACGAGACCGCGGATGATCTGGACGCGGTTGGACTCGAGGCCCACCAGCGACAGACCGTTGGACAGCAGGGCCATGACGAGACCACCGATGATCGATCCGGAGATCGTGCCGATGCCACCGGCGACCGCTGCGCCACCGACGAACACGGCGGCGATCGCGTCGAGCTCCCAGCCGGTGCCGTCCGCGGGGCCCGAGGCACCCGAGTAACCGACGAAGACCATGCCGGCGACGGCGGCCAGGACGGACATGTTCATCATGACGAAGAAGTTGACCTTGCGGGCGCTGACGCCGGACAGGACGGCGGCGTTCGCGTTGCCACCGACCGCGTAGACCTGGCGGCCGAAGATCGTGTTCTTGGTCAGGAAGCCGTAGACGATGGTCAGGACACCGAGGATGATCGCGACGATCGGGATCGACGTGCCGGCGGGGCCGGCGGCGAACAGGTACGTCGCGACGAGGGTGACGGCGACCAGGATGCCCGTGCGGACGATCGAGACCCAGAGCGGGACGAGCTCGGCCTGCATCTTCTTGCGACGCTGACGGCCGCGGAACTCGAGGAAGACGAGCACGAGGCAGGTGACGATGCCGAGGATGAGCGTGCCGTTCGAGAACCCGAAGTCCGGGCCGAAGTCGGGCAGGAAGCCCGAACCGATCTTCGCGTAGTCGTCCGGCACCGGCTGCGACGTCGAGTTGCCGATGATCTGGTTCGCACCGCGGAAGATGAGCTGGCCGGCCAGGGTCACGATGAAGGCCGGGACCTTCACGAACGCCACCCAGAAGCCCTGCCAGGCACCGACGGCTGCACCCACGGCGAGGCCGAGGATGATCGCGGCCCACGCCGGGAAGTTCCACTGCGCCATCGACTGGGCGACGATGATGCCGGTGAACGCCGCGACGGACCCGACCGACAGGTCGATGTGTCCCGCGATGATCACCATGACCATCCCCAGCGCCAGGATGAGGATGTAGGAGTACTGCAGGAACACGTTGATGATGTTCGTCGGCTCGAGGATGAGCCCGTTCGTCAGGATCGAGAACAGGATCAGGATCGCGATGAGCGCGATGATCATGCCGTACTGGCCGATGCTGTTGCCCTTGCCGAACAGCAGTTTCAGGTTCTTCATGAGATCAGTGCGCCCTTCCGCGCGGAGGTCATGCTGCGCATGAGGGTCTCGGGGTCGGCCTGGTCCGCGGGGACGTCGGCGGTGATCTGGCCCTCGAAGATCGTGTAGATCCGGTCGGAGAGGCCGAGGAGTTCGGGGAGCTCGGAGGAGATGAGGATGATGCCCTTCCCCTGTGCCGCGAGCTGCTGGATGATGCCGTAGATCTCGAACTTCGCGCCGACGTCGATGCCGCGGGTGGGCTCGTCGAGGATCAGCAGGTCCGGGTCGGTGAACATCCACTTGGACAGGACGACCTTCTGCTGGTTCCCGCCGGACAGCTTGCCGACGTTCTCCTCGACGGTCGGCACCTTGGTGCGGAGCATCTTGCGGTAGCGCTCGGCGACGTCGTACTCCTCGAGGGAGTCGACGACACCGGCCTTCGAGATCTTCGGCAGATCGGCGGCGACCGTGGAGCGCTTCACCGTGTCGAGCAGGTTCAGACCGAGGGCCTTGCGGTCCTCGGAGACGTAGCCGAGGCCGTTCTGGATCGCCTGCTGGACGTTCGCGATCTTGATCTCGCGGCCGTCCTTGATGATCTGGCCGTCGATGAAGTTGCCGTACGAGCGGCCGAAGATGCTCATCGCGAGCTCGGTGCGGCCGGCGCCCATCAGGCCCGCGAAGCCGACGATCTCGCCGCGGCGGACGTGGAAGTTCGAGCCCTTCGCGACCAGGCGCGAGGCGTCCTGCGGGTGCTGGACGGTCCAGTTCTTGACCTCGAAGAAGACCTCGCCGATCTTCGGCGTGCGGTCCGGGAACCGGCTCTCGAGCGAGCGGCCGACCATCCCGCGGATGATGCGGTCCTCGTTGACGCCGTCGCCCTTCACGTTGAGCGTCTCGATCGCCTTGCCGTCACGGATGATCGTGATCTCGTCGGCGATCTGCTCGATCTCGTTGAGCTTGTGGCTGATGATGATGCTCGCGATGCCCTTGGACTTCAGCCCGACGATGAGGTCGAGCAGGTGCTGCGAGTCGTTCTCGTTCAGGGCCGCGGTCGGCTCGTCGAGGATGAGGAGCTTGACGTCCTTGTGCAGGGCCTTCGCGATCTCGACGAGCTGCTGCTTGCCGACACCGAGGTTCTTGATCTGCGTGTCCGGGTCCTCGTCGAGGCCGACGCGGGCGAGCAGGTCCTGGGCGCGGAGCTGGGCGCTGGTCCAGTCGATGACACCGAAGCGGCCGGGCTCGTTGCCGAGGAACAGGTTCTCGGTGATCGACAGCTCGGGGATGAGCGCGAGCTCCTGGTGGATGATGACGATGCCGGCCTGCTCGGACTGCTTGATGTCCTTGAAGCGGACCTCGTCGCCCTCGTAGACGATCTCGCCGCTGTAGGTGCCGTACGGGTAGACGCCCGACAGCACCTTCATGAGGGTGGACTTGCCGGCGCCGTTCTCGCCGCAGATCGCGTGGATCTCGCCGGCGCGGACGCTGAGCGACACGTCCGAGAGCGCCTTGACACCAGGGAACTCCTTGGTGATCGACCGCATCTCGAGGATGGTCTCGGCGCTGGTGACGGATCTGGTGGCCAGGTCCGGTCCCTGTGGGGTTGACGCCACGGTGCATCTCCTTCTGCCGCTGCGGTGCGGCAGTCCTTCGGGTGGTGAGGTGCGGCATCGGGGGCGCAGGAGTGCCTGCGTGGACCTCGTTGTCGCGTCCGGTGTCCTGCTCGGTGTGACGGTCATGTGACCGTTCACATCGGCGGAACGGAGGTAATTTACGCACAGCCCCGTCGCGGCTGTCAATTCGGTTCGGTCGCGTTTTCGTAACGGCCCGCGTGATCCGGCGGAATCCGCGTCCTGACGCCCCCCGAGGTGGGGTGGTCGGTCGTCACGCAGGGCGGACGGGAGGCGCGGGGCGGGGCCGCGACGGGCCTCCAGGCCGACGCGTGGTCGCGGTCCGGGCCGCGCGGCGCGGACCCGCGTGGTCGCGTCAGCGGCGCCGGGGTGCGCCCGTCGATCCGCGCACCACGAGCTGCGGCACGAGGTCGACCGGGCGGAGCGTGTGCCCCTCGGACGGCAGGAGCAGTTCGACGCAGCGCCGACCGAGCTCGGGGAAGTCGACCTCCACCGTGGTCAGCGGCGGCCAGAGGTGCTTCGCTTCGGGGATGTCGTCGTAACCGACCACGGACAGGTCTCCCGGGACGTCGAGCCCGTACGACCGCGCCGCGTGCATGACCCCGAGCGCCATCGCGTCGTTCGAGCAGAAGATCGCCGTGCAGTCCCGGTACCGCAGGAGCTCCCGGCCCGCGTGGTACCCGAAGTCCGCGGTCCAGTCGCCCAGGATCGGCGGCACGACGGGCATGTCCCGGTCGGACATCTCGCGCAGGAACCCCTGCATGCGGGCCTCGGCCTCGATCCAGTCCTGCGGCCCGGCGATGTGCCGGACGTACTCGTGGCCGAGGTCGAGCAGGTGCGCGGTCGCCAGCCGGGCACCCTCCATCTGGTCGATGAAGAGCGTCGAGCGCTCGTCCCCGCCGCTCGTGCGGAGCGCCACGTAGGGCGTCCGCATCCCGAGCTCCTCGATGAGGTCGAACACGCGCTGCTGCGGCGCGATGACGATGATCCCCTCGACGTCCTGGTCGAGCAGGTGCCCGAGACCGTCCCGGACCGCCTCGTCGGTGGCCGCCGCGATGTTCGCGGTCGTCACCGAGTAGCCGCGCGTGACGGCGGCGTCCTCGATCGCCTGCATCGTCGCGGCCGGTCCGTAGTGGGAGCGCTGCGCGGTGAGCACGCCGATGGTGTGCGTCCGACTGGTGACCAGGGCGCGCGCGGCGCGGTTCGGCCGGTACTGCAGCTGCTCCATCGCGGCGAGCACGCGGTCCTTGGTCTCGGCGCGGATGGCGTCCGAGTTGTTGAGCACGCGCGACACCGTCTGGTGCGAGACGCCGGCGACCCGCGCGACGTCACGGATGCTGGGCGAGCGCGGTTGCTGTGTCCGCGGTGACGCCATCGTTGCTCTCTCCTGCTCGGGGCCGTGGCACCTCGATGTGCACGTTCACATTCCGAGCCAGATCATTATGCACGTCCCCGCGCTGCACGCCAGCCGTACCCGTCTCAGAGCCAGTTGCGCTTCCGGAACACCAGCCACAGGATCCCCGCCAGGGCGAGCATCGCCACGATCGCGACCGGGTACCCGTACCGCCAGTGCAGCTCCGGCATGTGGTCGAAGTTCATGCCGTAGACGCCGGCGATGAGCCCCGGGGCGAAGAGGATGGCCGCCCAGGACGAGATCTTCTTGACCTCCTCGCCCTGGCGGTGCGCGGCCCGGGCGAGCTGCCGGCTCTCCTCGCCCTGCGCCAGGGAGGCGCTCGTCATCCGCCGCATCGCCTCGTTCTGCTCCTGCGTCACGAGGGTCGAGTGCAGCGTGAGGGCGTTCTCGAGCAGCGCCCGGAACGAGTCCACCCGCTCCGTCACGCGGAGGGCGTGGTCGAGCACGTTGCGCAGGCGGTGCTGCACCTCGTCGTCGACGCCGTACTTGTCGGCGCCCCGGAGCAGTCCGCGCACCATCGCCGGCACCGGGGCCGTGGCGCGCTGGAACCCGAGCACCTCGCTGAGCAGCTGGTAGATGCGCTTCGAGACGCCGGGGTCGACCTGGCCCGCGAACAGCTGGTCCTCGATGGCGTCGACCTGGTCCTGGATGACCCCGACGACCGGTGCGTAGCCGTCGACGATCTCGTCGAGCACGGCGGCGGTGACGGCTTCGGACCCCGTGGCGAGGAACTCCGGGTCGGCCTCGACCCGGCAGCGGACGGCGGCGAGGTCGGGCTCCTCGGCGTGCCGCACGGTCACCACGAACCGCCGACCGACGAAGAGGTGCACCTCGCCGAACTCCACCTCGTTCGTGTCGGCGCGGTGCCAGGCGGGTCGGAGCACCAGGAAGAGCGTGTCGCCGTACCGCTCGAGCTTGGCGCGCTGGTGTCCCTTGCGGGCGTCCTCGACGGCGTTCTCGTGCAGGTCGAACTCGGCGGCGACGGCCTCGAGCTCGGCGTCGTCGGGGCGCAGCAGGCCGATCCAGGCGAGCATGCCGTCCGCGGCCGTCGCCGTGGTGGTGACCGGGTCGGTGTCCGTGGCCCGGGGCAGGGTCGCTGGACCGCCGATGCGACGTCCTGCGACGTAGACGGCGTCGTCGATGCGTGCCATGTCGTGCTCCTCGTGCTCGGGAGCAGGCAGGCGCGATGCTCCGCGACGGAGCAGGGCGAGCACGGGCACCGGTCGAGCCGGTGCGGAGCGTGCGTCAGCGAACGGGCACGGTGACGACCGGGGCGGTCGTCCGGCCCGATCGAGGATGGTCACCCGACATCGCGCCTCACCTGCCCTTCTCGTCGTCCGCGGTCGCCAGGGCGCGACCAGCGGGCCACGTTACCCGGAGGGTGGACGTGCGTCGAGTGAGCGATCGCTCAGCGGGTGACGCGCAGTCCCTGCTGCTCGAGCTCCGTGAGCTGCCACCCGAGCCAGGGGCTCCAGGCGAACGGTGCCGCGGCGACCGATGCCCGCAGTTCGTCCTCGGAGAGCCAGGCGTACTCGGCGACCTCGTCGTCCGCGGGGGCCGGGACGTCGTCGGTCACGGCGCGGAACACCGGGCAGACCTCGTTCTCGACGATGCCCGAGGCGTCGACCGCGCGGTACCGGAAGTCGGGCAGCACGAGCTCGACGTCGCGCACGGTGATGCCGAGTTCGCGGGAGGCGCGGCGGGCGACGGCGTCCTCGAACGCCTCGTCCGGTCCGGGGTGCCCGCAGAACGTGTTCGTCCACACCCCCGGCCAGGTCTTCTTCGACAGGGCGCGACGGGTCACGAGGACCTTGCCCTCGGCGTTCCGCACGTGGCACGAGAAGGCGAGGTGGAGCGGGGTGTCCTCGGTGTGCACCGCGAACTTCTCGGCGGTGCCGATGGGAGTGCGGTCTTCGGCGAGCAGGACGACGGATTCCGGGAAAGTGTTCATCTGCCCCGATAGGTTAGGCCAATGAGCGAGGAAGCGGCCACCGTGGCGCAGATCGACCTCGCACTGGTCGACGACTGCATCGAACGCTTCTTCGCGGTGTCGTCGGCCCGTGCGCGTCGGTTCGGCAGACCGTCCGAGGAACTCTGGCGGGTGCTCCGTCGAGCGAGCATGGGCGGCAAGCGCTTCCGCCCCCGCATGGTCCTCACCGCGTACGCCGGGCTCGGCGGCACGGATGCCCACGCCGCCGCGAACGTCGCCGCCGCGTACGAGCTGCTGCACACCGCGCTCGTCGTGCACGACGACGTCATCGACCGCGACTGGTCGCGCCGCGGGGAGCCGAACGTCGCCGGGTCCTTCCGCGACACCGGCACCACCGGTGGTCTCGCGCTGCCCACCGCCGAGCACCGGGGGGTGAGCGCCGCCGTCATCGCGGGGGACCTCGCCCTCGTCGCCGCCGCACGCTTCGTCGAGGCGTCCGGTGTCGTCGACGACCGTCGTGCCCGGCTGCTCGAGATCCTCGACGACGCGGTCTTCGCGAGTGCGGCGGGCGAGATGACCGACGTCGACCTCGCGCTGGGCGTCATGCCCTCCGTCGACGAGGTCCTGGCCATGGAGCGGGCGAAGACGAGCGTCTACTCGTTCGAGGCGCCGCTGCAGTCCGGTGCCGTGCTCGCCGGCGCGGACGAGTCCGTCGTGGCCGCCCTCGGTGCCTTCGGTCGCGAGATCGGCATCGCCTACCAGATCGTCGACGACCTGCTCGGGGTCTACGGCGACGAGACCGTGACCGGCAAGTCCGTGCTCGGCGACCTGCGCGAGGGCAAGCGCACCATGCTCATCGCCTACGCCGCGACCACCGACTGCTGGGACGACATCGCGCCCTACCTCGGCGACCCCGACCTCGGCGAGGAACGCGCGGCCGAGCTCCGTGCGACCCTGGAGACCTGCGGCGCGAAGGCGGCGGCCGAGTCCCGGATCGCCGAGCACGCCGCCCTCGCCCGAGCCGAGCTCGCGGCCCTGCCCTACGAGCTCGCCGAACGACTGGAGCACCTGGTGTCCGAACTGCTGGAGCGCGTGCGGTGACCCAGACCGCACCACCGCGTCTGCCCCTGTACGACGCGACGGCCGAGGCTGCCTCCGGGGTCGTCATCGAGCGCTACTCGACCTCGTTCGGCCTGGCGAGCCGGCTCCTCACCCGGGACACCCGCGAGCACATCCGCAACGTGTACGCCCTGGTCCGCGTGGCCGACGAGGTCGTCGACGGTCCCGCGACCGAGGCCGGACTCGACCACGACCTGGCGCGCACCGTGCTCGACGAGCTCGAGGCCGACACCGAGCGTGCGATGGCACTGGGCTTCTCGGTGAACCCGGTCGTGCACGCCTTCGCCCGCACCGCCCGCACGACTGGCTTCGGGCCGGAGCTCACGAAGCCGTTCTTCGCGTCGATGCGCATGGACCTCGAGCGGACCGAGCACGACCAGGAGTCGTTCGACCGGTACGTGTACGGCTCCGCCGAGGTCGTCGGGCTGATGTGCCTCCGCGCGTTCGTGTACCGGGCCGGTCGGCCGACCTTCGACGACGCCGTGCTCGTCGACGGTGCCCGCGCGCTCGGGGCGGCCTTCCAGAAGGTGAACTTCCTGCGCGACCTGCACGCCGACTTCGAGGTGCTCGGCCGCTCGTACTTCCCGGGGGTCGACGTCCGCACGTTCGACGAGGCCACCAAGGACCGCCTGGTCGCCGACGTGCAGGCCGACCTCGACCGTGCCGCGCTGACGGTGCCGCTGCTCCCCGTCGACGCGCGCAAGGCCGTCGGTCTCGCGCACGCGCTGTTCCAGGAGCTCAACGACCGGATCGCCGCGTGCCCGGCGCACCGCCTGGTGACGACGCGCGTGCGCGTGCCGAACCCGGTGAAGGCGCAGCTCGCCGCGCGCGTGCTCGCCGGACGCGCCCCGCTGTCGTCCCGCGCAGCCCACCACCGGTCTGGAGGCCGTGCATGACCCCGTCCCGTGCCTCCCGTCCGTCCACCCCCGCGTCGCGGCGCGCGGTGCCGGCCCGACGTGCGGTGATCGTCGGCGGCGGCATCAGCGGACTCGCGTCCGCCGCGCTGCTCGCCCGCGACGGCTACGCCGTCACCGTGCTCGAGCAGCGCGACCAGCTCGGCGGCCGCGCCGGGTCGTGGGAGCGGGACGGCTTCCGGTTCGACACCGGGCCGTCCTGGTACCTCATGCCCGAGGTGTTCGACCACTTCTTCCGGCTGCTCGGCACCACCGCCGACGCCGAGATGGACCTCGTGCAGCTCGACCCGGGCTACCGCGTCTACAGCGAGGGCGACGACGAACCGATCGACCTGCGCGCGGACCGCGAGGCGAACATCGCGCTCTTCGAGTCGATCGAGCCCGGTGCCGGTGCGCGGCTGCGGAAGTACCTCGACTCCGCCGAGGACACCTACGCGATGGCCGTCCGTCGCTTCCTCTACACGACCTTCCAGGACCTGACGAAGCTCGCCGCCCCGGACGTCCTCCGTCGTCTGCCGAAGCTCGCCCGGCTCCTGCTGCAGCCGCTGTCGTCGTTCGCCGCGAAGGCCGTGCGGGACCGCCGGCTCTGGCAGGTCCTCGGGTACCCGGCGGTGTTCCTCGGCACCAGCCCGTACGCCGCGCCGAGCATGTACCACCTCATGAGCCACCTCGACCTGGCCGACGGGGTGCTCTACCCGAAGGGCGGCATCACCGAGGTCATCGCCGCGGTCGAGCGCGTCGCCCGTCGCGAGGGTGCCGAGATCACCACGGGTGCGACCGTCGAGCGGATCGTCGTCGAGGACGGGCACGTGACGGGCGTCGTGCACCGCGATGCCTCCGGTGCGGAGCACACCGTGCCCGCCGACCTCGTGGTGAGCGCCGCCGACCTGCACCACACCGAGCTGCACCTGCTCGACGCGGAGCACCGGACGTACCCGGAGCCGCACTGGCGGAAGCGCGACCCGGGGCCGAGCGCCGTCCTCGTCTACCTCGGCGTCGACGGTCCCGTGCCCGGGCTGCTGCACCACACGCTGGTCTTCACCGCCGACTGGGAGGCCAACTTCGGCGCGATCTTCGGCAAGGACCGACACGTGCCGGACCCGGCGTCGATCTACGTCTGCGCGCCCTCGCTCACCGACGACACCGTCGCGCCCGAGGGCTCGAGCAACCTGTTCGTCCTGGTGCCGCTGCCCGCCGACCTGTCCATCGGGAAGGGCGGCATCGACGGTGCCGGCGACGCCGAGGTCGAGCGCATCGCCGACCGCGCGATCGACGTCATCGCGGAGCGCTCCGGCGTGCCCGACCTGCGCGACCGCATCCGCGTGCGCCGCACGATCGGCCCGCAGGACTTCGCCGACGACTACAACGCGTGGAGCGGCTCGATGCTCGGGCCGGCGCACACGCTGGCGCAGAGCGCGTTCTTCCGCGAGGCGAACGTCTCCCGCAAGGTGGACGGCCTCTACTACGCGGGCGCCTCGACCACCCCGGGCATCGGCCTGCCGATGTGCCTGATCAGCGCCGAGGTGCTGCTCAAGCGCATCCACGGCGACACGTCGACCGAACCGCTGCCGACGCCACTGCCGGCACCGTCGTCGGGGCCCGCCGGGTCGTCGACGGCCGGGTCCGCCCGGACCGCGGGCTGATGCCGGGGGCGTACCTCGCCGGACTCGTGGTGTCGATCGCCGGCATCGCGGTGCTCGACGCCCGGTACCGGCTGTTCTTCTGGCGCAGCCCCCTGCGTGCCGCGGCGGTGATGGTGATCGGGCTCGTGTTCTTCCTCGTGTGGGACGTCGCGGGCGTGCACCTCGGCATCTTCTTCATCGGGCAGGGCGACCTGCTGACCGGGGTGCTGCTCGCGCCCGAGGTCCCGCTCGAGGAGGTCTTCTTCCTCGTGCTGCTCTGCTGGACGACGATGGACCTGTTCGGTGCCCTGCGTCCGGTCGTGGCCCGGCGGCTCGACCGTGCCGGGTCCCGGGTCGGGCCCGACGAGGAGCGACGCTCGTGACCGGCACGGCGACGTACGCCCTGCTCGCGGTGCCGTTCCTGGCCTTCGCGGCCCTCGTCGCCGTGGCGGCCGGAGTCGTGTCGGCCCGTCGCCGCGGAGCCGGTCGCGGACAGGCCGGTCGTGGGCGGGCCGGTCGTGGCCGGGCGGGGCGCCGGTGGGTCGGTGTGGGCGGTGTCGTCAGCGCCGTGGCGGCCGGCGTCGTCCTGCTCCTGATGACCGGCGTCTTCAACAACGTGATCGTGGGGCTCGGCATCGTCGCGTACGACGACGCGCTGGTCTCCGGCGCCCGGGTCGGGCTGTTCCCGGTCGAGGACCTGGCCTACTCGCTCGGTGCCGCCCTGCTGCTGCCGAGCTGCTGGGTCCTGCTCGAGCGGCCGCGGGCCCGGTCGTCCGCGCACCCCACCGTCCGCGGGGCGGGACGCGGGACCGGTACGGTCGGAACGCCGACCCAGCCACCCCGTCGACCGGAGGAGACCCCGTGACCGTGAGCAGTGCCTCCAGACCGTCGACCGCGCGCGCCCTGTTCGTGTCGTCGCGACCGATCAGCTGGGTGAACACCGCCTACCCCTTCGGTGCCGCGTACCTGCTCGGCAGCGGGGTCGGCGTCGACGGTGGCGGCGGCTTCTCGCTCGTCGCGTTCCTCGTCGGGGTCCTGTACTTCCTCGTGCCGTACAACCTGGCCATGTACGGCATCAACGACGTCTTCGACTACGAGTCCGACCTGCGGAACCCCCGGAAGGGCGGGGTCGAGGGCGCGCTGCTGGACAAGAGCGTCCACCGCACCACGCTGTGGGCGGTCGTCGTCACGAACGTCCCGTTCCTCGTCGCACTCGTGGTGCTCGGCGCGCTGAGCGGCAACGGGCCGTGGTCGTGGCTCGTGCTCGCGATCAGCGTCTTCGCGGTGATCGCGTACTCGGCACCGGGGCTGCGCTTCAAGGAGAAGCCGTTCCTCGACTCGCTGACGTCGTCGACGCACTTCGTCTCACCGGCGGTCTACGGGCTGGCGCTCGCCGGCCCGCACTGGACCGGGGCACTCGTCGCCGTCTGCGTCGCGTTCTTCCTGTGGGGCGTGGCCTCGCACGCGTTCGGCGCCGTGCAGGACGTGCTGGCCGACCGGGCCGGCGGCATCGGCTCCGTCGCGACGGTGATCGGCGCCCGGGCGACGGTCCGGCTGGCGTTCGTGGCGTACCTCGTGGCCGGCGTCGCGCTGCTGTTCTCGGACTTCCCGGGGCCGATCGCGGCGATCGTCGTCGTGCCGTACGCGCTCAACGTCCTGCCGTGGTGGAACATCACCGACGCCGGGGCCGAGGCGGCGAACGCGGGATGGAAGCGGTTCCTCTGGATCAACTACCTGGCGGGGTTCATCGTCACGATGGCCCTCATCGGCTACGCCTGGACGCACTGACGCAGGCTGCTGCGCGGGCGGTGGGTGCGGCTGCACGACACTCGTCGTCGGCCTGACAGACTGGACGCACGCGCCGCGGGAGTCGTGGCGCGCCGGTCACGAAGGAGTGCACGCATGACGGTCCGCATCATCCACGTCGGTCTCGGAGGGTGGGGCGGCAACTGGGCCCGCACCGCCATCCCGCAGGTCACCGAAGTGGAGGTGGTCGGGCTCGTCGACCCGGTCCCCGCGACGCTGGACGCCGTGCGCGAGGACCTCGACCTGCCGGCATCCGCCGCCTTCGCCTCGCTCACCGAGGCGCTCGCCGGGGTCGAGGCCGACGCCGTCGTCATCACCGCACCGGCCGTCACGCACGTGCCGCTCGCACTCGAGGCCCTCGAGGCCGGCAAGCACGTCCTGGTCGAGAAGCCGTTCGCGAACTCCACCGACGAGGCGCTCACGGCGGTCCGTCGGGCCGAGGAGCTCGGGCTCGTGCTGCAGGTCAGCCAGAACTACCGCTGGTACCCGGCACCCCGGGCGGTCAAGGAGCTGCTCGCGGCGAAGGAGCTCGGCGAGCTGTCCGCGATCAGCATCGACTTCCGGCAGTGGGACAACGACCAGCCCGTCGAGACCTACCCGCACTACCGGTTCCCGCACCCGATGATCAACGACATGGCGATCCACCACTTCGACCTGCTCCGGATGATCACCGGGCTCGAGGCCGTCCGCGTGTACGCCCGCGCGTCGTACCCGAGCCACAGCAAGTACCAGGACGAGGCCGTCACGTCGATGATCATCGAGCTCGAGGACGGTCTCGTCGTGAGCTACCGCGGCAGCTGGCTCTCGCGTGCTCCGCGGACCGCGTGGGCGGGGGAGTGGAGCATCCAGGGCGAGGACGGCGAGATCTGGTTCACGAGCCGCGACGGATCGCCGAGCGAGATCGCCGGGGACCGCGTGACGCTGCGGGCCGACCAGGACGCCGAGGCCGAGGCCGTCGACCTCCCGACGCTCGAGCACACCGACCGGCAGGGCGGGCTGCAGGCCTTCGCCCGGTCCGTCGAGGGCGGCCCGGCTCCCGAGACGAGCGGCCGGGACAACCTGCGGAGCCTGGCGCTGATGGAGGCCGCTGGTCGCTCGGCAGCCTCCGGCCGCCCCGAGGACGTGGTCCTGCCCGAGTAGGGCGTCGCGGGCTCGGGTGGTTCCGGGCGTACCTGGTCGATCCGGGCGTACCTGGTCGATCCGTTCGACCAGGTACGCCCGTTCTCACCAGCCATCGCAACCGTTCTGGGAAGGAACGGGTGCGCGGGGACGCACGTCACGACGGACGGGAGGCGCGGGGCAGGGCCGCCGCGCGCCTCCCGTCCGTCGTCCACCCGGCACCACTGCCGCGGGACTCGCGCTGCGCGACGGTCCTCGCGCGCGTGCACGCGAGGGCCGTCGCCAGGCCCGGGTCTCGGGCCCGGCAGCGCTACGCGGCGCCGGCTGCCCTCCGGGCCTGCGCGACCGCGGCGCGCACGCCCCGCGAGAACGCGGGGCCGTGCCCGGGCAGCACGTGCCGGGCCTCGGTGTCCTCGAGGCGACCGAGCGACGCGACGGCCTCGTCGACGTTCGCCGTCGCGGCCGGCGCGACCACCCGCGGCCCGATCCCACCGGTGTAGGGGTCGAAGGTGACCAGGGCGTCGCCCACGATCAGCGCGTCGCGGTCGGCGAAGTGCAGCGCGACGTGCCCGTCCGTGTGCCCGGGCGTCTCGATGATCCACGGGTTGCCGGGGACGTCAGCGCGGGACACCAGCGGCTGCGTCTCCGCGATCCCGTCCACCGTCGCCGCACCGGCGAGCAGCATCCGACCGAGCGGTGCGAGTCCGCCGGGGTGCACCGCGACGAAGCCGAAGCGGTTCGTCTGCGGCCGGTACGAGTACGGGTGAGCCGCCAGGTCGCGGTCGCCCGGGTGCACGAAGACGGGCGTGCCCCACTCGCGGTGCATCCTAGCGGCGGTGCCGACGTGGTCGAAGTGCCCGTGCGTGAGGAGCAGCGCCTCGACCCGAGCGGGCGTGTACCCGAGGTCGTGGACGGCGAGCAGCAGGTGCGGCCACGCGGCGGGCAGCCCCGCGTCGACGACGAGCAGGCGGTCGCCCGTCTCGACGAGGTACGTGTTGGTGTGTGCGATCTCGAGGCGGTGGATCCCCTCGGCGACGTCCCGGAAGAGCATGGGCTGCACCGTAGACCGCGGTCGCTCGGTGCCATGCCGGGGACCGCCTGGTAGGCACGAAGCATGGCCAAGGACAGCATCCCCGAGCTGGAGCTCGCGAACGTGCGGACCCGCGAACGCCTGACGGACAGCGTCAGCGAGATCCGGCGGCGCTCCGACGTGCCCGCGCGCACCCGGCTGGCGCTCGCGAAGGCCCGGCAGCGCTGGCACCGCGACCCGACGCCGCTCATCGCGATGGGCGTCACCGCGGCGACCGGCATCGCGGCGATCGTCCTCGGCACCCGCATCGGGCGGACCGACGCCGGGCACCTCGACCGTCCGGCGGCGTCGACCGCGTTCACCGCGCTCCTGCCCTTCGGCGCGCGCGGTGAGCTCGACGCCGACCAGGCGCGCGGCGGACGGAAGGGGCGGAAGGCCCGGCGCAAGGCGGCCGAGGAGTCGCTCGAACGCGACCCGGTGCACAAGAACCGCGTGAAGCAGCGGGCCGGCATCGCCGCGGTCCAGCGCCGCGCGACGAAGAACCGGAAGCAGGCCGCCGCGCGGTCGAAGGCGGCGGCGAAGGCCCTCGCGAAGGCGAAGGGCTAGACCATGGCGCACAAGGACAAGACCCTCCAGCAGGAGATGCAGCACAAGCCAGCGCCGGACGACCCCCGGAAGCCGGACAGCCCGACGGACCTCACGAAGCCGTCGTTCACGTACACGCTGAAGAAGACGCTCCGCGAGTTCACCAGCGACCAGTGCACCGACCTGGCCGCGAGCCTGACCTACTACACGGTGCTCGCGCTCTTCCCCGGCCTGCTGGCGATCGTCTCGATCCTCGGCCTGGTGTCCAACCCGAAGGACACGATCGACACCCTGCTCGACGTCGTCACGAACGTCGGTGGTGGGCAGGTCGCCGACCTCCTGCGCGACCCGGTCGAGGGGCTCGTCCGCTCCCCGGCGGCGCCGATCACGTTCATCGTCGGTGTGCTCGGTGCGCTGTGGTCGGCCTCCGGCTACGTCGGCGCCTTCGGCCGTGCGATGAACCGCATCTACAACGTCCGTGAAGGCCGGCCGATCTGGAAGCTCCGACCGACCATGCTCGGCGTCACGGTGTTCACCGTCGTGCTGCTCGTGCTGGGGCTCCTCGTGCTCGTCTCCGGACCGCTGGCCCGGGCGTTCGGCGACGTCATCGGCCTCGGCGACGCCGCAGCGCTCGTGGTCTCGATCGTGCAGTGGCCGATCCTGCTCGCGATCATGATCGTCGTCGTCGCGGTGCTGTACTACTGGGCCCCGAACATCCGCCAGTCCAAGTTCAAGTGGGTGAGCGGCGGCGCGCTGGTCGGCATCACGATCTGGATCATCGCGAGCGTCGGCTTCGGCTTCTACGTCGGCAACTTCTCGAACTACAACGCGACGTACGGCTCCCTCGGTGGCGTCATCGTCTTCCTGCTCTGGATCTGGATCACGAACAACGCGCTGCTCTTCGGTGCGGAGTTCGACGCCGAGCTCGAGCGCGGCCGCCAGCTGCAGGCCGGCATCCGGGCTGAGGAGGACATCCAGCTCCCCGAGCGCGACACCCGCCAGATCGAGAAGCAGGACGAGCAGCACGCCAAGGACGTGCTCGAGGGCATCAGGATCCGCGAGAGCGCCGGGCGCTCGAAGGACTGACCGGCTCCTGCACAGCGGCGGCGGCCGGCCCCGCCCTCCACAGCCGGGAGGCGCGGTGCCGGTCCGCCACGCCCGCTCCGTAGGGTGGGACGCATGACCGACACCGCTCCCGCCACCGCCCGCCCGACCGCGCTCGTCACCGGGGCCACCCGCGGCATCGGCCGCGCGATCGCACTGGACCTCGGGCGGACCCACCACGTCCTGGTGGGCGGCCGCTCCGCCGACGCGGTCGCCGCGCTCGTGGCCGAGCTGCCGAGCGCGTCACCGTTCGTCGGCGACCTCGGCGCGGGCGACGTGCCGGACCTGCCGGCGTCGCTCGACGTCCTGGTGCACAGCGCCGGGGTCGAGCAGGGCACCCGCATCGCGGACACCTCGCGCGAGGTCTGGGAGACCGTCTTCGCGACGAACGTCTTCGCGGTCGCCGAGCTCACCCGGGTCGCACTCCCGGCGCTCCGCGCAGCACGTGGGATCGTCGTGCCGATCAACAGCGGCTCGGGGTTCACCGCAGGTCCCGGCGGCGGTGTGTACGCGGCGTCGAAGTTCGCACTCCGGGCCTTCGCGGACGCGCTGCGCGAGGAGGAGCGGGCGAACGGCGTGCGGGTCTCGAGCGTGCACCCGGGCCGCACCGACTCCGACATGCAGCGTGCCCTGACCGAGAAGCTCGGCGAGGACTACGACACCGCCTACTACCTGGCACCCGAGGACGTCGCGGCGGCCGTCCGGACCGTCGTCGACCTGCCGGAGCGCGGCACGATCGAGTCGGTCGCGATCCGGCCGACCCGGAAGCGGTAGCCGCCACCCGGGCCGGCGCGGAAGGGCTACCGCAACGCGATCCGACCCGTCAGGTCGAGCCGCTCGAGGAAGGTCTCGTCGTGACTGGTCACGACGAGGGCGCCGCGGTACGCCCGGAGCGCCGCCACGAGCTGGTCGACACTCGTCAGGTCGAGGTCGTTCGTCGGCTCGTCGAGCACCAGCAGCTGCGGCGGCGGGTCCGCGAGCACCAGCGCGGCCAGGGCCACCCGGAAGCGCTCTCCGCCCGACAGCGAGCGGACGGGCCGGTCCACCGTGTCGCCGCGGACGAGCAGACGCGCGAGTCGGTTCCGCAGATCCCCGTCGGGCATGTGCGGGGCGTCCCGCCGGACGTTCTCGAGCACCGTGGCGTCGTCGTCGAGTCCGTCCCGACGCTGCGCGAGGTACCCGATCCGGTCGACGTGCGGCACCGCCGCGGTGTCCGGGACCGGGTGGTCCCGTGCGGTGGCGCTCCCGACGAGCTGGTCGAGCAACGTCGTCTTGCCGACGCCGTTGTCGCCCGTCACGGCGAGGCGTTCCGGTCCCTGCACGACGGTGTCCCGCCCGCGCACGGTGATCGTCGCGATGCGCCGTGACGCCGGCACGTCCGGGTCGGGCAGCGCCACGTGCAGGGGCTCGTCGTCGCGCAGGCGCAGTTCGGCCTCCCGGACCGCCGACAGGGCCTGCGCCTCCGCCGAACCGTGCGCCGTCCGGAGCCGACCAGCGGTCTCCTGCGCCTTCTTCCGCTGCTCGTTCGCCAGGATCTTCGGCATCGAGCGACCCGCCTTCTCGCCCGCCCGAGCCCGGCGCGCGATCGTCGTCTCGGCCTCGATGCGCTGCCGCTTCTCCGCGCGGTGCCGTTGCTCGGCGACGCGGACCTCGCGGGCGACGGCCGCCTGCTGCACGGCGAGGTGTTCCTCGTACGCGCTGAACGTCCCGCCGAACACCGTCGCCGAGCCGCTGCGGAGCTCCACGGTCTCGTCGACGTGCTCCAGCAGCTCCCGGTCGTGCCCGACGACGACGAGGGTGCCGCGCCAGCCGTCGACCAGGTCGAGCAGGGCCGCGCGGGCCCGACGGTCGAGGTTGTTCGTCGGCTCGTCGAGCAGCGCGATCGGTCGTCCCCGCAAACGGATGCCGGCCACAGCCGCCAGGACCGCCTGCCCACCCGAGAGGGTCGTGACGGGTCGGTCGAGGTCGTCGCCGTCGAGCCCGGGGACGTCCGCGAGCGCTGCGGCGGCACGCTCCTCGACGTCCCAGTCGTCGCCGACCGCGTCGAGGTGTGCAGCCGAGGCGTCGCCGTCCAGGACGGCTCGGAGCGCCGTCAGCGTCGTGCGGATCCCGAGCAGGTCCGCCACGGTGTCCCCGGGGCGGGCGTGCAGCCGCTGGGGCAGGTGGTCCACCGCACCGGTCGTGCTGACCGAGCCGGACGTGGGCTGGAGCCGGCCCGTGACGAGCCGGACCAGCGTGGACTTGCCGGCGCCGTTCCTCCCGACCAGGCCGGTGCGTCCGCGGCCGAAGGCGGCGGTGAGGCGGTCGAGCGCGACGGTGCCGTCGGGCCAGGTGAAGGTGAGGTCGTGCAGGACGACGGACGGTGTTGCGGGCATGGGGGTGCCTCCCGGATCGTGAGCTGGGCGCACGACACCGGACCCGCGGCGACCGGAGGGGTCGGCACACGGGAGCGCCCGAGGGGGCGCGACGACCAGGGCGCCCGACGGGGCGCGACGATCACGGTGTCAGCGCGAGGACTGCGCGGTACCGGTGATCGACTGCAAGGCTGCTCGTTCCGTCGGGGACCCCCGTGTCCGCCACCCGTGCTGCCGGTCGGTCTCCCGCCCCGGCGGCCCCGCGTGACGACGAGGTGTCACCCACCGTAGGGCGGACGCCGCTCCTCGGCAAGAGGTGACAGGCTGGGGGCATGCCGGAGAACCTGCTGCCGAACCCGACCGCGAACCCCGCGACCCTGCTGCCGGAGGAGCCCGAGGTGACCGCCGCGCTCGCTGCCGACGCCCCGGTGTCGAGCGTCGTCGTGTCGCACCCGTCCTCGAGCCTGGCGTGGGCGCTCCTCGCCGACGAGGCCTGGGCGCGCGGCGCGACCCTCGAGTCCTACGCCTACGCCCGCGTCGGGTACCACCGCGGTCTCGACGCCCTGCGGAAGGCGGGGTGGCGCGGTGCCGGGCCGGTGCCGTGGTCGCACGAGCCGAACCGTGGCGTGCTCCGCGCGCTGTTCGCCCTGCGCCGCGCGGCGTCCGCGATCGAGGAGCCGGGCGAGCCCGAGCGCCTGACGGAGTTCCTCGACGCGTCGGACCCGGAGGCGCTCCGCGCCCTCACCGCGGGGGAGTAGCGGGCGGGCGTGGCGGCGCCGCTGCGCGGCTGCCGCCCGCTGCGGATGCAGTCCGACCGTGCGGCGCCGCGCACCGCGGTGTCGGCGCGACGCCGCCGCACAACCGCAAGCACCTCGCGCCAAGGGAACCCGTGGCGCGAGGTGCTTCCGGTTGTGCGCGAGCAAGCCGCGCCACGGCGTGCCGGCGTGCCGGCGTGCCGGCGCGCAGGCGCCGCCGCCGCGCCGCCCCTACCCGAGCACCACGCTCCACGAGAACGCCTGCGGCCACAGCTGGTGCTCCGGGAGCACGTCGAGCCCGCAGGCCCGCGACCCCAGCCCGTGCTGCGCCGCGTCGAGGTACAGGTACGCGTGCTCCGGCGTCGGCAGCTCGTACGGGTGCATCGCACGCCCGAGCTCCTGCGCGGTCCACGGCGAGAGCGTGAAGCCCGCCCGGTGCGCCCCGACGGTCGACACCGTGAACGGCCCGACCGACAGCGTCCGCAGCCCCGGCCGGTGTCCGGTCTCCTGCGGCATCGAGTAGTCCACGGTCAGCGCCCGCGCCGGCGCACTGAACCGGCCGACCCGAGCAGCACGCGACGAGTCCGCGTACGACTCCGCCGGTCCGGTCCCGAACCACGAAGCGTCCTCGTCGAGCAGCGACGCCGGCAGGTCGAACCGCACGCCGATCCGCGGCCAGGTGACGTCCCACGCCCCGAACGGCACCGCGTCGGTCTGCAGCAGCAGTCCGTCGTCGGTCAGGGTCCAGCGGTGCGTGACGTCGACGCCCCACCCGCTGTTCGCCGCCGCCACACGGACGCGCTGCTCGAGGCCGTGGTCGGTCCGCGACACCGACACGAGCCGGTGCGTCAACCGGTCGAGCCCGCGTTCGCGCCACCGGACCGCCGACGCCGGAGCGGTGGGGTCGCCGACGCCCTTCGTCAGCACCGGGTCGGCCGTCTCGTACCCGCCCTGCGAGGCCAGGCTGTCGTTGTCCGTCGGTGCGCGCCACAGCTCGAGCCGCGGCCCGGCGACCTCGTGCCCCTTCCAGGACACCAGGTCACCGCGGGCGGTGAAGGTCCCCTCGCCGAGACGGTCGCCGTCCCAGCCCTGTCGGGAGGCCCGGGGCACGTCCGCCGCGCGGCTCGCCACGAGCCGCTGCGTGCGTGCGACGACGTGGCCGGTGTCCGCCCACGCGGTCGGCCCCGCCAGCTCCGCCGTCACGTCGAGCCACAGCTCGTCGCCGGGGGCCAGGGACGCGGCGTCCGCGGCTGCCGCGAGCACCTCGTCGGGCACCGGGACCGTGGCCGACTGCCGGGCCGCGACGACGCCGGGGGTGAAGCGGCCGCTGGCCTCCTCGACCCCGTTCCGCGACAGGGTCCACCGGAAGCGCAGTCCCGCGGTCGATGCGGAGTGGTACCGGTTCTCGACGAGCACGGTGGTGTCCGACAGCGAGAACCGGATCGGGGCCACGACGGCCGCGAACTCCGCCAGCCCCGGCGTCGGGGAGTCGTCGGGCAGCACGAGGCCGTCCATCACGAAGTTGCCGTCGTGCACGACCTCGCCGAAGTCGCCGCCGTAGGCGTAGTAGTCCTGGCCGTCGGCGGTGCGGGCGAGGAGCCCGTGGTCCCGCCACTCCCACACGAAGCCGCCGTGCAGTCGCGGGTACCTGTCGACCAGGTCCTCGTACTCCTGGATCTGGCCGGGTCCGTTGCCCATCGCGTGGACGTACTCGCAGTGCAGGAACGGCTTCGTCCGCTGCCGCGCGGCCTCGGCCGGACCGCACCCGAGCAGCGGGGTCTTCGGGCCGCCGCCGATCGACTCGGTCTCCTGCAGCGTCGGGTACATCCGCGAGTACACGTCGGTGTAGGCGCCGGTGTAGTCGCCCTCGTAGTGCACCGGGCGCTCGTCGTCGCGGTCGTGCACCCACTGCGACATCGCGGCGAGGTTCCGGCCGGTGCCGGACTCGTTGCCGAGCGACCACATGACGATCGACGCGTGGTTCTTGTCGCGCTCGACCGTCCGGGCGATGCGGTCCAGGTACGCCTCGCGCCAGGCCGGGTCGTCCGAGGGGTTCCCGACCCAGTCGGTGAAGAGGAAGCCGTGGGTCTCGAGGTCGCACTCCAGGACCACCCAGAACCCGAGCTCGTCCGCCAGGTCGAGCACACGGGGGTGCGGCGGGTAGTGCGAGGTGCGGATCGCGTTGACGTTGTTCCGCTTCATGAGCGCCATGTCCGCGCGGGCGTGCTCCTCGTCGAAGACGCGGCCGCGCACGGGGTGGGTCTCGTGCCGGTTCACCCCGTGGAACACCACGCGCTCGCCGTTCACCAGGAACCGGTCGCCGACGATCGACACGGCGCGGAAGCCGAGGCGCAGCGAGACGGTCTCGCCGCCCGCGCGGCCGCCGGCGTCCGTGCCGGTGGAGACGGTCGCGTCGTACAGCTTCGGGACCTCGGCGCTCCACGGCTCGACGCCCTCGAGGGTGATCGGCGCGACCTCGTCGGCCGAGGCCCACGTCACGTCGACACCGAGGTCGGGCACCCGGAAGCGCACCGGGAACGCGGCGTCGAGGGTCGGGAACGTGATCGTCCCCGTGCCGGTCTCCGGCCGTCCGGAGGCAGCCGTACCGGCCGTGGCGGCGTTGCCGAGCGTGGCGGTCCAGCCGGCGCGCACGAACACGTCGTCGATCGGCGCGGTCGGTCGGGCGAGCAGGGTGACGCTGCGGAAGATGCCGGGCAGCCACCACTGGTCCTGGTCCTCGAGGTACGAGGCGGCCGACCACTGGTGCACCCGGACGAGCAGCTCGTTCGATCCCGGCACGAGCAGCGAGGTCACGTCGAACTCGGTCGCGAGTCGGGATCCGGTCGACCAGCCCACGAGGGACCCGTTGAGCCACACCCGGAAGTGCGACTCGACACCGTCGAAGCGCAGCAGCACCCGGGCCGCGGCGTCGAAGGACGCGGGTACCTCGAACGTGCGGCGGTGGTCGCCGGTCGGGTTCTCCTCCGGCGGGTGCGGCGGGTCGATCGGGAACGGGTACTGCAGGTTCGTGTAGCTCGGCGCGCCGTGCCCGTGCAGGACCCAGTGCGACGGCACGGGGAGGCTGCCCCACCCGTCCTCCACCCCCGGGAGCGGGACGTCCGCGACCGGCGACCACCGGAAGTCCCAGTCCCCGTCGAGCGACAGGGACGGGGCGTCGGTGTGCAACCAGGCCCGCGGCGCGAGCCGGGTGTCCGAGCCCGGTGCCGTCGAGGCGAGCGCGTCGAGCGCATCGGGCGTGGTGCTGGTGGAGGACGAGTGAGCAGCGATGGTCAACCCTTGACCGATCCTTCCGTGAGGCCCCCGCGCCAGAAGCGCTGCAGGACGATGATCGCGATCACCAGCGGGATCACCGAGACGAGCACGCCGCCGGTGGTGAGCTGGTAGAACTCTGGCAGACGATCGACCTGTGCCCGCCAGTTGTTGAGTCCCAGTGTGATCGGGTAGAGCTTCTGGTCTGCCAGCATGATGAGCGGCAGGAAGAAGTTGTTCCAGATGCCGACGACCTGGAACAGGAACACGGTCACGAGCGCCGGGGTCATCTGGCGCAGCACGATCGTGTGGAAGATCCGCAGCTCTCCGGCACCGTCGATGCGTGCCTGCTCGAGCAGCGCGGTGTCGACCGAGGCGGCGGCGTACACCCGGCAGAGGAACAGCCCGAACGGGGAGACGAGGCTCGGGATGAGCACGCTCCAGTACGTGTCGGTCAGGCCCATCGTCGAGAAGAGCAGGAACAGGGGCAGCGCCGTCGCGGTCCCCGGCACGAGCACACCGCCGAGGATCGTGCCGAACACCAGCTGCCGCCCGCGGAACTCGTACTTCGCGAGCGCGTACCCGCCGGCCGCGGCGAAGTAGGTCGCCAGGACCGCGCCGACGCCGGAGTACAGGACGCTGTTCGCGATCCAGCGGACGAAGATGCCGCCGTCGTACGAGAACACCTGCTGGATGTTGCTGAACAGCGCGAACTCGCCGCCGAACCAGAACCCGTTCGTCGCGAACAGGGCGCCGGTGGTCTTCGTCGCCGCGATGACGACCCAGTACAGCGGCACGAGGAAGTAGACCGCGACGATGACCAGGATGGCCGTCACCACGATCTGCGAGCGGGGGGAGCGGTCGAGCTTGCGGCGCTGGTGCGCCGTGATCGACGTGGTGTCGACGGGCTCGGCCGCCTGCTTGGTGACTGGCGCCTCGATGGCTTCGCTGGTCATGCTTCCGCCCCCTTGCTGTCGGCCTGGAGGCGCGGCGCGGCTCCGGTGGTGGTGCTGCGGTCCGCGACGCCGGTGGCGGGTCGCGACCCGGTGGCGGACGTGCCGCGCGTCTGGAGCGCACGCCGCGCCTCCAGGCCGTCGCGCTTGGCCCGCTTCTTCTGGTCGCGCTCGTTCTTCGGCGCGCGGTTCGTCAGCGCGAGGAACGCGAACGACAGGATGAACGCGGCCAGCGCGATGATCACGGCCTGCGCGCTCGCGACGCCGTACTCGTTGAACGCGAAGGCGTTCGTGTACGCGGCGTAGTTCGGCGTGTACTCGGTGTCGATGGCGGGCGCGACCGTCGACAGGATCTGCGGCTCGGCGAAGAGCTGCAGCGTGCCGATGATCGAGAAGACCGTCGTGAGCACCAGGGCCGGGGCGATGAGCGGGATCTGGATCCGCCACGCGACCTGGAAGGGGCCGGCGCCGTCCATCTTCGCGGCCTCGTAGACCTCGCCGGGGATCGACTTGAGCTGCGCCACGATGATGAGCATGTTGTAGCCCGTGTAGGTCCACGTGACGATGTTCGCGATCGACCACAGCACGCTGTTCGCGCCGAGGAAGTCCGGCTGCAGCCCCACCGACTGCAGCAGCGACACGATCGGCGACAGGCCGGGCACGTAGAGGAACGACCAGAGGATCGTCGCGATGACGCCGGGGACGCCGTACGGCATGAAGTAGACCGCGCGGAAGAAGGCGGGCCAGCGGGCGCTCGCCGACTCGAGCAGCAGCGCGAGGATCGTGCAGAGGACGATCATCACCGGCACCTGCACGATGCCGAACAGGAGCATGCGCCAGATCGAGCCGACGAACCCGGCGTCGTTCAGCGCGGTGACGTAGTTGTCGAAGCCGGCGAAGCGGCCGGTGACGCCGTCCTCGCCGAACAGGCCCTCGCGGTCGACGGTGGTGAAGCTCTGGAAGAGTGCGCTGATGATCGGGATGATGAACGTCAGCACGAACAGGGCGAGGAACGGGGCGAGCAGGATCCACGGGGCGCGCTTCTGGGCGCTCGTGGCCTTGGTGCTCGTGCGGAAGCCGGATCCCGGCTGGGTGGCGGTCATCGTGCGGTCCTGACGCTGAGGCCCTTGTCCTTGAAGGACTGGACGATCTCCCGCTGGGCGAGCTCGACCGCGTCCGTGAGCTTCAGCCCACCGGTGAGCTTGCGGCGGAACTGGTTCTGCAGGCTGGTGAAGGCCGACTGGGTCACGGGCGACCACGACCACTCCAGGTTCTGCTCCTGGGCCGAGGGGACGAAGACCTCCTCGTTGTAGTTCTGCCCGGAGAACCACTCGGACGGCTGCTGGCGCGCCTTGCCGATGTAGTCCTTCGCCGGGGACCACCCGATGCCGCAGTACTTGATCATCGCGTCGACGCCCTCCTTCGAGGTCGTCATCCACGTGATGAACTCGAGCGCTTCCGCCGGGTGCTTCGCGTTCGCCAGCACGGCGGCCGTCGAGCCGCCGATCGAGCTCGAGCCGTAGCCGGTGTCGCCCCACGTCTGCATGGGGGCGACCTTCCACTTGCCCTCGCCGCCCTGCACGGACTGGATGAGGGCGTCGCCCCAGCTCGCGCTCGTGACCGCGGCGATCTTGCCGCTCGCGGCGGCGGCGTACCAGCCCGGGGAGTACGCCCCGGCACTCGTGTCGACCAACTTGTCGTCGATGACCCCGTCGAAGAACTCGGCGACCATCATCGTCTTGTCGTCGGTCATGTCGACGACCCAGGCGTCACCGTCGGTCCGGAACCAGCGCGCGCCCGCCTGCTGCGCGTACGCGGCGAAGGGCGAGGCGTCGGCGACCGGGAACACCTCGAGGTAGTTGCCGTTGCCCGTGCCGCGCACCTTGTCGGCCAGGTCGCGCCACTCGTCCCACGTCGTCGGGGGCTGACCGCCGGCCTGCTCGAGGATCGCGGTCTGGTAGTAGAAGCCCATCGGGCCGGTGTCCTGCGGGATGCCGTAGACGCCGTCGACGAACTCGACCTGCGACCACGCGGCCTCGTCGTACTTCGACTGCACGTCCTTCGCGCCGTACCGGGCGAGGTCGACCAGGCCGTTCGCGAGCATGAACTCCGGGATCTGCCGGAACTCGACCTGCCCGATGTCCGGACCGCCGCCGGCCGCGAGCGCGGAGTACATCTTCTGGTACCCGCCCGCGTTGCCCCCGGGGATCCAGTTCGCGGTGACCTGGATGCGCGGGTTCTTCGCGTTCCAGACGTCGCAGACCTTCTGGAGGTCCTTGAGCCACGCCCAGTAGGTGATCTGGACGGTCTCGCCACCGGCTGCCGCGGGGACCAGCGCAGCCTTGTTGACGTTCGTCGATCCCGGGACGGCGCACCCGGCGAGCAACCCCGCCGCAGCTGTTCCGAGTCCGAGTCCGAGCAGGTTCCGTCGTGACAGGACGGTTCTCGATGGGATGGGTGTCATCACGGCTCCGGTTCGTCGTTGAGCGGGGTCGGAGCCAGCAAAGCACAAAACCGAGCGAGGCTGTGCATTCCCGAAGTATCCACAGAACGTCGTGACCGAACCGTGGCCCGGTGCCTCCGGCGACGCGACGCGGTGCGGCACGCGCGACGGCGCGAGACTCGGTTCCGCGGACACGTTCGCGGTCGCGGCGACGCGAATCCGTCCGCTCACGCGAGCCTCGGGGCGGGTAGTCGCCGCCCCGCACCGCGCTGGCTGCGTGTTCGCTCCGACCTCCGAACGTGGTCAGCGCCGAGCGCGCACCGTGGTCAGAACGCACAACACCGAAGCCGCAGGCGGCCCGACAGCGACGTCGGCGGCACCGACGCAAAGGGGCAGGCGATGACCGATCGCGGCAACAGCACGCACGGACCCGAGCTCGACGACCAGCTCGCGCACGAGGCGCAGAGCATCGTCCAGGGGCACGGCAGCAACGCACACGTCGAGGAGTTCCGGCAGTCCGAACCGGTGCCCGACGACACCGACGACGCCGAGACGGTGACGGCCTCCGGGTACGACGGCGAGCTCGAGGGGTCGTTGCAGGACGACGGATCGGGCGTCGGCGGGGGATCGGACGCCGTCTTCACGACCGATACCGACGAGGAGGGCGAGCGCTGATGGCCCAGACCACCCGCGAGACCAGCGCCCTGCAGCCCGAGATCGTCCAGGCGCTCCAGACGCCGGGCACCTGGACGTGGGCCTACGTCGACGCGTCGGGCAACCGCGAGGACCCGCGCCGCATCGCCGCGCTCCAGCGTCGGACCGTCTCCGATGCGCTCGCGGGGCAGGGCTGCTCCGAGCGTGCCGCACAGATCATCGAGGAGGAGCTCGTCGAACAGCCCGGCGTGCCCGCACCCGTCGCCCGGTACGTGCTCGTCCGCGACGACGAGCTCGTGCTCAGCGAGGTGCTGCCCGGGCACCTGCACGGCCAGGAGTCGATCGGCACCGGCGCCGTCCCCGACCTGCTGCCCCTGCTCGCCCACCGGCCCTTCGACCTGCCGTTCCTCGTCGTCACCGTCGGACGTGAGGGCGGCGGCTTCCGCAGCTACCGACTCGGGCACGCCCCCACCGGCGCCACCGAGGACGAGCAGCGCGTGCAGGGCCGGACCGACACGCTGCACAAGGCGAAGTCCGGTGCCGGGTGGAAGCAGCCGCACTGGCACCAGCACGCCGAGGAGATCTGGAAGCAGACCGCCGGCGAGGTCGCGGCCGCGATCGAGGAGACCGTCCGGGCGACCGCGCCCCGGCTGATCGTGCTCGCCGGGGACATCCGTGCCCGCGAACTCCTGCGTGGTGAGCTCTCGACGTCGACCCGGGCGCTGGTCACCGAGGTCGCGGTCGACCCGCGCGCCGACGACGCCTCCGAGAAGGCGCTCGTGCAGCACGTCGACCTCGCCCTCGCCCGCGTCCTGGCGTCGCGGCGGCACGACGTGCAGGACCTGCTCCGCACGCACGAGGGTCGCGGGGACAACGAGAGCGTCAGCGGGATCGGTGCCGTCGTGTCCGCGCTGCAGCAGGCCCAGGCAGCCGTCGTCACGCTCGACGCCGGTGCGCTCGGGGACCGGACGCTGTACGCGCTCGATGCCGCACCCTGGGTCGCCACCGCTCCCGAGCAGGCCGCGGGGGCGTCGGTGCTGGGGCAGGTCCCGGCGGTGTGCGCACTCGTCCGGGCGGTCGTCCTGACCGACGCCGAACTCGTCCTGGTGAACGCGGCGTCGCTGCCGAGCGGTGCCCCCGCGTCCGCGCTCCTGCGCTGGCCGGTCGGTCCCGCCGTCCCTGCCTGACCCCGTCCGCCGCGGAGGCCCCTCGCACGGACGCCCCTTCCGCGGGACGCAACGTCGGCGGTTGCTCGCAGCGGTACACCCCTGCGAGCCGCCGCCGACGTTGCGTGTTGCGGGCGGTGCTGGGCGTCAGTCGTGGGAGACGTCGTCGCGCGGGACGACCGGCAGCGCGAGCAGGGGGAGCGCAGCCACGATCGCGAACGACGCCGCGAAGCCGAGCACCCCGACGAGTGCACCGACACCGGGGCCGACGGCGCTCGCCGCCAGGAACTGCCCCGTGTTCTGCGCACCGAGCGCCCGGCCCGACCACGAGGGCCCCGCCGCCTCGGCCACCGACGTGTAGGCGAGCCCGTTGTCCGCCACGGTGACGCTCGTGGCGATGACGAGGAACACCGCCGCGGGCGCCCAGTGCGACACGTCGACGAGCGCGAGTGCGCCCATCACGGCCGCTGCGGCCACCGCGACGACGCGCAACGGCCCGACCCGGGAAGCGACGCGGTCGCTCCAGGCGCCGACCAGGATGCGCCCGACGGCCCCCACGAACTGCGAGGCGCCGACCAGCAGCCCGGCCGCAGGCGTCGACCAGCCGAGGCCCACCAGCCAGACCAGCCCGTACGTCGAGAGCGTGAACTGCGGCACGACGAGCAGCACCGACACGAGGTGCACCCGCCACAGGAACCCGGACGCCCGGTACGGGTTCGCTGGGCCCCCGTCGATCGTCGCGGTCGCCGCCGCTGCCCGGGCCTGCCGAGGCCGTGGGGGATCGACGATGCTCACGGCGCAGAGCACGGTGAGCACCGCGCACAGCACGAACGGCAGCACGAGTGCGGTCCGGACACCGTGCGTCTCGGTCAGCAGCGGCACCGTCACGGCAGCGAGCGTCACGCCGAGCGGCTGCGACATCTGCCGGATGCCCATCGCGAGACCGCGGCGCTCCCTCGGGAACCACCCGACCACGACCCGTCCGCTCGCCGCGTTCGTCGACGCGCTCGTCATGCCCGCGGCCAGGAACGCGACCCCGAGCAGCAGTGGGTCGCCCGCCGTGACCCACGCCGCGACGACGGTCAGGGTGGTCAGCGCGAGTCCGCCGGCGATCACCACCCGTTCGCCGACGCGGTCGGTCACCGCGCCCCAGGCGATGAGGGTGAGGACGAGGCCGATCGTCGGGGCGGCCGCGAACAGTCCCGCCGACGCGAAGGGCATCCCCTGCGCCAGCAGGTGCGGGATGAGCAGCGCCGGGGCGGAGACGACGAGGGTCCCGGCAGCCTGTGCTGCGACGCCGAGCGCGAGCATGGTCCACGCCCTGGCGGGGACGACGGGCGGAGCGGCGGTGGTGGTCTGCGCGGGCACGTCGTCTCGATCGGGGAGCGGTTGGTGTACCAGGACGGTATACCAACACGCGTCGATCTGCACTACGCTGGTCCGCCGTGACCGAGACGACCGAGACCGCCGCGCCCGTCTCGCAGACGAGCCAGCTCTACGACAACCTGCGCGCGGCGATCCTGACCCTCGACATCGCCCCCGGAGAGCGGATCTCGGAGCGCGGACTCGAGGGACGCTTCCACGCCTCGCGGACCCCCGTGCGCGCTGCGCTGTCACGGCTCGAGCGCGAGGGGCTCATCCTCCACGAGGGGCGGTCGTGGACGGTCACCCCGATCGACCTCGACGAGATCGCGTCGCTCGCCGAGCTCCGCGGCGTGCTCGAACCCGCCGCGGCGCGGCTCGCCGTCGAGCGTGCCTCCGCCGAGCAGCTCGACGAGGTCCGAGCGCACCTCGACCAGCTCCGGAGCACCCCCGACCGCGAGGCGGGGATCCGCATGGGTTCGACGTTCCACCTCGACCTCGCGGCACTCGGCGGGAACCGCTTCGTCACCGACGCGATCGCCGACGCCCTCACCCGGCTCGAGCGGACACGGTGGATCGAGGTCCGCACCGCCGAGGCGCGCGAGGCCGCGTGGGACGAGCACAGCGCGATCCTCGAGGCCGTCCGTGCCGGCGAGGCCGACCGCGCGGCCGAGCTGCTGGCGGCGCACGTCGCGGGGACCAACGATCGCCTGCTCGCGTTCATCGCGCAGGAGCGACGGCGCCTGCGCGGTGCCGGCATGGCGATCGTCGGCAGCCCGGAGCTGCTCGGCGACGGCGACCCGGCAACCACCCAGGCGCACTGACCACCCGGGCGCACCGGTCAGGAGCGACCGGTCGCACTCGCCACCCGGGCGCACCGGCCAACAGGCACCGGGGCGCACCGGCCAGGCGGCACCGGGGCGCACCGGCCGGGAGGCACCGGCCGGACCGACGAGGCGGACCCGACCCGTGCCTCCCGGCTGGTCAGGCCCTGGTCGTGGGTTCCTCGGACCCGTCGATCTCCTGGGCGGACAGCGTCGCGCCGTGCTCGGTGTGGTCGAGGAGCGCGTCGCGCACCTCGGCCTCGTCGGTGCTGAGTCGGATGGCGTGCTTGCTGCCGGACCGCGTCTGCTGGGACATCGAGAGTTCCTCCTGTGTGCGTGGGCACCGTCGTGGTGCGCTTCCTCACGGGACGTTCTGAGGTCGCAACAGTCTGCGCCCGCCCCTCCGCGGAGCGCAAGGGTGTCGGCCGGCCTGTGGAGGAGTCGGAGCCGGGCCCGTGCCTAGGATGGTGCGGCCGCGCACCGGTGCTGCGGCCGGGTGGACGTCGGACGGGAGGCACGGCATGAGCGCGCAGCGCACCGCACCTCCCACGGTCTACGACGTCGCGTCCCAGGCCGGCGTGTCCATCGCCACCGTCTCCCGCGTGCTCCGCACGCCGGACGCCGTCCGTGAGGGCACCCGCGACCGCGTGCAGGCGGCGATCCGGAGCCTCGGCTACGTGCCGTCCGGCAACGCACGCGCCCTGGCCGGCAAGCGGACCGGCGTGGTCGGCCTGCTGCTGCCGGGGTTCGACGTCGTCCCGGACGAGCGACCCGACCTCGTCACGGACGGTGGCGTCCGGGTGGTCGACGACCGACGCCACGTCACGCAACCGTTCTCGTCGAACCTGTACTTCGACGAGGTCCTGCGCGGTGCCGAGACCGAGGCGTGGCAGCGGGGGCTCGCCCTGATGGTGGCGGCCGGGCGGGGGTCCTCGCGGGACGTCATCGTGAACGACGTCGCGGGTCGGGTCGACGGCCTCGCGGTACTCGCGCAGACGGTGCCCGACGACCTGCTCGAGCACGTCGCCCGGCGCATCCCGGTCGTGGTGCTCGCGGACGACCGGCGCTCGCACGGCTTCGACTCGGTGAGCGTCGACAACGCCGCGGGCATGCGCACGCTCGCCTCGCACGTGATCGGTCGGCTCGGGATCCGCTCGCTGGCGTACCTGGCGGGGCCGATCGACTCTCCGGACGACATCGAGCGTTCG
Organism: Curtobacterium sp. P97; assembly: GCF_023712445.1. NCBI lineage: Bacteria > Bacillati > Actinomycetota > Actinomycetes > Micrococcales > Microbacteriaceae > Curtobacterium > Curtobacterium sp. P97. Next base: position 151,420 of record NZ_JAMAYF010000008.1, on the reverse strand, counting down.
GCGGGCTTCCGCCAGGCGCTCGCCGACAACGACCTGGCGGCGTCCGACGTGCGGGTGGTGCACGGCGACTTCGGGCGCGCACGGGCTCGTGAGCTCGCGTCGGCCCTGTTCGACGGAGTCGACGTCCCCCGCGGGGTGATCTGCTCGAACGACCAGTCCGCGCTCGGCGTGCTCGACGCCGCCGGGGCGCGGGGGCTGCGCGTCCCCGAGGACGTCGTGGTGACCGGCTTCGACGGCATCGACGCCGGGCGCTTCTCGACGCCGCCCCTGACGACGGTGCACCAGCCGATGGGGGAGCTCGGTCGTGCGGCCGTCCGGGCGATCGTCGACCGGTTCGAGCGGCGCGACGGGCCCCCGCGCGCTGTGCGGCTGCCGGTCGAGGTGCTGCTGCGCGAGAGCTGCCCGCCCTCGATGTAGGCGTCGCCGGGTCGGGATCTGGCCCTGGCTCAGGTCGCACGACATGCCGCCGACTGCCGCTCCGGTCGCACGACTTGCCGTCTGTACGGCGAACGGGCGGCATGTCGTGCGACCGGAACGCTCGTGGACGGCCCTCGGTCGTGGCGACCACCAGAAGGGACCGCAGTTGCGGAGCGCGATGTAAGCGCATACATTGGGCGGAGCACCCACTCGACACGGAGGTCGACCGAGCAATGACGCTTCCCCCACAGCGCACGCGCGGGCACCGCGACCCGCGCACGGACGGACGGCGGACGCCACCGGCGCCGCACACCCCCGCCCGCCGGCGCGGCCGCATCGCCGCCGCCATCGCCGGACTCGCGGTCGTGGCCCTCGTGGCCACCGGCTGCAGCATCCAGGTCCGCTCCCAGCCGGACCCGAGCATCGGCAAGGACACGATGCTCATCAACGCGGACCGTGGCAACCCACTGTTCGACCGTAACTTCAACCCGTACATCCCGAACGCCCGCACCGCGAGCAAGTGGATGTACGAGCCGCTCATCGAGATCAACCCGCTCGACGGCAAGGGCACCCCGTGGCTCGCGAGCTCCTGGGAGCTGCCCGACGCGCGGACGATCGACATGACGATCCGCAAGGGCGTCGAGTGGTCCGACGGCACGCCGTTCACCCCCGAGGACGTCCTCTTCACGTTCGACCTGCTCAAGAAGTTCCCGGCGATGGACGTCAAGGGTGCCTGGCAGCACATCGACCGCATCGAGCGGGACGGCGACCACCTGGTCTTCCACCTCAACGGCGAGGACGTCCCGAGCCTCAACATCATCGGCGCGACCTACATCCTCCCCGAGCACCACTACGGGAAGGTGAAGGACCCGGTCACCTGGCGTGACCCGAACCCGGTCGGCACCGGCCCGTTCGTGCTCGGCAACTACTCCGACCAGCAGTACTCGATGGACAAGAACCCGACGTACTGGCAGGCGGACAAGATCGCGATCGAGCACCTCGTGCTCCCCGCGACGAACACGCAGCTCGACACCGTCACGCGTGGCTACGACTGGGCGTACTCGTTCATCTCGGACGTCAAGGGCACGTGGGGGGCCGCGTCCGACACGAACCAGTGGTGGTTCCCCGCCGGGGGCGTGATCGGTCTCATCCCGAACCTGACGAAGGCGCCGTACGACGACGTCAACGTGCGCAAGGGCATCTCCTACGCGCTCGACCGCGACGGCATCGCCGAGACCGCCTCCGAGGGCAACCTCAGCGCCGCGGGTCAGACCGGCCTGATCCTGCCGAACCAGGAGCAGTACCTCGACCCGTCGATCCCCGACAAGGGGATGATCACGCAGGACACCGACCGCGCCCTCGCCGAGTTCGCGAAGTCCGGCTACGAGCAGCAGGGCGGCAAGCTCGTCAAGGACGGCAAGCAGCTCGAGATCAACCTGATGACCGCGAACGGCTACTCGGACTGGCTCCGTGCCGCACAGCAGGTGCAGCGTGACCTCGGGAAGATCGGCGTGAAGGTGCAGATCCAGGCACCGCAGCCCGCCGGCTACCAGCAGAACATCAACAACGGCAAGTTCGACATGGCGATGGGCGGCATGGGGAACGGCGACGTCTTCCAGGCGTACAACTCGCTGCTGTCGAGCGACTTCTACCAGCCGGTCGGCAAGTCGACGGTGAACAACTTCGAGCGGTACAGGAACGCGGACACCCAGAAGCTCCTCGACGAGTACCGCGGCACGACCGACCGTGCCGAGCAGCAGCGGATCCTGGACCAGCTGCAGGCCATCGTGTACGACGACCTGCCCGTGATCGGCATGTACTACGGCGGACTCTGGGGCCTGTTCAACACCGGCAAGTTCGTCGGCTGGCCGAGCGCCGAGGACCCGTACATGGCACCGCAGAACTACGACTCGGCCCCGCTGCTCATCTTCACGAAGCTCCGGCTCCGTGACAGCGCAGCAGGCAAGCAGATCCTCGAAGAGCAGAAGACGCAGCAGAAGGAGGCGGGCAAGTGAAGTACATCCTCCAGAAACTCGTCCTCTTCGTCCTGACCCTCTGGGCCGCGGTCACGCTGAACTTCGTGCTCCCACGCCTCATGCCGGGCAGCCCGTCCGACGCCGCGCTCGCGAAGCTCAGCCAGAACGGTCCGGTCACCGACGCCACGAAGAAGGCCATCGAGGCCCAGCTCGGCGTCCCCAGCGGCAACCTCTGGGACCAGTACGTCAGCTACCTGCACCAGGTCGTCACCCTCGACTTCGGCACGAGCTACACGTTCTACCCGCAGCCGGTCGGTGACCTGGTCGGCCGCGCACTGCCGTACACGCTCGTGCTCGTCGGCACGGTGACGGTCCTGGCGTTCGTCATCGGCACGCTGATCGGTGTCGCTGCGGCGTGGAAGCGCGGCACGTGGCTCGACTCGCTCCCGACCCTGTCCGGCAGCTTCATGTCGACGTTCCCGTACTTCTGGACGGCGCTCCTGCTGCTGTTCTTCCTCGGCTACGTCCTGCACTGGTTCCCGACCACCGGCGCGTCGTCCGCGACGAGCGTCCCGGGCTGGAACGGCACCTACATCGGCGACGTCCTGCGGCACGCGGTCCTGCCGGCCGTGACGATCCTCGTGACGAGCCTCGGCGGCTGGATCATCGGCATGCGCAACGCGATGATCAACACCCTCGGTGACGACTACGTCACCTTCGCCGAGGCCAACGGCCTCCGCGGTCGCACGGTCGCCGTCCGGTACGCCGCGCGCAACGCGATCCTGCCGAACCTGACCGGCTTCGGCCTGGCGCTCGGTGGCGTGGTCGGCGGCTCGGTGCTGGTCGAGCAGGTGTTCGGCTACCCGGGCATCGGCTACCTGCTGTTCAACGCCGTGATCGGGCAGGACTACCCGCTCATGCAGGCCCTCTTCCTGATGATCACCGTGTCGGTGCTCATCGCCAACTTCATCGTGGACGTCCTGTACGGCGTCCTGGACCCGAGGACGCGCCGATGACCAACACGCGCACACCCAACGAGACCGTCGCCGTACGGACCCGAGACGAGCAACAGCAGAACAACGACCAGCAGGCCCCCTCCAAGCTCCGATCGGCAGGACGACAGTTCGGCGTCGTCTGGAGCAACACGAAGGCCCGCATCGGCCTGTGCATCCTCGGCACCTTCGTCCTCATCGCCCTGTTCGCCCCGCTCCTCGCCCCCTACGGCGGCAGTCAGAACGGCTTCGCGCGGAACGCCGACGCCAGCTGGGCGCACTGGATGGGCACCACCGCCGCCGGCGAGGACGTCCTCTCCCAACTGATCTACGGCGCCCGGGTCTCCGTGCTCGTCGGCGCGGTCGCGGGCCTCCTGTCCACGCTCGTCGCCGTCGCGATCGGCCTGAGCTGGGGGTACATCCGCGGCTGGGTCGCCGAGGTCATCGGCTTCATCGTGAACCTGTTCCTCGTCATCCCGGGCCTGCCGCTCATGATCGTCATCGCGGCCTACCTGCAGAACGGCGGCATCGCGGTGATCATCGCCGTGATCGTCGTCACCGGCTGGGCCTGGGGTGCGCGCGTCCTGCGCAGCCAGACGCAGTCCCTGCGCAGCCGCGACTTCGTCACCGCCGCGCAGTTCTCCGGCGACGGCGCGACGCGCATCGTCTTCCGCGAGATCCTGCCGAACATGACGTCCCTGATCGTCGGCAGCTTCTTCGGCGCGGCGACCAGCGCGATCCTCGCCGAGGCCGGTCTCGAGTTCCTCGGACTCGGCGACTCGTCGATCGTCAGCTGGGGCACGATCCTCTACTGGGCGCAGAACTCGAACGCGCTGCTCACCGGCCAGTGGATCCTGCTGTTCGCCCCCGGTCTCTGCATCGCCCTGCTGGCGATGAGCCTCACCCTCATCAACTTCGGCGTCGACGCCGTGTCCAACCCGCGGCTGCGCGAGGGCGCGCGCCGCAAGCGCAAGGAGGTCACCGCATGAGCGGCGCAACCAGCGACGGCCTGGAGGCCCGTGGCGGCACCGCCACGCGCCTCCCGTCCGACGGCACCCAGGCCGAGGTCCTGCTCGACGTCCGCGACCTGTCCGTCGTCTACGAGTCGGCCGGCCAGACGGCCGTCCAGGCCGTCGACCACGTCTCCTTCCAGCTGCGCAAGGGCGAGTTCGTCGGCCTGGTCGGCGAGTCCGGCTCGGGCAAGTCGACCCTCGGCTACGCGCTGACCCGGCTGCAGAAGCCGCCGGCGCGCACCAACGGCGGCAGCATCGTCTTCGGCGGGGCGGACATCCGCGACCTCGACGACGAGGCACTCCGGCAGCAGCGCCAGGGCGGCTTCGCGATGGTGCTGCAGTCCGGCATGAACGCGCTCAACCCGGTGCGCACGATCCGCAACCACTTCATCGACGTCTTCAAGGCCCACGGCCACGTGCCGCGCGAGCGCTGGGACGCCCGGATGCGGGAACTGATCGGCAAGGTGAAGCTGCCCGAGACGATGCTCGCGCGGTACCCCGGTGAGCTCTCCGGCGGCATGCGGCAGCGCGTGTCGATCGCCCTCGCGCTGTCGCTCGAGCCGCAGCTCATGGTGTTCGACGAGCCGACCACGGCGCTCGACGTCCTCGTGCAGCACGCGGTGATGGACACGATCATCGAGCTGCAGCGCTCCGAGGGGTTCACGGCGATCCTCATCAGCCACGACCTCGGCATCGTGCTCGAGGCCACCGAGCGCGTGCTCGTCATGCACGAGGGGCGGATCGTCGAGGACGGCCGCTCGCTCGAGGTCCTCCGCGACCCGCAGGACGACTACACGAAGATGCTCCTGTCGCACTACGCCGATCCGCGCGCGGAGGTCGTGTCGCTGCCGGGCTTCCCCGATCGGTCGCAGCGGTCGGTCTCCCGTCAGGAGACGACCTCGTCGTTCGCCACCGTCGGGTCGCGTGAGCGCAGTGCCGCGAAGAACCCGATCGTCGTCGACCACCTCGTGAAGACGTACCCGGCGCCCCGCCGCGGTGAGCAGCCCGTGCAGGCGGTCCGCGACGTGTCGTTCACCCTCGAACCCGGGCAGTCGCTCGCCCTGGTCGGCCAGTCCGGCTCGGGCAAGTCGACCATCGCGAAGATGCTCACCGGCGTCGAGCAGCCGACCTCGGGCACGGTGCGCTTCGGCGACACGGACGTGGCGAAGCTCGGGCGGCGGGGGCTCAAGGACCTGCGCTCCGAGGTGCAGATGGTGTTCCAGGACCCGTACGCGGCGCTCAACCCGCTGCACACGGTGGAGTACATCCTGTCCCGGCCGATCGCGAACTACACCGGGCTCCGCGGGCGGGATGCCCGGCGCCGGATGCTCGAGATCCTCGAGACCGTGGGCCTGACCCCCGTCGAGCAGTTCGCGCAGAAGCTCCCGCACCAGCTCTCCGGCGGGCAGCGGCAGCGCGTCGTCATCGCCCGGGCGCTCGCGAGCGACCCGCAGGTGATCATCGCCGACGAGCCCGTCTCGATGCTCGACGTGACGCTGCGCGCCGGCGTGCTCGCGCTGCTCGAGGACCTGCGGGAGCAGTGGGGTGTCTCGCTCCTCTACATCACGCACGACCTGCTGAGCGCGCGGCTCATCACCGACGACATCATGGTGCTGCACGACGGCGCGGTGGTCGAGCGGGGCCGGACGGCCGACGTGCTGCAGCACCCGCAGGACGACTACACGGTCGCGCTGCTGGACGCGGTGCCCAACCCGCGGCGGACACTGCTCGCATGACCACGGTGCACGAGTTCCCGTCCGTCCCGGCCTTCGGGCACCTCCCCACGCCCGAGGGCGTCGACGTCGTCGGCATCGACCTGCCGGTCGGACGGCTGACCGCCTACCGGGTGGTCCCGTCCGGACCGTCGAAGGGCGTCGTGCTCGTCGTCCCCGGGTACACCGGTTCGAAGGAGGACTGGCGCACCTTCATGCCGCTCCTGCGCGAGGCCGGCTGGACCGCGGTCGCGATCAGCCGCCGCGGCCAGGCGGACTCGGCCGCGCCAGGGAGTCCATCGGACTACTCCCTCGACGAGGAGGCCGCCGACGTCGTCCGGGTCGCAGCCCTGCTCGACGACGGCGCGCCCGTGCACCTGATCGGGCACTCGCTCGGCGGCGTGATCGCCCGCGAGGCCGCCATCGCCTCGCCGCAGTCGTTCCGGTCCCTCGTGCAGTTCTGCTCCGGCCCCTACGGCTGGCCCTACCGCAAGGTCACGGAGCTGACGATCCTGCACGACACCGGCGGCAACCTCCGCCAGCTGTTCGACGCGACGAACCCGCTCTGGGCGTACCGACCCGACGAGGAACTCCCCGACGACGCCCGGATGGTCCGCGACCGCTTCGACGCCACGAGCCCGCTGAGCGTCGTCGCCGGCGGGCACATCCTCGAGGACCACACCGACTCGTCCGCCGAACTCCGCGCGACCGGGCTGCCGGTCCTCGTGGCGCACGGCGAGTGGGACGGCGCCTGGCCGATCCCGTGGCAGCAGCAGATGGCCGAGGACACCGGCGCCCGCTACGAGGTCGTCCCCACGAGCTACCACGGCCCCCACGTCGAGAACCCGACCGCGACCATCGCGCTCTTCGACGACTTCCTCGGCCGGCACGCGCCGGCTCGCACCTGAAAGGCACCATCATCACCACGCTGCAGTTCCCCGACGGCTTCCTCTGGGGTGCCGCCACCGCCGCCCACCAGATCGAGGGCAACAACGTCAACAGCAACTGGTGGGTGCACGAGCACGAGCCCGACACCACCATCGTCGAACCCTCCGGCGACGCCGCGGACAGCTACCACCGCTACCGCGAGGACATCCGCATCGCCGCCGACCTCGGCCTGAACTCCTACCGGTTCAGCATCGAGTGGGCACGCATCGAGCCCGAGCGCGGTCACGTCTCCCGCGCCGAGGTCGACCACTACCGCCGCATGGTCGAGGCGTGCCACGAGGCCGGCATCGAGCCGATCGTCACCCTCATGCACTTCACCGTGCCGCGCTGGTTCGAGCGCGACGGCTTCTGGCGCGCCGACGACGCGGCCGACCTGTTCGCCCGCTACACCGAGGCCGCGCTGCCGGTCGTGCAGGACGGCGTCCGCTACGTCTGCACGATCAACGAGCCGAACATCGCCGCGATGCTCGCCGGGGGAGAGGACGCCGCCAACCTGGTCGCCTACGGCCTGCCGAACCCGGACCTGCACGTGGCGGACCAGCTGCTCGCGTCGCACAAGCGGTCCCGCGAGGTCCTGTCCCAGGTCGCCGGGCTCCAGTCCGGCTGGACCATCGCCACGCAGGCGTTCCGCGCGAACGGCGAGCCCGGCTCCGAGGAGATGCTCCGCGAGTACGGCTACCCGCGTGACGACTGGTACCTCGAGCAGGCCGCCGGCGACGACTTCCTCGGCGTGCAGGCGTACACCCGTACCTTCATCGGGCCGGACGGGCCGCTGCCCGTGTCGAACGACGTGGAGACGACCCTCACCGGGTGGGAGTTCTGGCCGGAGGCGTCGGCCGACGGGCTCCGCAGCGCGTGGGAGCTCTCCGGCCACGTGCCGCTGATGATCACCGAGAACGGCATCGCCACCGCCGACGACTCCCGCCGGGTCGCCTACACGCAGGGCGCGCTCGAGGGCATCCACCGCTGCATCGAGGACGGCATCGAGGTCCTCGGCTACCAGCACTGGTCCCTCCTCGACAACTACGAGTGGGCCTCCGGCTACCGCCCGACCTTCGGGCTCGTCGCCTGGGACCGCGAGACCTTCGCGCGCACGCCGAAGGACTCGGCCCGTTGGTACGGGAAGGTCGCGCAGGCGAACGCGCTCGAGACCCGTCGCGACTGACGCGATCCCCTGACGGACTGGAGGCGGGGGGGAACTCGAGCGTCACGCGGGCGTGGGTCGCGCGGTGCCAGCTGCCCCCGCGCCTCCAGTCCGTCCATGGGCCCCTCGATCAGCGGGTCGCCTCGTCGCTCGAGGGATCGTCGGCGACGTGGGCCTCGCCGAAGGCGTGCGCGTCGAACCAGGCGAGCAGCACCTCTTCCGCCTTGCGCGACCCGCGCTCGCGGGCGATGTCGAGCGCCGTCCGGTCCTCGGCGTCGAGCACCGTGACGTCCGCGCCCCGTTCGATGAGCGCCTCCGTCGTCCCGCGCCGGTCGAACCAGGCGGCGGCGTGCAGCGGGGCGAAGCCCCAGCGCGGGTCGACCTCGTCGATCCCGGTCGGGTCCGCGCCGAACCCGTCGAGCTCGAGCGAGAGCCCGCCGACGTCCCCGTGACCCGCAGCGCGCACCGCGGGGGCGGCCCACTCGAGCCAGCCGTCCGGCACCGGGCCGTGCCAGCCGTGGGTGGGGCGTGCCTCCAGGTCGGACCACGCCGACTCGGCGACGGGGCGGACCTCGATCACCACGTCGCGGAAGTGCACCGCGAGCTCGCCGGTGGGGGAGAGCAGCAGGCGGAGCTCCCAGACGTCGGCGTCGACGTGGGCGATCTCACCGCGGGAGACCTGCACGTCGCCGGCGAGGACCGCGAGCGGTGCGGTGTCCGCGGGCTCGAGGACGGCGCGGTGGAACTCGAGCGTCACACGGGCGTGGTTCCAGCGGCGCCAGAGGCCGTCCGGGGTGTCGAGGACCTCGTCAGTCCGGACGACCACGACGGCCCGGACCGTGCGGGTCGGCGCCTCGTCGATGCCGGCGGTGTCCGGGGTGCCGGTCGGCGTCGTCGTCTCGGTCTCGTGCCACTCGGCGACGCGGGCCTCGTTCCACGTCACGGACGCGAGGGCCGCGACGGACGGGGGTGCGTCGGTGACCAGGCGGGCGAGGTGCTCGGCGTAGCCCTCGACGTCCTCGAGGGAGACGTACCCGACCCCGGGCCAGCCCACTCGACTCCATCGCACGGACAGCAGCATACTCGGCGTGGGACTCGTATACCACTGTAACACACGTACTCCACATTCAGTACGGTCGCAGCAGTTGCCCGTTCTCGAGGAGGAGCCTCCGACATGACCCAGGCCCGAACAGCACCACCTGCGGCGTCCGCGGCGCCCAGCGCCGTCGTCGCTCCCGACGCCACGGTTGCGAGCGACGTCGTGCTCGCAGCGGGAGTCCGCGTCTGGGGCACGTCCCACGTCGAGGCCGGCGCCGTGATCGGCACCGGCACGACCGTCGGCCGTGGGGTGACGATCGGTGCCGGCGTGCGCGTCGGCGCCGACTGCAAGGTGCAGAACGCGGCGCTGGTCTACGGTCCCGCGATGCTCGGAGACGGTGTGTTCGTCGGGCCGGGATGCATCCTCACGAACGATCACGTGCCGCGAGCGGTCGATGCCGACGGCGCGGTGCGACGCGCCGGTGACTGGCAGCCCTCTGCCGTGGTGGTGGAGCAGGGGGCGTCCCTCGGCGCCGGCGCGGTCTGTGTGGCGCCCGTCCGCATCGGGAGGTGGGCGATGGTCGCAGCCGGAGCGGTGGTCGTCGCGGACGTGCCCGACCACGCCCTCGTCGCGGGGGTGCCGGCGCGGCAGATCGGGTGGGTCGGCCGGACCGGCACACGGCTCGTGCGGGTCGACGACCTGACCTTCGCGTGTTCCGACACCGGCGACCGGTTCGTCCTCGACGGCGAGCGGCTCGAGGTCGTCCGATGACCGCGACGGCGCCGGAGGTCATCCCGGCGGCGAGACCCCTGATCGGGACGGCGGAACGACGGGCCGTCGACGCCGTCCTGACGTCCGGCGGTCTGGCCCAGGGACCGGAGGTGGCGGCCTTCGAGCGCGAGTTCAGCGAGGCGCTCGTGGAGTCCCGTCCGGTCACGGCCGTGAACAGTGGTACCGCCGCCCTGCACCTCGCACTCGTCGCACTCGGGATCGGCCCCGGCGACGAGGTCGTCGTCCCGTCGTTCACCTTCGCCGCGTCCGCGAACGCCGTCCGTCTCGCCGGCGCGGACCCCGTCTTCGTCGACATCGATCCCGCGACCTACTGCATGGACCCGGGCGCCGTCCGCAGCGCGATCACCGGACGGACGCGTGCGGTGATGCCGGTCCACCTCTACGGCCACCCGGCCGACATGACGGCGATCGCAGCCCTTGCCGCCGACCACGGTCTGCTCGTCGTCGAGGACGCCGCGCAGGCTCACGGTGCGCGGTGGGCCGGTCACCGCGTCGGCAGCGGTTCGGACGCCGCCGCCTTCAGCCTGTACCCGACCAAGAACATGACGGCGGGTGAAGGCGGCATGGTCGCCACGGCGGACGCAGCGAGTGCTCGCCGCGTCCGCCTCCTGCGGAACCAGGGGATGGAACACCGCTACGAGAACGAGGTCATCGGGTTCAACGCGCGGATGTCCGACGTCCACGCCGCCATCGGACGTGTCCAGCTCGCGAAGCTCCCGCAGTGGACCGCGCAGCGGCAGGCGAACGCGGCGTACCTGACGGGCGAGCTCCGCGGGGTCGGCACACCGGTCGTCGCGCCGGAGGCCGAGCACGTCTTCCACCAGTACGTGATCCGGGTGCCGGAGGACCGGGACGGCTTCGCTGCGGCGCTCCTCGAGGAGTTCGGAGTGGCCACCGGTGTCTACTACCCGACGCCGGTGCACCGCCTGCCGTCCTTCGGGGTCGCGATCGACCTGCCCGAGACCGAGCTCGCGTCCGCACAGGTCCTGGCGCTGCCGGTGTACCCGTCGCTCACCCTGCGGCAGCTCGACCGGATCGTCGACGCCGTCAACTCCCTGGCGGGGGCCGGCCGGTGAGCGCCGTGCTCCGCGCAGGGGTGGTCGGGCTCGGCATGATGGGGCGCCACCACGCGAGGGTGCTCCGCGCCCTCGACGGCATCGAACTCGTCGCGGTCGCCGACGAGGCGGGGGACCGATCCGGGGCTGCCCAGGGCGTCCCGGTCGTCGGCTCGGTGGACGATCTCCTGCGGGTCGGTGTCGACGTCGCCGTCGTGGCCACTCCGACCGCGACGCACGAGGAGGTCGGTCTCCGACTCGCCTCGGCAGGGGTCCACGCCCTGATCGAGAAGCCCGTCGCGGTCGATCCCGCCTCGGCAGCGCGACTCGTCACCGCGTTCGACCGAGCCGGACTCGTCGGAGCAGTCGGGCACATCGAGCGGTACAACGCCGCGCTGCAGGCCCTCCGGCAACGGCTCGACGCCGGCGAGCTCGGTGACGTGTTCCAGATCGCGACGCGACGTCAGGGCCCCTTCCCCGACCGGATCGCGGACGTCGGCGTCGTGAAGGACCTCGCCACGCACGACATCGATGCGACCACCTGGATCGCGCGCTCGCCCTACGCGAGCATCAGCGCGCACGCCACCACGAGGAGCGGGCGGCTGCACGAGGACCTCGTCGCTGCCACGGGGCGCCTGGAGGACGGCACCGTCACGTCGCACCTCGTCAACTGGTTGAGCCCCTTCAAGGAACGGGTCGTCATCGTGACCGGTGCGCGGGGCGCCTACGTCGCGGACACCCTCACCGCCGACCTCACCCTGCACGAGAACGGGACCGAAGCGACCGCGTGGGACCAGGTCGCGGCCTTCCGCGGTGTGACCGAGGGGGCGTCGACACGGTTCGCCATCCCGAAGCGGGAGCCACTCGTCCTCGAGCACGAGGCGTTCCGTGACGCCGTCCTCGGCCGCCGGTGCGACGTCGTGACGCTCGCCGACGGCATGCGGACGGTCGCCGTCGCCGAGCGGGTGATCACGGCCGCACGCACCGGCACGGTCTCGATCGTCGACCACGCGGCAGCAGGAGGGGTCGCAGGATGAACGTCGTCGTCGTCGGTCTCGGCAAGATCGGCCTCCCGCTCGCGGTCCAGTACGCCGGTTCGGGCGCGACGGTGACCGGTCTGGACGTCTCGGCGCGGGTCGTCGACGCCGTCAACGCCGGAACGGAACCCTTCCCCGGTGAGGCCGAGCTCGCCGAACGACTCCGGATTGCTGTGAGCTCCGGTCGGCTGTGCGCCACGGTCGACGCCGCCGCGGCGATCCCCGCGGCGGACGTCGTCGTGGTCATCGTGCCGCTCGTCGTCGACGGCGATGGTCGGCCGGACTTCACGTGGATGGACGGCGCGACGGCATCGATCGGGACGCACCTCCGACCGGGCACGCTCGTCGTGTACGAGACGACCCTGCCGGTGGGAACCACCCGCGGGCGGTGGCTGCCCCGACTCGAGGCTGCATCGGGTCTCGTCGCCGAACAGGACTTCCACGTGGTCTTCTCGCCGGAACGGGTGCTCACCGGGCGGGTGTTCGCCGATCTGCGCCGGTACCCGAAACTGGTCGGAGCGGTGTCCTCCGCCGGGGCCGCAGCAGCCCGACGCTTCTACGAGGACGTCCTGCAGTTCGACGAGCGCCCCGACCTCGGGCGTCCCAACGGGGTCTGGGACCTCGGCAGCACGGAGGCCGCAGAGCTGGCCAAGCTCGCCGAGACCACCTACCGCGACGTCAACATCGCGCTCGCGAACGAGTTCGCACGGTTCGCGGACGATCACGGCATCGACGTGGCGGCGGTGATCACCGCATGCAACTCGCAGCCCTACAGCCAGATCCACCGCCCGGGCATCGCCGTGGGCGGCCACTGCATCCCGGTCTACCCGAGGCTGTACCTGTGGAACGACCCGGAGGCAACGGTCGTGCGTGCCGCGCGCGAGCGGAACACGGCGATGCCCGAGCACGCCGTGGCTCTGCTCGAACGCGCACACGGCGGTCTGGACGGGCAGCGTGTCGTCGTCCTCGGCGCTGCCTACCGCGGCGGCGTCAAGGAGACGGCGTTCTCCGGGGTGTTCGCGACGGTCGATGCGCTCCGCGCACGCGGTGCGATCGTCACCACCACCGACCCGTTGTTCCCGGACCGGGAACTCGCGGCGTCGGGACTGCGGCCGCACCAGGCCGGATCGCGCGTCGACGCCGCGATCGTCCAGGCGGACCACGCCGAGTACACGGCCCTCGAGCCGACCGACCTCCCCGGGGTGCGGACCATCGTCGACGGCCGTCGTGTCCTCGACCCCCGGCGGTGGTCCGGCGTCACCGTCCTGGCGATCGGGAGCGGTGGGGTCGTCGGGGGCGGCGGGGTCGGCGGGGCGCCGTGACGACCGCCGGCCGCCGGCCACGGATGCGCTCGCGGTTCCGTCCGCGCGGGGTCGCGCTCATCCTCAGCGGGACCGTCGTGGGGCAGGGGCTCGTCGTCGCGGTCTCCCCCCTGCTGACGCGTTTCTACCGGCCGGAGGACTTCGGCGCACTGGCCGTCGTCACGGCGATCGCCTCGGTCATCGGAGCCGGCGCGACCGCGGGGACCGACCGGGCGCTGGTCGTGGCGGGCGACGATCGCGGCGTCCACGCCCTCCTCTGGGCCGGGAGCCTGTCGATCACGGCCACCGGGACCGTCGTCGCCGTCGCCGCCTGGGCGCTCCGCGGCTGGACGTCCGCTGTCTTCGTGACGACCGTCCTCGAGTCGTCCTGGTGGGTCCTGCCGGTGTCGGTCGTCGCCGTCGGGGCGCACCGTCTCGCGTCCGCCGTGCTCGCTCGTCGCGAGCAGCACCGAGCGATCGGGCTCCGGAATGCGGTCCAGGGCATCAGCCAGACCGCGTGGAACCTCCTGGCGTCCGCTGCGGGCCCGGTCGGCCTCGTCGGTGGGCTCGCCGCGGGGCGGTTGGTCGCGGTCGTCGGCGTCGGACTGCGCCGACCGACCCCGTTCTCACGCGTCGCGGTCGGGCATGCCGTGCGTCACCACCGGCGGTTCTTCCTGCTCACGCCCTGGTCGGCCGCGACGAACGTGCTCGGACAGCAGGCTCCGGCCCTCGTCTTCGCTGCACTGCACGGTGCGACGGCAGCCGGTCTCGTCGCCCTGACGATGCGCGTCCTCGGCGCACCGGTCGGCATGCTGGCGGATGCGGTCGCGCAGTACGCGGCCGGGGCGTTCGGCCGGGTGCGCCGGAGCGGTGGACCGATGGCGCCGCTCGTCGGGCGCCTCGTCAGCCGTCTCGCGATCGCGGGCGCCGTCGGCGTCCTCGTCGCCGTGGTCGTCGGCCCGGGGGCGTTCGGAAGCGTCTTCGGCGCCGAGTGGGCGGTGTCCGGCGAGTACGCCCGGATCCTCGTCCCGGCGTTCGCCGCGCAGGTCGCGGTCTCGCCGGTGACACAGGTGCTCGCGATGGTCGGGCAGCAGGCCGCCCAGCTCGCCTGGGACGTCGGCCGCCTCGTCCTGACGACGGGCGCCGTGCTGGTGCCGTCCGCGCTCGGGGCGTCCGTCCCCGTCGTCCTCGCCGCGCTCGCCGTCGCCATGGTCGTGGCGTACGGAGCGATGCTGGCGATGGTCGTCGCCGTGGTCCGGTGGGCCCCCGCTGCAGCCGCTCGTGTCCCGACCGCCGAGGAGTCGTAGCGCGGCGTCCGTGGATCGACGGCCTCGCGTGCCCGCGGCTGTCCATCCGGTCCGCGGCGCCAGCGCGAGCAACAGCGTCCCGACCAGCAGGCCGTGCGAGAGCATCGCGGTGAAGATCGAGGTGTTCGACAGCATGATGCTCGGCATCACCACCGCCATCGCGGTCACGCGCATCGGTAGACCACGCGTGGCTCGGTCCAGGAAGCGTGTCCAGACCAGGAGGGCCAGCGCGGCGACGGCGATGCCGAGCCAGCCGAAGTTCGCGAAGCCGTCCGCGAAGAGGTTGGCGTTGGCGTAGCCGACGGCACCCGGCACCAGGAAGTCGGCGATCCGCTTCGGAGGCGGCAGCTCGTCGGGGTAGTCGACCCACCACCGGAGGAAGGAGTACCCGTACCGAGCCGTGGGGTGGCCCGAGAAGTACTCGACGTACACGGACGAGAGCAGTCCCGGTGTGAGCATGAAGCGTCGCGTGAACACCGAGGTCCAGGTGATCCCGCCCTGGATCTCGTCGGCGACGGCGGACACGACCATGATCGCCAGCGGCGCCACGAGGAAGGTGCGTGCCCGCGGGACAGGGGAGACCCCGAAGAGCACGGCCATCCCGAGCACCGCGACGAAGGAGAAGAGGACGGCCTTGAACCCCGTGCTCGAGTACAGCAGGAACTGACCCGCGAGGGCCAGCGCGACCAGAGCGGGTCGCCGCTGCAGGAGTCCGCGGGCGAGCACGAGCGGGTTGACGACGTACGCCTGCCCCGTCAGCAGGTAGCCGAGCAGACCGCCGGTGCCGACCTCCGACGTGTAGTCCGCGCGCACGTCGTAGATCTCGTCGAGTGCGACGAGCCGGAGGTGCACCCCCACCGTGACCGCCATGAGCCCGTAGGTCGCCAGGCTGTACGCGGAACAGACGAGCCACGTCGTCGTCGCCCGTCCGATCCGTGCTCCTCCGAACCGGAACTCGTCCGGGCTGGTGCACGCGTCGCCCGCCGGGATCGGACCGCGAGGGGTGGTGACGGCGACCGCCGAGAACGCCGTCCCCACCGCAGCGGTGAGCATGAGCGCAGCTCCCCGGTCGAGGTGTCCGGTCGACACGCTCATCAACATCGTCGGTGCGACGCAGACGACGAAGATCGTCCACAGCACGACGTGCGACGCACGGTGGAGCCGACGCGGGAGCGAGAGTGCGGTCGCACTGGTCAGCGAGACGGTCGCGAGGGTCGCCTCCCAGGGGGCCGGCACGTACCCGTACCCCAGGTACCCGAACAGCGGCGCGACGAGCTCCGCCGAGATCCAGCGCATCGTCAGGTCCATGACGCTGACCGCGAGCACGGTGCCGACCGCGGTGCTCACGGCTCGACGGAGCCGCAGCGCCTCGGCGGACGGGACGTTCACGCCCCCTCTCCGGTGCGGAGGCCCGGGGCGAGCTCGTCGTACATCCGCACCAGTCGCGCGGCTTCCGGTGCCCAGGTGAACCGTCGCGCAGCACGTCTCGCCTCCGCGCTGTGTCGTTCGAGCAGCGCCGGATCGTCGGCGTACCTGCGGACAGCACGTGCGACGGCCGCCGGGTCGCCGGCCGGGACGAACGAGACACACTCGACGCCGTCGAGCAGCCCTCGCCACAGCGGGACGTCGGTGGCGATGACGGCGAGTCCGGCTGCCAGGTACTCGAACAGCTTCGTCGGGAAGATCTGGTCGTTCACCGGCGTCCGGAGGAACGGGACGACCCCGATCCGGGCGCGCAACAGGAGGTCGCGAGCCTGCATCGGCCCGACGACACCACCGTGGTGCGCACGACCGGTCGCTTCGGCCCGCCGGAGCTGCTCGACCGGTGTCGCGCGGTCGATCGACCCGACCATCTCGAGGCGCCAGTCAGCCGGGAACTCCTCCTCGTGCACCGCACTGGCGAGGACGTCGATGCCCCGGTCGTGGCTGAGCACGCCGACGTGCGCCACAACGGCGTCACGCTCGAGCACCGGGCGCTGACGGTCGTCCTCCGGTCGGCCCAGTGGGAAGTTGTGGATCGCGAGTCGACGGTCGGCTCGGAAGCGTCGACCGGTCCACTCGGTGGCGGTCACGACACGGTGGGCGGTGCCGGCGAGCTCCAGGAGCGCGCGGGACAACGCCGCGAACACCGCGCGTTGCCGAGGGGTCAGGTAGTCCTTCCCCCGGACCTGGTCGGGGAGGTCCTCGTGTGCGTCGTAGACCACGATGCGGCCAGCGAGCCGGAGGACCGGGATGGTCCAGATCAGTTCCGGGTCGTGGAGGTGGACGATCCGCGCGCGTGAGCGGAGGGCCAGCACCAGTGCCTGCACCGTCGACACGGCCATCCGGCGCGCCCGTCGCCGCACCGGGATCGTGACGACCTCCACTCCGGTCTCCGGTGCGGTGAGCGGACTCGCCACCGCGATCAGACGGACCCGGTACCCGGCGGCAGCCGCAGCCGCAGCCTCGCGCAGGTGCACGCGGTTGTCGACCCACGGGTGCGCGCTCGAGACGTGGACGATCTGCGGGTTCACGACCGGCCCCCTCGGAGGTCGGGGGACGGCGCCTGCCGGTCGATGACGACCCCGTCGAGCACCTCGGCGAGGGTCGCCGCGAGCGCCCGGTAGTCGTGCTCCCGACGGACGTGCTCCCTGCCTCGGCGGCCCATCTCGTCCCTGACCGCTGCGGGCATCGCCGCCAGACGGAGCATGCCCGCCGCGAGGGCGCCGGGGTCGTCCGGTCGCACGTGGACACCGCACCGGGAGGCACGCACGGGCTCGAGGGGCACCGGCGCCCCGACGAGCAACGGCCGCCCGAGGAGCATGTACTCGTACTGCTTGTTCAGCGAGACGCCGTGACGGTACAGCGGCAGGTCGTGCATGTTGACGACGAGGCAGCCGGCGCTGCGACCGATGGTCCTGGCGACGTCCTGCGGTACGCGACCGTCCCAGCGCACCGCCGCGGCGGACGGGAGGCGCGACGCACGTTCCCGGAGACGGCTCACGTCCGATCCGTCCCCGACCAGGCGGAGTGCGAGTGCCGGTCCGCCGTCGAGCCGGCTCCGCCGCCACGCGATGTCGAAGCCGTCGAGCACGGCTTCGAGCGCGTTCGCCGGGCCCATCGAACCGAGGTACGTCACGGTGAAGGCGTCGGCGTCGGCGGTCGTCCTCCTGTCCGTGGATCGTCCGTCGTGTCCGTCGTGTCCGTCGCGTTCGTCGGGTTCCTCGCTGAGGTCGACACCGTTCGGTACCCACGTGAAGGGCACGTCGTGGCCGCGCTCCCGGTAGTAGCGGCCGACTCCCTCGAGCGGTGAGGTGACGTGCACGGCTCGGGACACCGTGCGGTGTTCGACCACACGGAGCACACGGACCACCGGGTGCCGCTCGGACATCCCGGCCAGCCCGAGGACGGACTCCGGCCACAGATCCCGTGGCTCGAAGACGAAGGGGACGCCGAACCGGCGGGCGAGGGTGGAGGCAGCCAGCGCGGCGAACGGGTGGAACGACCCACCGATGACGACGTCCGGGCGGGGCAGGCCGCGCAGCGTTCCCGGCGCCAGGAGGAGTGCGGTGAACACCGCGATGTCGGCGACGCGCCGGACCGTTCGACGTCGTCCCGATCCCCGATGGTCGACACCGCGGAGCCAACAGAACTCGTGATCGTCGCCGGACCACCGTTCCCTCAGGCGGAGACCGGACACGTGGGAGCGCCCGGTCGGGTGGTCCGTCCCTGCCGCGATGACCACCGTGTGCCAACCGTGGGCCGCGAGCGCACCGGCCAGGTGCTGGTGCCGGGTGGCTCGCCCGTCGCGATCACGGTGGTGTGCGTAGTGGTTGATGATCCAGAGCGTCCTCGTCACCCCTGCTCCTCCGTCGTCCTGGTGCCCTCGAAGGTGTCGGAGCTCACGTGGCCCGGAGCGGTGATGCCGTCGCGTCGCGCGACGACGAGCACCGTCCGGAGCAGGATCGCGGCGTCGAGACGGAGCGACATCCGGTCGACGTACTCGATGTCGGCGCGCAGCCGATCCGGCCAGGGGAGCGCGTTGCGGCCCCGCACCTGCGCCAGCCCGGTGAGGCCCGGACGCACCTCGTGTCGTCGCGACTCCTCCGCGGTGTAGAGGTCGAGGTAGCGGCACAGGCTCGGGCGGGGACCCACGAAGCTCATGTCGCCCCGCAGGATGTTCCACAGGCTCGGGAGCTCGTCCAGGCTGCTCGCTCGGAGCGCACGTCCGAACGGGGTCAGGCGGTCGGCATCGGACTCCACGCCCCGGTCGTGGTCGATCGGGAGCATCGACCGGAACTTCAGGATCGTGAAGGTCTCACCTCCGAGCCCCGGCCGCTCCTGC
Organism: Curtobacterium sp. P97; assembly: GCF_023712445.1. NCBI lineage: Bacteria > Bacillati > Actinomycetota > Actinomycetes > Micrococcales > Microbacteriaceae > Curtobacterium > Curtobacterium sp. P97. Next base: position 132,363 of record NZ_JAMAYF010000008.1, on the reverse strand, counting down.
CGGAACAGCACGGGCCGACCCAGCCGGAGTGCGACCAGTGCTGCGGTCGTGGCCAGGACCGGGCTGAGCGTGACGAGCGCGAACGCTGCGCCGACGGCGTCGAGCACCCGCTTCGCCCGCAGGGTCCTCGGTCGGGGGCCCTCCTGTGCCGGAGCACCAGCGCGGGTCGTCCGGTCCGTGTCCCTCATGCCTGGTCGTCCCGCGAGGAGTACGCCGAGCGGTACGCATCCCGCAGCCGACCCTGCTTCACCTTCGACAGGACGATGCCGTCGGGCCGCTGGCCGACCCGGGCGAGCGCATCGACGGCGGACCGGACGTCGGACTGCCGGGTCTGGCCGGCCGCGACGACGAGGAGGGTCGTGTCCGTGACGGTGCTGACCAGCGCGGCATCGGTGACCGCGAGCACCGGCGGCGTGTCGACGAGCACGACGCCGTAGGTGGACCGCACCTGCAGGAGGACCTGTCGCATTGCCTCCGATGCGACGAGCTCGCTGGGGTTCGGGGGGATCGTCCCGGTGGGGAGCACCGCGAGCCGTTCGACGCCCCAGTCCTGCACCACGTCGTCGAGCTCGGCACGACCGACGAGCACGTCCGTCAGACCGACGGCGTCCTCGAGCCCGAGCAGGCTCGCCACCCGTGGACGTCGGAGATCCGCGTCGATGATCAGGGTCTCGAGGCCGCTCTTGCTCAGGGCGATCCCGAGGTTGGCGGTCGTCGTCGTCTTGCCCTCCGCGGGACGGGCGCTCGTCACGGCGATGGTCCGCCCCTCGCGCAACCCGGAGCCGAGGAACTGGATGTTCGTGCGGAGGCTCCGGTAGGCCTCGGCCCGCTCGCTGTTGACATCGTCCCGGTGGATGAGCGGACGACTGGCGTTGTCGGCGTCGAAGGAGATCTCCCCGACCAGGGGCGTTCCCGTCTGGAGGTCCTGCGGGCGTCGGATGCGCGTGTCGAGCGAGGCTGCGAGCAGCGCGAGACCTGCTCCCACCAGGAGACCGATGATCGCGCCGGCGGCGAGGTCGCTGCCGACACGCGGGGACTTCGGTGCGGTCGGCTCGGCGGCGGGAGCGACCTCCTCGAGCTTGACCGAGGGTCTGCCGTCAGCGGTCTCCGGTTCGATCTGGGAGACCACCGCCGACAGGGTCGCGCCGACACGCGCAGCGATCTCGGCTGCCCGTGCGGCATCGCTGTCGTCGACGGCGATCGAGAGGATCACGGTTCCGGTACCGCCGGTCGCCCGGACCCGTGCGCCGAGAGCGGTCGGGGTCTCGGCGAGACCGAGTTCCCGCACGACGGGCGCGAGGACACGGGGCGACGACGCGAGCTCGACGTACGACTTGATCTTCTGTTGCGCCGCGGTCGATCCCTGTGCGATCTCCCCGGCGGAGGTCTCGGACTGGCCCGCGACGGAGACGTAGTAGGACGTGGTGGCCTCGTAGGTCGGTGGTGTGATCGCCGTCCAGCCGACCGCACCGACGACACCGAGCGCAGCGGCGCCGGCGACGATCCACCACCCGGACAGGAGCGCTCGGACGAGCAGGAGCGGGTTCACGGTTTCCTCCGGGGGTCTTACGTCCATGCTGGCATGTCAGACACTACAGATCAGATGGTGACGACGTTCGTCGGGTCGTCCTCGTCAGGCGGCGGAGGCGGTGTTGCGCTGTCCCTGGTCGTCGATCTGCGGAGGGGTCCCGCGCCAGTGGACGGTGTTGTCGTCGCCGGTGATGACGATGCGTTCTGCTCCGGTCACCTCGATGGTCGTACCACTCGCCTCCACGGTGATCGTCGCGATCCCGTCCAGGACGTACTGCCGGTCCGCGCTGATCAGGTTCGCGGCGGCGCAGTCCTCCGCGGTGATCGGCGCATCGCCGCCGTGCTGGTCCCACAGCTGCACAGCCCCGTCGACGCACGTGTTGTACACCGCCTCGGCGGTCGTCGAGGACGGCGTCGGTCCTGGCGGATCGGTGACCTCCGACGAGCACGAGGCAGCGCCGAAGGAGAGCGCAGCGGTCAGGGCGACCAGGGTCAGGGAGCGGATCAGGTGCACGGTGGTCCTCCGAGGGGCGTTCATGACGAGCGAGGGGGAAAGCGGGAGGCCGCACCGCTGGTGCGTGCGGCCTCCCGGTCGTGGTCAGGTCACTCCGCAGGGAGGTCGAAGAGCTCGCTGGTCTCGGTCTGCCCGTTCTTGGTGACCTCGAGCTTGAAGCGGAAGTTCTTCGCGGTGGACGACACGACGCGGTCGAACTGCCACCTGCCCGAACCGGTCATCGTGAAGGTGCCGGGCACGATCTGCGTCCCGGAGACGTTCAGCACGCGGAACGTCGCGCCGGGCGTCCCGTTGCCGGTGAAGCGGTTCGGGACTCCGGGGGTGACGCTGGTCTGGTCCACGGTGACGGGGCGGAACACGGTCGCGGCGAGGGAGAACACCGAGGTGCGGTACTGCTGTCCGCTGGGCAGGGTGATCTCGAGCTTGAAGTCGAACTTCGATGCGGTCGAGGAGACGACACGCGTGAAGGTCCAGTCGCCGTCCTTCGAGATGGCGAAGGTTCCGGGGACGATCTGCGTGTTCGACACGTTCAGTACGCGGTAGACCGCGCCTGCCGGCCCCTTGCCGGTGAACGTGTTCTCCACACCGGCTTCGACGATCGTGTTGTCCACGACGACCGGAGCGGGGGCTGCAGCGGTGTCGGCGGCGAGCGAGAACAGCGGCGAGGTCAGCTTCTTGCCGTCCTTCGTCTGCTCGATCGCGAACTCGAGCTTCGATGCTCCCTTCGAGACCACGCGGGTGAACGAGAAGGCCCCGGTGGCGCTGTCCGCCGTGATCGTGCCGGTGACGATCTGCGTTCCGGAGGCGTTCAGGATCCGGAGGCTCGCGCCCGGCGTCGCGTGTCCGGTGACGGTGTTCTCCAGGCCCGGGATGACGGTCTTCGTCGCCAGTGTGACCGGGGAGAAGTCCGCGATGTCGGACCGCAGGGTGAACAGGTCACTGGTGAGCGTGTCGGTTCCCCTGCTCTGCCGGACCTTGAAGGCGAACTCGGTCGCGTCCGACGGGAAGGACTTCGTGAACTCCCATCCGCCGTCGGCGTCGACGGGGAGTTCCCGGCCGAGGATGTCGTGGTCGTCTGCATCGAGGATCCGGACCGTCGCACCGAGGGTGGCGGTCCCCGTGAAGGTGTTCGCGGTCCCGGCGGTGAAGTCCTTCGTCGTGACCGTCGCGGGGACGAGGCCGCCCTGCTCCGGCTTCACCGTGACATCGTCCGAGGTGCGGTTGTACCCCTTCGTGATGCCCTCGACGACGAGGTGGTGCTCGCGGTCCTCGAGGCCATCGAGCCGCAGCGTGAAGGTGTCGCTCGGTCCCGCGGTCGCGGACTCGAGCACCCGGTCGCTCCCGACCTCCCGTGCCTGCACGACCGTTCCGTCCGGTGCCGTGCCGTCGATCGTGACCGAGCCGTCCGGCCCGAGTGTCGGGGTCTCGTCCGAGGTCACCTCGACGCCCTTCCCGTAGTCGACCGGGAGCTCGATCTCACTGTCGTGCTCGTCACCACCGATCGTCTGGCTCACGGTCAGTCGGTAGACGCCGGGGCGGTTCGGCGGATTGAGTGGCGCCTCCCAATCGCCCTTCTCGTCGGTCTGAGCGGTGAACGGCAGCTTGTTCGACCCGGACCAGAAGTTCACGGTCGTGTTCGGCTGACCGGTCCCGGAGAGCTGGACGACGGTCTCGACGTTCGACGAGAACGTGGCTGTCGCCTCCAGGGCCCTGACCTCGCGCTCCGCCGGTGTCCTCGCGCCGGCCGGCGACGCGAGTCCCCGGGTCTCGTTGCTGCTGTCGTCCTGCGCCGCAGTCGCGGCAGCATGGCCGAGACCCAGCCCGGTGACGATGGTCGCGGCGGTGAGGCCGACGGCCCCGGCTGCTCGGAGGGTCTTCTTCATCTGTGAGGACATCCTTCGGATCGTGCCGCGCAACTCCGCGGCGCCAACGTGGAATCTGAAACATTGCAACGGACGCTGAGTTCTTCCGAAGCGTGATGCATACCCGCGGGCCGCTTGAGTCCGGTCGGCGCAACTTCCAGGCCTTCGACTTGACGCACCCGGCGACCCGAGTAAACTTGAGTGCAGCGGACGCAACTCCGCGTAGGCTTCAGCAAGACCACGAACCCAACCGAAGGAGCACCACAACATGGGACGTGCAGTAGGCATCGACCTCGGAACCACCAACTCGGTCGTCAGCGTGCTCGAGGGTGGCGAGCCCACCGTCATCGCGAACGCCGAGGGGCTCCGCACCACGCCGTCGATCGTCGCCTTCACGAAGGACGGCGAGGTCCTGGTCGGCGAGACCGCCAAGCGCCAGGCCGTCACGAACGTCGACCGCACCATCGCCTCCGTGAAGCGCCACATCGGTACCGACTGGAAGGTCGACATCGACGGCAAGAGCTACACGCCGCAGGAGATCTCGGCCCGCACCCTCGGCAAGCTCAAGCGCGACGCCGAGCAGTACCTCGGCGAGGACGTCACCGACGCGGTCATCACCGTCCCGGCGTACTTCAACGACGCCGAGCGCCAGGCCACGAAGGACGCCGGTGAGATCGCCGGCCTCAACGTCCTCCGCATCATCAACGAGCCGACCGCCGCGGCGCTCGCCTACGGCCTCGACAAGGGCAAGGAGGACGAGCTCATCCTGGTCTTCGACCTCGGTGGTGGCACGTTCGACGTCTCCCTGCTCGAGGTGGGCAAGGACGACGACTTCTCCACGATCCAGGTCCGCGCGACCTCGGGCGACAACCGCCTCGGCGGCGACGACTGGGACCAGCGCATCGTCGACCACCTCGTCAAGAAGTTCAAGGACGAGCACGGCGTCGACCTGTCGACCGACAAGATCGCGAAGCAGCGCCTGAAGGAAGCCGCTGAGCAGGCCAAGAAGGAGCTCTCGTCGCAGATGTCGGCGAACATCCAGCTCCCGTACCTCACGCTCACCGCCGAGGGCCCGCTGAACCTCGACGAGACCATCTCGCGCGCGCAGTTCGAGCAGATGACCTCCGACCTGCTCGACCGCACGAAGAAGCCGTTCAACGACGTCATCAAGGAGGCGGGGGTCTCGGTCAACGACATCGCGCACGTGGTGCTCGTCGGTGGTTCGACCCGCATGCCCGCCGTGGCCGAGGTCGTCAAGAGCCTGACCGGTGGCAAGCAGCCGAACCAGGGCGTCAACCCGGACGAGGTCGTCGCCGTCGGTGCCGCCCTGCAGGCCGGTGTCCTGAAGGGCGAGCGCAAGGACGTCCTGCTCATCGACGTCACGCCGCTGTCCCTCGGCATCGAGACCAAGGGTGGCCTGATGACGAAGCTCATCGACCGCAACACCGCGATCCCGACCAAGCGCAGCGAGACCTTCACGACCGCCGACGACAACCAGCCGTCGGTCGCGATCCAGGTCTTCCAGGGCGAGCGCGAGTTCACCCGCGACAACAAGCCGCTGGGCACCTTCGAGCTCACCGGCATCGCCCCGGCTCCCCGCGGCGTGCCGCAGGTCGAGGTCACCTTCGACATCGACGCCAACGGCATCGTGCACGTGTCCGCGAAGGACAAGGGCACCGGCAAGGAGCAGTCGATGGTCATCTCCGGCGGCTCGTCGCTGCCGAAGGAGGACATCGAGCGCATGGTGCGCGAGGCCGAGGAGCACGCCGCCGAGGACAAGGCCCGCCGTGAGGCCAACGAGCGTCGCAACCAGGCCGAGCAGCTCGTCTACTCGATCGAGAAGCTCATCAAGGAGAACGACGACAAGCTCCCCGCGGACGTCAAGTCCGAGGTGCAGGCGGACGTCGACTCCCTCAAGTCGGCCCTCGCGGGTGACGACGACGAGGCCGTGAAGACCGCCTTCGACAAGCTCAACGAGTCGCAGGGCAAGCTCGGCCAGGCCATCTACGCCCAGCAGGACGCGGGCGCCGCGGCCGGTGGCGAGCAGCCGACCGCCGACCAGCCGCAGGAGGACGACGAGGACATCGTCGACGCCGAGGTCGTGGACGACGAGGACGACAAGGACAAGAAGTAACGATGACGGACCCCAAGGACAACGTGCCGAACGAGGACGAGCCCCAGGTCGAGGGCGACGCCACCAACGCGCAGGAGCCCGAGGACCTCATCGAGGCGGAGGGGCCGGACGTGGAGATCCCCACGGACGGCCCCGCCGCCGGCGGCCCGCAGGCCGACCGGGCGAAGGGCGACCAGGCGGGTGCCGACGAGGCCAGCGACCTCTCCCCGGAGGACCAGGCCCTGCTCGACGACGCGGCCCGCGGCATGGAAGAGGACAAGCTGTCGCAGGCCGACCGTGACCTCGTCGCCGACATGCGCGCCGACATGCTCCGCGCGCAGGCCGAGCTGGTGAACTTCCGGAAGCGCGTCGAGCGCGACCGTGAGGCGAACCGCGACGCCGTCATCGCCGAGGTCGTCCGCGCCCTGCTGCCGGCCCTCGACGACCTGACCCGCGCCGAGGCGCACGGCGACCTGACCGAGGGCCCCATGCAGGTCATCGGCCAGAAGATCCGCGGCGGCTTCGAGAAGTTCAAGCTGGTGCAGATCGGCGAGAAGGGCGAGCTCTTCGACCCGAACGTGCACGAGGCGATCGTGCAGCTGCCCACGCCGGGTGCGACCGACCAGACCGTGGCGGACGTCGTGGAGCCGGGCTACAAGCTCGGCGACCGCGTGCTCCGCGCGGCCAAGGTCGCCGTCGCGGTCCCGGCCTGAGGCTCGGGAAGGAGGTAGGGATTCATGGCCAGTCAGGACTGGTTCGACAAGGACTTCTACAAGGTCCTCGGCGTCGACAAGACGGCGAGCGACGCTGAGCTGAAGAAGACCTACCGGAAGCTCGCCCGGCAGTACCACCCGGACTCCAACCCGGGTGACGCTGCCGCCGAGTCCCGCTTCAAGGAGATCAGCGAGGCCTACTCGGTGCTCTCCGACAAGGAGCAGCGCGCCGAGTACGACCAGGTCCGTGCCATGGGGTCCGGCGCCCGCTTCACCGCGGGTGGCCCGGGTCAGGGCGGCGGGTTCGAGGACGTCTTCGGCGGGATGTTCGGCCAGCAGGGCGGGCAGCGTGTGCGCTTCGGCCAGGGCGGTGCTCGCGGCGGCGCCGGCGGCTTCGAGGACATCCTCGGCGGGATGTTCGGCGGCGGGCAGGGCTTCGGGCAGTCGTCCGGCGGCTTCCGCGGCTTCGGTGGTCCGACCAAGGGCCGCGACGTCACGGCGTCGACGACGCTCGACTTCACCACCGCGATCGCCGGTGACACCGTCAAGCTCTCGCAGGGCAACGGCCGACCGGTGAACGTCCGTATCCCCGCGGGCGTCGCCGACGGGCAGAAGATCCGCCTGCGCGGGCGCGGCGAGCCGAGTCCGGACGGCGGAGAGGCCGGCGACCTGGTCGTCAGCGTCTCCGTCCGCAAGCACCCGGTCTTCGAGCGCGACGGGCAGCACCTCCGCGTGGATGTCCCCGTGACGTTCGTCGAGGCGGCGCTCGGCGCGACGATCCAGGTGCCGACGCTCGGCGGCGAGCCCGTCAAGCTCAAGGTCGCCCCCGGCACGCCGTCCGGCCGCGTCCTGCGCGTCAAGGGACGCGGGGTCACGACCAAGAGCGGCACCGGTGACCTGCTCGCCACCGTGCAGGTCGCGGTGCCGTCGCACCTGTCGGACAAGCAGCGCGAGGCCGTCGAGGCCCTCCGCGCAGCCCTGCCCGACGAGGACCCCCGCGAGGACCTCCTCGCCAAGGCGCGCGGCTAGCGCTGCGCAGCCACAGCAGTGAACCGGTCTGGAGGCTCGGTGCGGCTCCGTCAGGAACCGTCACCGGGCCTCCAGACTGGTTTCCGGACCACGCGGACGACGGAAAGGAACCAGCCATGACCGACATGGACGAGAACTCGCCCGTCTTCGCGATCGCGGTGGCGGCGGAGCTCGCCGAGATGCACCCGCAGACGCTGCGGCAGTACGACCGGCTCGGCCTGGTCGTGCCGGGCCGCACCCGCGGCGGCTCGCGCCGCTACTCGATGCGCGACGTCGCGCAGTTGCGCGAGATCGCGCGGCTCGGTTCCGAGGGGGTGTCGTTGGAGGGGATTCGACGGGTGCTCGACCTCGAGAACGAGAACCAGGTGCTGCGCGATCGCGTGCGCGAGCTGGAGCGGGCGCTCGCCGATCAGCTCATCGCGCGACCGGGCGCCCGTGTCTTCGCGGCGACGACGACCGGCGCTGCGGTCCCGCTGCGCGCCGGCATGCGACCACAGCGGAACACCGCGGTCGTGCTGTACCGCCCGGAGCGGTGACCGAACGTAGCATGTCGTATTTCGATTGACTGTTCTCGATCACGAAGGTCGTGATCGAGAACAGGAGGAACGATGCGACGACGAACACGATCGCTCGGCATGATCGGCATCACGGTGCTGGCGGCCGCACTGGCGCTGGTACCCACGGCGATGGCGACGGCGGCGACCGATGAACAGCCCGGCTCGCCGGTGGGATCGACGCGGACCATCGCGAAGGCTCCGACCGGGGTGGGCCTGACGCCCCTCGGTCCGGACCGGTACCAGGTGACCGGGCAGCCGCACTGCGGGGTGATCGAGTACACGTGTCAGATCCACGTCGGGAACGTCGGGCCGACGAGCTCGAGTGACTACCACTGGGACGGCGGGACCTCGACCGCGGAGTTCGACGGGTGGGGGTACGGCGAGACGCGGACGCCGACCTACTGGACGTACGCCTGCTCCGTCTTCGGGTGCAAGAACTCGGCGACGGTGACGGCGGGCTCCGCGACGCGCCCGTTCCCGCAGCTCGGCATCACCGCCAGGGTGCAGAGCAAGAACGACACGAACCGCTCGGCGGTGATCACCGGCACGGCGACCGGCCGAGCGGTCATCAAGCGCGGCGGCGCCCAGGTGGCGACGGCGACGAGTGATCGGACCGGGACGTGGAGCGCGACGGTGACGGGACTGTCGACCGGGCAGAACCGGATCACGTTCCAGCAGTGGGTCGACGGTCGGTACCGGGACGAGACGTCGGTCGTGGTGGACTTCCCGCCGACGCCCGGCCAGATCGTCGGTGACACCGGCACGGCGGACCTGCAGCGCGGTGCCACGACGCCGGTCTCGGTGTCGTACACGGCGAAGTCGGCGTTCCACACGCCGACGGGGAAGCTCGTGGTCACCGCACCGGAGGGTACGACGTTCGCTCCGGGCCAGGACCGGCAGCGCGGCGAGTACCTGGAGGGCGGCACCTGGCACCGCTTCGGCGGGGACTCGCTCGTCGACGGGTCGCGAGCGGCGGACGGGCGGACGTACACCTTCCAGCTCGGGAACCGTGACTGGGACGTGGCGAAGGACCAGCGCTTCCGCTTCACGCTGGACGTGCAGACCCCGGCCGACGTCGCGACGACCACGAGTGGCATGACCGGCAAGTTGACCGGGAGCTTCCCGGGTGCCTCGTTCGACACGACCGCCACCACCGCGACCACCGTGGTCGACCAGGCGCTCACTGCTCGGGTCGAGAGTCAGGACGAGGTGACCCGGACGGCGACGCTGACCGGGACGGCGCCCCGCCGTGCGGACTCCCTCGACGTCACGTGGGAGCGCGACGGCGGGACCGTCACGCGGACGGTGACGCCGTCGGACGGAGCCTGGCGCTTCGTCGTCGACGGCCTCCGGGTCGGCGACACGGCGGTCGAGGTCGTGGCGAAGGTCGGTGAGCAGGCGATCGGCGACCCCGTGTCCGTCACCGTGCACCTCGACGCCGCGCCGTTCGACGCGACGGCGCGCTTCGAGGACGACGTCACGAAGCCTGTGGTCATCGAGGGTTCCGGGACCGCTGGTGGGACCGTCACGCTCGAGGGGGTCTGGACGACCGTCCAGCCGGTGGAGGTCGGAGGGGACGGACACTGGTCGGTCACCGTGCCGGCGCCGGACCAGCCGGGGAAGCAGGCCGTGACCGCCGTGCAGACCATCGGTGGCCAGCCCGCCGGCTCGGAGCAGGTCGAGGTCGACTACGGTCGGGCCGTGCGCATCACCTCACCCGGGGACGGCTTCGCGATCACCCCGGGTTACAACCGGGTGCGGGTGAGCGGGAACGCCGAACCGCACGCGCAGGTGCGCCTCGGTGAGGGCGATGACGACGCCGCCTACGGGTCCGTCACTGCCGACGCTGACGGCCACTGGGCGATCACGACCCCGGCGCTCGCGCTCCGTGACCACGACCTGGTCGCGACGGCGCTGTCGAAGGGCGCGAACACCACGCGAGACACGGTTCGGATCGTCCCCGAGGGCTGAGCCCGACGGTTCGTCCGACGAGTCGGCGGCGGGGCCGGGACCGGTGCCGCCGCCGTCTCGGCCGTCACGGGAGGTCGTCGTCGAACAGGTCACGACGGACGCCGTCGACCGCCGTGCACCGGGGGAGCGTGGGACGGTCGTCCTCGGGGGAGCAGCGGCCGGGGCGACGCGCGCGAACCGTCTCGACGACCGAGCGGACGCAGGACGCGCACACGTCAGGACCGTCCGCGGTCGGGGTCGGGGAGCAGGTGGACCGTGCAGGTCGCCCGCTCCGCGAGCCGTCCATCGCGGCAGTCGACCGCGACGCGGAGTGCGACGAGGCCGTTCCGGATGTGCTCCCAGGGCAGCGCGCTCCGGATGTCGTCGTGCCGCAGGCGGTACGTCAGGCCGTCGAGGGTCCCGCTCAGGGCTGCGACGAGCAGGGGGTTGTCGCACGCCGCGAGGAAGGTCCGGTAGACCGGGGTGATCGCGTCGGAGCCCCACTGCCACGTCGGCATCGCCATGCAGTCGAGCACGAGCCCGATGCGGCGGAAGAGTGCGGCGCGGTCGCGGTCCCCGAGGTCGCCGATCGTGGTGCGGACGACGCCCCCGAAGAGCAGTCCGAGCGTCTGCAGCGTCGGGATGAGTTCGTCGCGGCGGGGGACCGTGACGCGCGTGTACCGGTTCGGGCGGAACTCGACGAGACCGAGGTGCCCGAGGTCCGACAGTGCTTCCCGCACCGGCGTCCGGGAGCACCGGAGCCGGAGCGCGAGCTGTTCGTCGTCGAGCAGGGTCCCCGGGGCGAGCGCCCCGCTCATGATCTCGGTCCGCAGGCGTTCCCGCGCCTGGTCCCGCAGGCGGGGACGCCGGCCGGCGTCTGGCGAAGCGAACATCGGCCCCTCTCGCTCGTCCTGCCGTTGCTCGTCGCGCAACGGTCTCCTCCGAGCGTAGGGGCTTGGGATACCACCGGCACCGGTGATATACCGCCACTCTGCGCACCGGCGCGGCTCCGCGCCGTCGTCTGAGTACCCTGGGGCCGTGCCATTCGACTTCGCCGACCACTTCCGGCGCTCCCCGGTCAGCGACGAGCCCGACCTCGTCGCGATCGACGGCACCGACCGCTTCATGCTCGACGAGGCACCGCACGTGCACGGGGACGCGCTCCGGCAGCCTGGCGAGGTCGCCGTCGTCGACGACCGGTACGGGGTGCTGACCCTCGGCGCCATGACCGTGCACGGCGCGTCGGGCGTCCGGGTCGTGCAGGACTCGCTCGTCGGGGTGCGGGCGCTGCAGGCGAACGCCGGCACCTTCGGCCGGAGCGGCTTCGTGCTGACCGAGACGCTCGAGCAGGCCTTCCGCGACGTCCGTCTGGTGCTCCTCCGGCTGTCGAAGTCGAACGACCGGCTCGACGAGCTCGCCCGCGCCGTCGCACGATGGGCGGCGCCCGACGTGGTCCTGCTCTGCGGCGGGGTCTCGAAGCACATGAACCTGTCGCAGAACGACGTCCTGCGCCGGTACTTCGGCGAGGTCACCGCGTCACGGGGGCGCGGCAAGTCCCGGTTGCTCGTCGCGCAGGACCCGCTCCGTGCGACGGCGGTGCGCGCGGACGCGACGAACCCCTGGCCGCGGTCCGTGCACGTCGACGAGCTCGGGATGACGCTCGTCGCGCACGGCGGTGTCTTCGCGGGGACGTCGCTCGACCAGGGCACCCGGGTGCTGCTCGACGTCATGGACGACGCCGTCCCGTCGGCGCGGGTCGCGGTCGACCTCGGGTGCGGGAACGGCGTCATCGCGACTGCTCTGGCGCGCCGCCGCCCGGCCGTCAAGGTGGTCGCGACCGACGTCTCGGCGATCGCCGTGGCGTCGACGCGGGCGACGGCGGTGGCGAACGGCGTCGCGGACCGGGTGACGGTCGTCCGGTCGGACGCGGGCGACGAGCTCGACGAGGGGTCTGCGAAGCTCGTGCTCTGCAACCCGCCCTTCCACGAGGGCACCACGGTGAGCACCGACGCGGCCGAGGCGATGTTCCGCAACGCGGCCACGATCCTCCAGGCCGGCGGTGAACTGTGGTGCGTCTGGAACTCGCACCTGCAGTACCGACCCGTGCTCGAGCGGCTCGTCGGACCGACCCGACAGGTCGTCCGGACCGCGAAGTTCACGGTGACGGCCTCGCGCCGGGCCGACTGAGGCGGGGACGACGACGGCCCCGTCACCGTGGTGACGGGGCCGTCGTGCGCGAGCGGTCGGGCTCAGATGTGCACGGACACCTGGGTCTGCTTGCCGCCGGCGGTCACGGTGATCACGTGGTCACCCTTCGCGAGACCGGACAGGGAGAGCTTGCCCTCGCCGTCGGCCTTGATCGCGCCCGCCGCGAGCTGCTGCTCGCCCTCGTGGGCCTGCAGGCCGGCGATGCCGGTGGGGAGGCCCCACACGGTGATCTGCGCGGTGCCGAAGAGGGCGCTGGTGCTCGTGACCTGGGCCTCGAGCTGGTCGGCGGCGTGGTCGCCGTTGCCGATCGTGAGCGTGCGCTCGACCTGCTCGCCGTCGATCGTGGCGGTCGCGGTGACGACCGTGGTGAGCTTCTTCGGAGCGGTCACGACGACCTGGGCCGCTTCCTCGTCGCCGAGGGTCACCGTCTTGGTCTCGCCGTTGGCCGCGACGGTCACCTCGGTGCCCTTCGGGCCGAGGACGTCCACGGCGACCTGGCTGTCGCTGATGCGGGTCGAGTCGACGGCGAACGCGGTGTCGGACGCGCCGTCACCCGGCTCCTCGGTGCCGCTGCCGTCGCCGGGCTGCTCGGTGCCGTCACCGGGCTGCTCGGTGCCTTCGCCGGGCTGCTCGGTGCCGTCGCCGGGCTGCTCGGTGCCGCTGCCGTCACCGGGCTGCTCGGTGCCCTCGCCGGGCGCCGAGTAGGTGAGGACGTAGTCCGAGCTGGTCCAGGCGCCCGTACGGCTCTCGAAGAGGAAGTGCAGGTCGTTCTCGCCCTCGTGCAGGTCGCGGGAGAAGGCCAGCGTGAACTCGCCGTCGGCGTTCGCACGCCCCGACGCGTAGGTGCGGCCGTTCGCGTCTTCCAGGTCCACCGGGCTGTAGGCGCGGACGCCGGAGCCGGAGATGGCGGGACGTGCCTCGTGAACGGTCGATCCGCTCGCCAGGGCCGGCTCGAAGGTCGAGGACTTCGGCGTGTAGGTGATGTCGAGTCGCTGGCGCTCGACCCAGTCGCCGTTCGCCTGCTGGAAGCGGACGACGAGCCGGTTCTCGCCCTTGTTGAGCGAGCCTTCCAGCTTGGTGGACCAATGCCCGTGCTCGTCGGCGGTGGCGACGCCGAGCGCCGGGCCGGTGATCCCGCCGATGCTCACCGAGCCGCCGGGACGGGCGGTGCCCTCGAACGTCGGCTGCGAGGTGCGGACCTCGTCACCGTCGTGCAGGTTCGTCACGGCCTCGACCGGGGACTGCCCCTCGCCGGGCTGCTCGCCGCCGCCCTGTTCGCCGTCACCCTGACCGGTGCCCGGCTGCTCGCCGCCGCCCTGCTGGCCGTCACCCTGACCGGCGCCCGGCTGCTCGCCGCCGTCCTGCTGGCCGTCGCCCGGCTGCTCGCCGTCGCCGGGCTGCGTGCTGCCGGTGTCGACCGGGGCCCAGTTGCTCACGGCGAACAGGTCGTGGTTCGGGGTGCTGGCCGGGATCGCGTCGTTCACGGCGCGGAGCGCGGCCTGCTCGGCGGCGGCACCGCCCGGGATCGTGATCTCGAAGCGGCCGTCGGCGCCGGTCGGGGCGCTCGCCACGATCGACCCCCGGTCGAGCGATGCCTCGACGCGCACGTCGCGGTTCGCGGTGCCACGGACGACCAGGTCGTCGCCCTTCCGGTCGACGGACGAGACGACCGGGTCGGCGGCGTAGGCGTCGAGCTGTGCCTGGTCCGGAGCGCTGTGGTGCCCGTCCGCCTTGACGACCGCGGCGGTGATGACCTGCGGACCCGACGGCAGGACGGCGAGGTCGCAGGTGTAGAGGTGCTGGTTCGCCGGGGTGTTGTGCCCGGTGCAGAGCAGGTGGCCCTGCTGGTCGACGACCTTGAGCGAGCCCTTCGAGACCGAGCTCGTGACGGCGACGGACGGGGTTGCGCGGCTCGCTTCGAAGACGCTGAGCCCGTCACGCTCGCCGGTGCTCCGCGCCCCCTGGACCTCGTTGATGCCGGTGAAGCTGTCGGCGATGGGTCGCTCGTGCGTCGCGCCAGGGATCGTCGGGAGGTCGGGTGCCGCGTTGGCGGCCATTGCGACGACGAAACCCGACGAGGTGAGGACGAGTCCGAGTGCCGCCCCGGTGGCGGTACGGGTGATCTTGCGCATGGGTTCCTTTCGGTGGGATCCGACCAGTGACAGTGCGGATGAGCACCCATGTTGTATTTCGCATACTGAAACTATTCCGGGTGTGAGCGATACCCCGTGCACGACGAAGCGCCCCGCCGGTGGCGGGGCGCTTCGTCGACGTGACTTCGAATCAGGCGGGGACGTAGTCGAACGTGTCGGGGTCCGGGCCCGTGCGGTGGCCCTTGTCGAGCGACGTGATCGCCGTGATGTCGTCGTCGGAGAGCTCGAAGTCGAAGATCGCGAAGTTCTCCTCGACCCGTGAGCGCGTGACCGACTTCGGGAAGACGATGTCGCCGCGCTGGATGTGCCAGCGGAGGACGACCTGCGCCGGGGTCTTGCCCGTGGCGCCGGCGATGCGGGTGATGGTCTCGTCGTCGAGCACGAGGCCCTGAGCGATCGGGGACCAGGCCTCGGTCGCGATGCCGTGCTCGGTGCCGTATGCGCGGAGCTCGTCCTGCACGAGGTACGGGTGCACCTCGATCTGGTTGACGGCCGGGGTGATCGTCGTCTCGGCGGCCAGGCGGTTGAGGTGGTGCGCCTGGAAGTTGCTCACGCCGATCGAGCGGGCGGTGCCGGCGTGGTAGAGCTCCTCCATCGCCTTCCAGGTCGGGACGAAGTCCGTCACGGTCGGCAGCGGCCAGTGGATGAGGAAGAGGTCCGTGTACCCGCCGAGCAGGTCGGCCGACTTCTTGCCGTTCTCGGCGGCGAGGGCCGGGTCGTGGAAGCCGTTGTTGAGCTTCGACGTGACGAAGATCTCCTCGCGCGGGATGCCGGACGCCTCGATGGCCTCGCCGACCTCCTTCTCGTTGCCGTACATCTCGGCGGTGTCGATGTGGCGGTAGCCGACCTCGAGTGCGGTGAGGGTCGCTTCCTTCGTGTTCTCGGGCTCGATCTGGAAGACGCCGAAGCCGAGCTGCGGGATGGTCTTGCCGTCGTTCAGGGTGATGTTCGGAACGGTCATGACGCCATGCAACCAAACGACTTCCAGAGCACGTGCCGGGAACATCCAGGGACGATCCTCCAGCCCCAGCTCTTGCGGGCGTATACAACGTGCGACATACTGATATGCGCTCATCCCGAACCAGGAGGACCTTTGCTCACTCGATCACGGGGGCGTTCGTCCCTGCCCGCTCTCTCTGCGTCCCTGTCCGCGACCGCACTCGCCGCCGTCGTCGCATCGACGCTGGGCACCGTCGTCCCGGCTGCGGCAGCCCCCGCTGACCCGGCCTCCGCGGGGCGCGGGCTGGCCCGCACCGCGCTCGACCCCCGCCCGTTGTTCGTCGAGGACTTCGAGAACGGTCTCGGCACGACACCGATCATGCTCGACCAGTACGTCGGCAGCGACGGCGGGACCTACACGGCCGACCGAGCCTGGATCGATGCCTCACAGTGCAACGGCATCATCACGAGTGCCGAGAGCACGAACATGGCCGGGTGCTCCAGCAACGCACAGCTCCGAGCCCTCGGTGAGGTCCTCGGCAAGGTCGCCGACCCCGAGTCCGACGGGCTTCGGAACCACGTGATCAGCGCGTGGACGTCCTCGCGTGACCTGCCCCGCGACGGCGTGCAGATCGAGTCGAAGGACGCGTTCTCCCTGGGCGCGAGCGGGCGCTTCGTGTCGTTCGGCGTCAACGCGGCGGCCGGCGCCTGCGCGAACTACGCGCACCCGCTGCTCGACTTCCGGCTCGTCGACGGCAACGAGGAGCACTCGGTGTCGGATCGGCCCATCGACCCGTGCGACGACGAGCGCTCGGCGAGCTACACGGTCAACGGTGCGACGTACCGTGGCGGCGAGTTCGTCTCGAGCGGCGGCGTGCTCTTCCAGGGCGAGCAGCTGCGTTGGCGGCTCGTCAACAAGCAGACCTCCTACAGCGGCAACGACGGTGCCATCGACCGGGTGACGATCGTCGACTCGACCCCGACGCTCGCCAACGCCTTCGCGGGCACGCCGATCGTCGGCGACACGGCGCGGATGTCGCTGCGGGTCGTGAACACCTCGGAGAAGGGCGGGAAGCCCGGTTGGTCGTTCTCGGAGCGCCTCCCCGACGGGCTGACCGTCGCCGACGACGCGAAGGTCGAGACCACCTGCGCGAACGCCGACACGGACGTCGCCGGTGGTGCGACGGCGGTGTCGGTCCGCGGCGACCTGGCCATCGACTCGGCTGACTGCACGGTCTCCTTCGACGTCATCGCGACGACGCCAGGGACCTACACGGTGTCCTCGTCCGACGTCGCACAGACGAAGGGCCTCGACGTCGCCGTCGACTCCTCGGTGACCTTCCTGCCCGAGGACAACGTGCTCGAGGCATCCGAGCGCGCGGAACTGACCGGCGGCAACGGTGACGCGGTGGCGGACCTCGGAGAGTCGGTCACGTTCGTCACGACCGTCCGGAACGCGGGCAACGTCACGGTCCGCGACCTCGCGGCCACCGGCCAGGCCGACGAGGGCGCCTGCGCCGTGCGTGAGCTCGCGCCGGGCGCACAGACGGAGTGCGCGGAGCCGGCGCGGCCCGTCACCCAGGACGACATCGACGCGGGGTCGGTCACCGACGCCGTGTCGGTGCACGCGTCCTCTCGACTCGGGCAGGACGTGACGGCGACGGCCTCCGCATCCGTCGCCGCGACGGCCGGACAGCCGGCTGCCGACCTGACCGTCACCTCGAAGGCCGTCGGGCGACCCGGCGTCGGCGACGAGATCGGCCTGGAGGCGCGGGTCACCAACACGGGGAACGTCTCGATCACGGACCTCGAGGTCACCATCGCGGACCGCCCCGGGTTCCGTGCGACCTGCCCGGACGGCCCGCTCGCCCCGGGTGCGTCGATCGACTGCACCGTCGAGGGGTCCCACACGGTGACCCAGGCGGATGTGGACACGGGCTCGGTCGCCTTCGCCGCGGCGCTGCACGGCACCGGCGCGACCGGCGGCACGGTGAGCTCCGACGCTGCGACGACCCAGGACACCGTGGCGCAGGCGCCGGCCGTCGACTCCGTCCTGACGTCGGCCGTGCAGTCGCAGGATGGCCGTCCGGCGGTGGGCGACGGGATCACGTCGACCCTCGTCGTGGAGAACACCGGCAACGTCACGCTGTCCGACCTCGTCGCGGTGATCGCCGACCACGGCGGACTCCCGGTGGAGTGCCCGCCCGGACCGCTCGCCCCCGGCGAGGACGTCGAGTGCACCGTCGAGGACGGTGCACTCACCCAGGCGGACATCGACCGCGGCGCGGTGGACCTGACCGCCGAGGTGACCGCGCGCGGCCCGAAGGGCCAGGACGTCGCGGCATCGGACACGTCCTCGGTCACGATCGACCAGCTCCGCGGCGTCACCGCTGTCGCACACGCCGCACTCGTCGACGAGGGCTCTGCACCGCGGGCCGGCGACCACGTCGCGCTGGACGTCCTCGTCCGCAACAGCGGGAACGTCACGCTCTCCGACCTGGCGGTCGAGGTGGACGGCCGCGAGCTCGCATCCGAGTGCCCTGAGGGCACCCTCGCGCCCGGGGCCGAGGTGACGTGCACGATCGACGACCACGAGCTCACCCAGGACGAGGTCGACGCCGGCATGGTCGAACTCGCCGTGACGGTGCGTGCGACCGGTCCCGACGGACGCGAGGCCTCCGCGGCGGACACCGCAGCCGTCTCGCTCGCCCGGGTGCCCGCGGTGTCGACGACCGCGACGAGCGTCCTCGACGCGAACGAGCACGAGGTGCCCCTCGCCGGCGACACGGCGACGGTCGAGATGACGGTGCGCAACACCGGCAACGTCACGGTCACGGGTGTCCGCGGAACGGTCGTCGACCGCGACGACCTGGACGTCGACTGCGTCACCGACGCGCTCGCCCCCGGCGCCGAGACCACCTGTTCCGTGTCGCAGTACGCCCTGACGCAGGCCGACATCGACGCTGGATCCGTCCGTTTCGACACGAAGGCCGCAGCGACCGGCACGAACAAGCAGCGAGCCGAAGCAACCGGGGACACGACGCTGTCCGTCGTCCGGGCTCCGGCGATCGACACGAACGCGACCGCGAAGGTCGTCGACGGCGCACACGCGACGCCCGTCGCCGGGGACGAGGTCGAGGCCTCGCTCCGGGTGCGCAACACCGGCAACGTCACGGTGCACGGCCTGACGGCGGCGGTCGACGACCGCGAGGACCTCGCCGTCACCTGCGCCGACGACACGCTGGCCCCGGGAGCCGAGGCCGCCTGCACGGTGGCGCGGTACCGCCTGTCCCAGGCGGACGTCGATGCCGGCCGGGTCGACTTCGCGTTCGCCGCGACGGCCACCGGGACGGATGACCGTCGTGTGACTGCGTCGACGCGAGCCGGTACCGACATCGACCGGACTCCCGCCGTGGACGTGCAGGTGCTCGCGCACCTCGCCGGGAACGACTCCTCCGCGCCGCGCGCCGGTGACCACGTCGCAGTCGGCGTGCGGGTGACCAACACCGGTACCGTGACGCTCGGGTCGGTCACGAGCGAGGTCGTCGAGCTGGCCGACCTCCCCGTCGAATGCGGCACGGAGCCGCTCGCCCCGGGGGCGTCCGTCGACTGCACCGCTCCGGACCACGTCCTCGACCAGGCCGACGTCGAGCGCGGACAGGTGACCGTCGCTGCGGTCGTCGACGCCGTGGGTCCGGACGCACTGACCGCGAACGGCCGGGACGAGGTCCGCGTCGGGCTCACCGCCGCGAGCGCACTCGACCTGACCGCGGAGCCCGTGGTCGAGGACCGCGCGGGGCAGCTCGTCGCGCTGGACGACGACCGGGTGCTCCGTCCGGGCGACCAGGTGCGTGTCCACTACACCGTGGTCAACACCGGCAACCTGACGGCCGAGCACATCGCGCCGCAGGACGGCTCGGTCGCGATGGACCTCGAGCAGACCGCCCTCGAGCCGGGGGCCCGGACGACCGCGACGTCGGCGCCGCACACGGTGACCGACGCGGAGGCAGCGGCCGGCGAGGTCGTGATCGTCGGTCAGGTCACCGGGACGGTCGCGCGGGCGGACGGCGACACCGTCGTGGAGAGTGACGTGACCACCCAGCAGACCGGAGGCACCAGCACGTTCGCCGGAACCGGGATCGCGACCGGGGCCGTAGGCGGGTCCGCGACCACAGGAGCAGCACCGCAGGGCGCCGAGGTCTCGTCGGAGCGGGTGCGGACGATCGTCCGAGCGGAGCCGACGCCGATCGAGCTCGCCTTCACCGGTTCCTCGGTCCTCGCGGTCGCGCTGCCCGCAGCGATCGTGCTCCTGCTCGGAGGCGCGGTGCTCCTGGTGTGGATCCGCCGCAGCCGTCGGGAGGACTCGGTGACGCCCACGGACGACTGAGCGAAACGCGATGACGTGACCGCCCCGACCGGCCTCAGCGCCGGCCGGGGCGGTCCGTCAGGCGAGTGCGGCCGTGATGTACGCGAGCAGTGCGTCCCCGTACGCCTCGGCCGCGTCCGCGCTCCGGAACTCCCGGGCGACCCCGTCGATCGTCGCCGTCACGACGAACCCGGCGGCGAGCGACACGAACGCCGGTCCGAGCAGGTCGCGCAGCTGGTCCTCCCGCGGGAGCCAGAGCGACTCGGACGCCTCGACCGAGTCGAGCGCCCACTCCGTCGTCCCGTTGAAGCCGAGCGAGGTGCCGCTGGGGTGGTCGTGCCGCTCCACCGTCATCTCGGAGACGGTGTAGACGTCGTCGTCGACCCCGGGCTTGTCGATGACGAACCGGTCGCCCGTCCCCGGGTGCCAGCGGAGTCCGGCGTCGCGCAGCGACCGGGCGAGTTCGACGGTGATCACCGCACCACCCTGCCACGCAGGGCCGGAGGGCGGACGCGACCCGACGGGGTCCGACGCCGTCAGGACGCGTCGCGCGGTCCGTCGTCGCGGACGTGGTCGCCGGCAAGGTCGACGTACTAGCATCGCCGAGCACCCCCGCGCGCGACGAGCACTCGTCCGCGCGCGCGGACGCGACGACGCCTGGGCGACCGGTGCCGTGCCTCCCGGCCGCTCACGCGACCACGGGCACGACCGCCGGCCGGTGTCACGGTGCCGGGGCGGCCACGAGCCGCCGCCGGGTCCTGTCCGCCCTCCCCGTCCGCCCAGCAAAGGACCCGCATGACCCTCGAGCGCGAGGAACTCCGCGACGACTGGACCGTGGCGATCGCCGGCGACCAGGTGCCGACCGGGGCACCGGCCGGGATCACGGGTCGCACGATCCCCGCCACGGTGCCGGGTCAGGTGCACACGGACCTCGAACGCGAGGGACTCGTCGCGGACCCGACGTTCGACCGCAACGAGGACGGCGCGAAGTGGGTCGGCCGGGCCGACTGGGCCTACCGGCGGACGGTGGACGTCGCACCTCGGGGGCACGAGCGCGTCGACCTGGTGTGCGAGGGGCTCGACACGGTCGCCGAGCTGAGCCTCGACGGCGTGGTCGTCGGCGCCACCCGCAACATGCACCGGCGGTACCGGTTCGACCTCAACGACGTCCCGGGTGCCGCGGGCGACCGCGAGCTCGAGCTGCTCTTCGAGTCGCCGTACCGCGAGGCCGGCCGGGTCGCCGCCCGCGCCGGCTCGATGCCGGGGCCGTACGACGAACCGTTCCCGTACATCCGCAAGCAGGCCTCGAACTTCGGCTGGGACTGGGGCCTGACCGCGGTGACGAGCGGTCCGTGGCGTCCGGTCGCGATCGAGCGCTGGTCCACGGCGCGGCTCGCCGAGGTGAAGCCGCTGGTCGACGTCGAGGCCGGCGAGGGCGTCCTCGACGCGCACGTGCGGGTCGAGCGGTCCGGGATGAACGACCTCGACCAGGACGGTGAGGACGACGACCTCGTGCTCGTCGTCACGGTCGCCGGCCCGACCGTGGACGGCGGGACGACCCGACAGCGCTCCCGGGCGCAGCTGACCCCGAAGGACGACGAGACCGTCGTCACGGTGCGCGTGCCCGAGGTGCGGCGCTGGTGGCCGCGCGGCTACGGCGAGCAGCCCCGGTACGACGTGACCGTCGAGCTGCAGACCGTCGACGGCGAGGTCCTGGACCGTCGGACGGCGAAGACGGGCTTCCGCTCGGCCCGGATCGACACCGCGGACGACGCGATCGGCAAGCCCTTCACCGTCGTGGTGAACAGCACCGTCATCGACGTCCGCGGCGTGAACTGGATCCCGGACGACGTCATCGTGTCGCGGGTGGACCGCGCGCGGACCGCGGACCGGCTCGGCGTCGCCGCGGACCTCGGCGTGAACCTCGTCCGTGTGTGGGGCGGCGGGGTCTACGAGTCCGACGACTTCTACGACGTCTGCGACGAGCTCGGCCTGCTCGTCTGGCAGGACTTCGCGTTCGCCTGCTCGGCCTACCCGGAGATCGAGCCGATCCGCAGCGAGGTCATCGCCGAGGCCCGGGACAACGTCGCCCGCCTCGCCGGGCACCCGTCGCTCGTCGTCTGGAACGGCAACAACGAGAACATCTGGCTGCACGACGCCGACGGCTGGGCCGAGGAGCTCGGTGACCGCGGCTGGGGCCTCGACTACTACCTCGACCTGCTGCCGACGATCGTCGACGCGGTCGACCCGTCGCGCTTCTACACGGTCGCCTCACCGTGGTCGGGGTCGGAGAGCCTGCCCGCGAACCACGTCGACCACGAGACGCACCACTCGTGGGACGTCTGGAACCGCCTGTCGGACGACCACTACCGCGACTCGGTGCCGCGGTTCGTCTCCGAGTTCGGGTGGCAGGCTCCGCCCGCGTGGCGCACGCTCCGCGATGCGGTCTCCGACGAGCCGATGCGCGTCGACTCGCCCGGGGTGGTCCACCACCAGAAGGCCGACGACGGCATGGGCAAGCTCGCGCGCGGCATCGCGCCGCGCTTCGGTGCCGTCGATCCGGCCGAGTTCGACCGCTGGCACTACCTGACGCAGCTGCAGCAGACGCGGGCCGTCGCGACCGGCGTCGAGCACTGGCGGACGCACTGGCCGCGGAACACCGGGGTCGTCGTCTGGCAGCTCAACGACCTGTGGCCGGTGGCGTCGTGGTCCGCGATCGACTCCGCGGGGCGGCTCAAGCCGCTCGCCCACGAGCTGCGTCGGCTGTACGACGACGTCCTGCTGGCGATCCGGCCCGTCGTGCGTCCGTCCGCTGACGACGACGCGGTTCCGACGTCGTCCGGAGACCGGCCTGGAGGCGCGGACCACGTCGGCACGTCGGCTCCCCTCGACGGGGCAGCCGGGACCGCCGCGAGCACCGGTACCGCCGACGGCGCCTCCGAGTCCGGAGGGCTCGTCGACACGCTGTCGCTCGGGGTGTCGCCCGGGTCGTTCGGGCACTCGCCCGTCGAGATCGCGGTGCGGTCCTCCCGCGGCGGTCGCGACAGCGTGGTGCGGGTCCGGCGCATGCACGTGTCCGGCAGGATCCTCGCCGAGGTCACGCTGCCCGTCCGGCTGTCGGAGGCCGGCGTCGCCGTCGTCGACCTGCCCGAGTCGGTCGGCGTCCTGGACGACCCGACGCGTGAGCTCGTCGTGGCGGACATGGACTGGCGTCGTGCGGTCTGGACCGCGTCGCCGGACAAGGACGTGCAGTGGGAGCCGGCGCGGTACCGCACGACGGTCGCCCCCGCGGCCGACGGTGACGGACACGACCTGGTCGTCGAGGCCGAGTCGCTCGTGCGGGACCTGCTCGTGCAGCCGGACCGCATCGCGCCGACCGGCACCGTCGACCGCGGCTTCATGACGCTGCTGCCGGGGGAGCGCGTGGGCTTCCGGGTCCGCGGGCTGTCCGACGCCGAGGTTGCTCGCCTGACGGAGGGCGCGGCGCTCTGGTCGCTCGACGACGCCCTCCTCGATCCGGAGCGTCGCACTCTGGACTGATATACTGGACGTGTCCGGTGTCACCACCGGTACGGCCGCGCCTTGACCCGCGGTCGCAACAGCGCGCCCCCGGAGAGCAACGGCCTCCGGGGGTGCTGCCATGTCGTCCGGTGCAGCCTGTGCGAACGGTGTCCGTTCCGGCTCCCGCCTGGGCTTCCGGTCGGGTGCGGGTTACGATGATCGGACGACGGACTTCCGCCCTCCCGGTCGACGATGACCGGACGGGCGTCGCCAGACCCAGAACAAGGAGACATGATGCTCGGAAACCTGACGGGGATCCACCTGCTGATCATCCTCGGGATCATCATCCTGCTGTTCGGTGCCACCAAGCTCCCGGCGCTCGCCAAGGGCCTGGGCCAGTCGATCAACATCTTCAAGAAGGAGATGGGCGACGACAAGAAGAAGAACGACGACGGCACCGTGAACACGGCGACGACCGGTCCGACCGTGCAGAACACGGCGCAGCCGACCGCGCAGCCCGTCGTCAACCCCGGCCCCTCGGTGCAGCCCGACGTGCACTCGACCGCCGAGCCCAAGACCTAGGACACCCAGCCCCGTCCTGTCGGCAGCCCCCGCGACCACTCTGGTCGCGGGGGCTTCGGCGTTCGGGCGACGTCCTGCTCCGGCCCTGGTCCTGCTCGACGTCAGGACGTCGTGGTCGGTGGATCGTCGAGTGCTCGGGCGGCACGTCGGGTGAGCGCCTCGAGGGGACCCCGACGCCCGGAGCGGTGGACGAGCAGTGCGGCGACGACGGCGGCCACGAGGAGGACGACGAAGGGCCCCCACCCGCCGAGTGCCGGCAGCGGGTCCGGTTCGCCCGATCGCGACCAGACGCCGACGGCCAGGACGTGCGCGCAGTAGAGCGTCAGCGCGAGACGGCCGACGGCGCTGAGCGGGAGCAGGACCGTCGGGGCGTACCGACCGAGGAGCCCGAGCGCAGCCAGCACTGCGAGGGCGATGCCGAGGGCTCCGACGAGCTCGAAGGTCGACCCGGCGTGCGGGGTGACGTCGAGCAGGCGTGCCCAGTCGATCCGCGGGAAGGGCGGGTTCTGGGCGACGATGCCGGGGCCGCCCTCCGGGACGGCGGGCGCCACCGGCGCGGAGCCGCTGCCGCTGCCGCTGTCCCCGCCTCCGCCGACGGGGATCATCGTCCCGACCGGTCCCGTGATGCCGAGTGCGGTGCCGATCGCGGCTCCGGCTCCGTACCCGGTCGCGGCGAGCCCGACACCCACCAGGAGCACCCGGCGCAGGACGTCGGCGCGGCCGAGCCCGAGTCGAGCCACGAGCACGCCCGCGAGGACGACCCCGAACCACGACACGGCGGGGTACCCGGTGAAGAGCAGCCCCGCGGTGCTGCTGCCGCCGGTCATCTCGACGACGGCCTGTCCGACGAGGGCGAGCACGGGACCGACCACGAGGGCGAGCACGGCGGCGAGGACGACCCAGCGGAGCCGGAGCCGCAGGAACGGCAGCGCGGCGACGAACAGCACGGCGTAGGTCGGCAGGATGACGAGCACGCCTCCGGGCACCAGGGTCAGGAGCCCGCCGATCGCCAGGAGCGTCGCGGCACGGGCGAGGACGTGCCGTCGGTCGCGGACCCGACCGGCCGGCCCCGGACCTGTGGTGAGCAGGACCAGGGAGGCCCCGGCGCAGAGCGCGAACAGGATCGCGGACCGGCCGTTCACCAGGTCCGGCCAGCTCGCCGGGTCCGACCAGTCGAAGAGCGTGTCCGCCGCTCCGACGTGGGCGGCGAACATGCCGAGGACGGCGAGCCCGCGAGCGGCGTCGAGGCCGGCGAGACGTGGACGAGTGGGGGCGTTGACATGTTGCATGTCGACGATGCTCGCGAGCGCGCTGTTTCGTCGGCGCAACCGGTCGCCGGATCACTCCGACGAGGAGGATGGGGCGCATGACCGCTCCGGCCGCAACGGCCCCGCTCCGTGACGACCGCCGGGTGGTCCTCGTGGTCGCGATCCTCGCGTCCTTCGTCGTCGGGCTCGACTCGAGCGTCGTCAACGTCGCCCTGCCCGCGATCCGCCGGGAGCTCGGTGGTGGTCTCGTCGTGCAGCAGTGGACCGTCGACGCCTACCTGGTCACGCTCGGCTCGTTGATCCTGGTCGCCGGCTCACTCTCGGACCTGTTCGGCCGGGTCCGGATCATCCGGTGGGGCCTGGTCGTCTTCGGTGTCGCCTCGGTGGTGTGCGCGATCGCGCCGACGGGCGAGGTCCTGGTCGTCGCCCGTGCGTTCCAGGGCGTCGGCGGGGCGCTCGTGACCCCGAGCGCCCTGGCGCTCATCGTCGCGGCGTTCCGGGGCGCCGCGCAGGCGAAGGCCATCGGGTCGTGGACGGCCTGGTCGAGCGCCGCGTCCATCCTCGGACCGGTCGTCGGCGGGTTGATCGTCGACGGCATCGGCTGGCGCTGGATCTTCGTGGTGACGGCCGTGCCGATCGCGGTGACGATCCCCCTGGTCCGGCGGATCTCCGGCGACGTGGTCACCGGTGACCGCCCGCGGGTGGACGTCGTCGGCGCGGTGCTCGCCGTGGTCGGGGTCGGCGGTGTCGTCCTCGGCCTGATCGAGCAGGAGCGCCTGGGGTGGGGCGCGCCGGTCGTCGTCGCCGCGCTCGTGCTCGGCACGGCGTCCCTCGTGGCGTTCGTGCCGTGGGAGCTCCGCGTGACCCGGACCGCCGGCTCGCCCCTGGTGCCGCTGGAGCTGTTCCGCGCGCGCAACTTCACGGTCGGCAACCTGGCGACGCTCTCGATCTACGGGGCGCTCGGGATGGTGTTCTTCGTCGTGACCCTGTTCCTGCAGGAGGTCTGGGACTTCCCCGCGTGGGTCGCCGGACTCGCGACGTTGCCGCCGACGCTGATGCTCCTGGCGCTGTCCACCACGGTCGGGTCGTTCTCCGGTCGGTACGGTCCACGGTGGTTCATGGCTGCCGGGCCGGCCGTCGCCGCGGTCGGCGCGCTGCTGATGCTGCTCGCCGGCGACGACCCGGCGGGCTACTGGTGGTCGGTGCTGCCCGGGCTGGTGCTGATCGGCGCGGGGATCGCGACCATGGTGACGCCGTTGACGAGTGCCGTCCTCGGGTCGGTGCCGCAGACGGAGGCCGGTGCCGGGTCCGCCGTGAACAACGCGGTCGCCCGCATCGCCGGGCTGGTGACGGTGGCCCTGGCGGGCGTCGTCCTGGGTGGCGGGGTGAGCGTCGACGGGTTGCACCGCGCGATGGTCGTGATGGCGCTGCTGCTCGCCGCCGGCGCCGTCGTCAGCGCGGTCGGGATCCGGAATGCACCGCTGCGCTCGTAAGTTGAGTGCAGTAGACTCAAGTACATCACCACCGCACGGAAAGGACGGACCGCATGGCGAACCTCCAGGGCGCCCCAGACTCGCAGGAACGGCAGAAGACCGCCCTCGAGCAGTACGGCGTCGACCTCACCGCGATCGCGCGGAGCGGCAAGCTCGACCCGGTGATCGGTCGTGACGCCGAGATCCGCCGTGTCTCCCAGGTGCTGACGCGGCGGACCAAGAACAACCCTGTGCTCATCGGTGAGCCCGGTGTCGGCAAGACCGCCGTGGTCGAGGGTCTCGCGCAGCGCATCGTCGCCGGCGACGTCGCCGACTCACTGAAGGACAAGCGGCTCGTGTCGCTCGACATGTCCGCACTCATCGCCGGCGCGAAGTACCGCGGCGAGTTCGAGGAGCGGCTCAAGGCCGTCCTCAAGGAGATCGACGACTCCGACGGTCAGGTCATCACGTTCATCGACGAGCTGCACACGCTGATGGGGGCCGGCGGCGGTGAAGGCTCCGTCGCGGCGTCGAACATGCTCAAGCCGATGCTCGCCCGCGGTGAACTGCGGCTGATCGGCGCGACGACGCTCGACGAGTACCGCGAGTACATCGAGAAGGACGCCGCGCTCGAGCGCCGCTTCCAGCAGGTGTTCGTGGGGGAGCCGAGCGTCGAGGACACCGTGGCGATCCTCCGCGGGCTCAAGGAGCGGTACGAGGCGCACCACAAGGTGACCATCAACGACTCCGCCCTGGTCGCCGCCGCGAGCCTGTCGAACCGGTACATCTCGGGGCGACAGCTCCCCGACAAGGCGATCGACCTCATCGACGAGGCCGCCAGCCGACTGCGCATGGAGATCGACTCGAGCCCCGTCGAGATCGACGAGCTCAAGCGCAGCGTGGACCGGCTGCGCGTCGAGGAGTTCGCGCTGAAGCAGGAGAAGGACGACGCGTCGAAGGCGCGGCTGGCGACCCTGCGCGCGGAGCTCGCCGGGCGCCAGGAGCGGCTCGACGAGCTCGAGCAGCGCTGGCAGGCCGAGCGGGCGAGCCTCAACCGCATCGGCGAGCTCAAGCAGCAGCTCGACGAGCTGAACATGCGCAGCCAGCGCGCGCAGCGGGAGGCGCAGTACGAGACGGTGTCGCGCATCGAGTACGGCGAGAAGCCCCGGATCGAGGCCGAGCTCGCGGCGGCCGAGCAGGCCGAGAGCGCCGACCGCATGGTGAACGACAGCGTCACGGACGAGGACATCGCCGCCGTGATCGCGCAGTGGACGGGCATCCCGATGGGGCGCCTGCTGCAGGGCGAGACCGAGAAGCTCCTGCACCTGGAGACCGAGCTCGGCCGT
Organism: Curtobacterium sp. P97; assembly: GCF_023712445.1. Lineage (NCBI taxonomy): Bacteria > Bacillati > Actinomycetota > Actinomycetes > Micrococcales > Microbacteriaceae > Curtobacterium > Curtobacterium sp. P97. The sequence continues at coordinate 104,260 of NZ_JAMAYF010000008.1, read as the reverse complement.
CGGATCATCGGGCAGCGCGCCGCGGTGTCCACCGTGTCCGAGGCGGTGCGTCGCACCCGCGCCGGCATCTCCGACCCGGACCGCCCGACGGGCTCGTTCCTGTTCCTCGGTCCCACCGGCGTCGGCAAGACCGAGCTCGCCAAGGCGCTCGCCGAGTTCCTGTTCGACGACGAGAAGGCCCTCGTCCGCATCGACATGAGCGAGTACGGCGAGAAGCACTCGGTCGCTCGGCTCATCGGTGCCCCGCCCGGGTACGTCGGGTACGAGGCCGGCGGGCAGCTCACCGAGACCGTCCGGCGCCGCCCGTACTCGGTGGTGCTGCTCGACGAGGTCGAGAAGGCGCACCCCGAGGTGTTCGACGTCCTGCTCCAGGTGCTCGACGACGGACGCCTGACGGACGGGCAGGGGCGCACGGTCGACTTCCGGAACACGATCATGGTCCTGACGTCGAACCTCGGATCGCAGTTCATGACCGACCTGACGCTCACGGACGAGCAACGGGACGAGGCCGTGCGTGAGCTCGTGCAGCAGGCGTTCCGGCCCGAGTTCGTGAACCGTCTCGACGACATCGTCGTGTTCCAGGCGCTCACCACCGACGACCTCGGCCAGATCGTGTCGCTGTACGTCGACCGTCTGGCTCGTCGTCTGTCGGACCGCCGACTCGAGCTGGCCGTGACGCCGGCGGCGCGCAGCTGGCTCGCCGACCGCGGCTACGACCCCGTCTACGGGGCGAGGCCGCTCCGCCGCCTCATGCAGCGGCAGATCGACGACCGGTTGGCGCGGGCGATCCTGTCCGGGGACGTCCGCGACGGGGACACCGTCCGCGTGGACGTCGCCGCGGGCGGCGACGAGCTGACGGTCGAGCCGTTCGAGCTCGCGGAGATCGTCGAGGAGTAGGTCGCGTCCGCCCCGCGGCAGGGTGCGGCCGGGAGGTCCGGTGCCGGTCCGACGGACCGGCACCGGGCCTCCCGGTCGTTGCGTCGCCCCCGGCAGCGTTACGGCCGCGAAACAATGCACGCGCGACGGTGGTCGCATGGAACCACAGACCGTCGAAACCGTCCCCCTGTTCATCACCCGATCCGCGGAGACGACCGAGTTCGTCGTGCGGTTCGACGAACGGCGGGGGACCGTCCACCTCGACTCAGCGGATTCATAGACATCGCATGTGAAATGTCGAATGTGCGTGTACTCGTGGTCGACGATGAGACCTCCCTGGCCGATCTCGTCGCGAAGGGACTCTGTCGCCAGGACATGGCCGTCGACGTCGCCCACCGGGGCGACGAGGCGGACGAACTCCTGTCGGTGAACGACTACGACGTCGTCGTGCTCGACCGCGACCTGCCGGGTCTGCACGGGGACGAGGTCGCGCGTCGACTCGCGGCGAGGGGTTCGCTGACCCGGATCCTCATGCTGACCGCCGCGACCACGCTGGCAGACCGCGTGCACGGGCTCGAACTCGGTGCGGACGACTACCTCGCGAAGCCGTTCGAGTACCCGGAGCTCGTCGCCAGGGTCCGTGCGCTCGGGCGGCGGAGCGTCGCGCCGGTCGCGCCGGTGCTCGAGCGGGACGGGATCGTCGTCGACTCGAACCGGCGCATCGCCACCCGCGACGGCCGACCGCTCGACCTGACGTCGAAGGAGCTCGGCGTGCTCGAGGTGCTGCTCCGCGCGGACGGTCGCATCGTCTCGTCCGAGGAGCTGCTCGAGAAGGTCTGGGACATGAACATCGACCCGTTCACGGCGGCCGTCCGGGTGACCCTGTCGAAGCTCCGCAAGAAGCTCGGGCCGCCCGACCCGATCCGGACCGTCCCGGGGTGCGGGTACGCACTGTGACGCGGCTCTGGAGCATCGGCGTCCGGACGACCGTCGGATTCGCGGTCTCCGCGATGGCCCTGACCACGGGCGTGCTCGTGTTCGTCGCGCTCGCGTCCCAGTGGTCGCTCCGCGCAGCCACCGAGTTCCGACCGACGGCGCTGTCCTCGGCCGCGACGCCGTCGGTCGGACGTGATCCGCACGTCGACCCCTCGGCGGTGCCCTCCGGTGCGGTCGCCTTCGTGCAGGTCGCCGCCGAGCAGCAGTGGCAGTGGTCGGCGGTCGGCATCGCCGTCGCGGGGGTGCTCGCCGGTCTGCTCGGCTGGGTCCTGAGCCGCCAGGTCCTGCGCCCGATCGACCGGATGGCGCGCACCGCCGACCGGATCTCGGCGTCGACCCTCCACGAACGCATCGCGCTCGACGGTCCCGACGACGAACTCCGCAGGCTCGCGCGCACGGTGGACGCCCTGCTCGACCGGCTCGAGGCGGCGTTCGCGAGCCAACGGCGGTTCGTGGCGCAGGCCGCGCACGAGTTGCGCACGCCGCTCGCGGTGCAGCGCGCGTCGGTGCAGATCGGGCTGCCCGACGGCGCCACCCCGGCCGAGCTCGCGGCGGTCCGGGCGGAGCTCCTCGAGCAGAACCGCCGCACCGAGCACCTCGTCGACTCGCTCCTGGTGCTCGCCGAGGCGGAGCGCGGACTCGAGGACCGGTCGACGGCGGTCGACCTCGGTGCCGTCGCCCGTGACGTCGTCGCGCAGGCCGCCGGTGCTGCGCGTGACGCCGCCATCACGCTCGTCGTCGACGAGCAGGACGTGCCCCGCGGGCTGACCGGCGAACCGCTGCTCGTCCGGCAACTCGTCGGCAACCTGGTCGACAACGCGATCGAGTACAACGAACCGGGCGGCACGGTCCTCGTCCGCACAGGCGTGCACGGGGTGACGGTCGAGAACACCGGGGTGCTCGTCGACCCGGACGAGGTCCAGCACCTCACCGAGCCGTTCCGTCGCGGGGACCACCCGGGCTCGAAGCGGCACAGCGGCCTCGGGCTGTCGATCGTCGCCGCGATCGCGGACGCGCACGGCTGGTCGCTCCGGCTCGAGCCCCTGGCCGACGGCGGGCTCCGCGCCGTCGTTCGTGTCTCATCGGTGTGATCGGTGTGATCGGTGTTTCGTCGGTGTAATCCGCGGGCAGCCGTTCGCGAAACACCCTGTCCGGTGTCCTGGATGCATGAACCACACCACCACACCGACTCCCTCGATCCTCCACCGGGCCGCCGTCGTCCTCGCGCTCGTCGTCGGCGCTCCGCTCGCCCTCGCCGGGTGCACCGCGCACGACACGGCGGGAGCGGCTGACACCGCCGCGTCCAACGGGCTCGGGTCGAAGTGGGGGTCCTGCATGCGGGACGCCGGCTTCGAGGCCGAGGACCCGAGCGACGACGAGGTCACCAGCGGCTCGGTGCTCACGCCGCCCGGGGTCGATCAGGCTGCCTTCCTGGAGGCCGCACAGACGTGCAACCAGCAGATCGGCGTGCAGTCCGCCGACTCGGCGCAGAAGGACGAGTGGAAGCGCCAGTACGCCGCGGTCGACGCCTGCGTGCGCGAGGAGTACCCGGACGCACCGGCGCAGAAGCCGGGGGTCATCGACTACGGCGCCCTCTCCGAGGACCCGGCGTTCGACGACCACCTCGACGAGTGCCTGGCGAAGCACGCGCCCGACACGAAGACGCGGGGCAACTGATCATGACCGGCCGCACCAGGACCACCACCATCCCCGACGACGCGAAGAGCACCATGACACGGACCATCACCGGCACCGGGATCGCCGCGGCGATCCTCGTCCTCGCCGGCGTCCTCGCCGGCTGTTCCGCCTCGCAGCCGGACCCCGGCCGGCCGACGGGCCCCGCCGAGACGAGCAGTGACCACGCCGTCGCGTCCTGCATGCGGGACGCGGGCTACGACGTGACCGACGACGACTACCGGTTCACCCCGACGACCGGAGACGTGCAGGGTCAGCAGGACGCCCTGGCGGAGTGCACGCGGGAGCACGACCCCGAGGCGGCGCGCGAGGCCGAGAGCGGTCGGGACAGCGCGGAGTTCCGGGCGCTCGCCCTGAAGGTCGCGGAGTGCATGCGGAAGGCTGGGTACACCGACTACCCGGACGACCCGGAGCGCGCGGACGCGTACCGGGCCCCAGCGGGCGACACCGCGTACGCGGACGTCCTCGGGAAGTGCTACGAGGGTTCCGGCGCGAAGGTGCAGACGAAGTGACCGGGACCGTGCGCGGGCGCACCGTCGTCGTCAGTGCGTGCCTGGTCGCCGTGCTGGCAGCCGGAGTCGGCACGTGGGCGGTCGTCGGCGGGACCCCGACGGAGTCCTCGGCCGCCGAGACCCGCAGCAAGCAGGCCACCGCCCCGGTCGAGAAGGGGGACCTGACCGACTCGAAGCTGTTCGCGGGTGCCCTCGGGTACGGCGCACCGACCGGGGTCCCGGGCGCGGCGTCCGGTACCGTGACCTGGCTGCCCGAACCCGGACAGGTCATCGAGCAGGACCAGCCGGTGTACGCGGTCGACGAGCGACCGGTCCGTGCGATGTACGGCGCCACCCCGCTCTGGCGGACGCTCGAGTACGGCATCGAGGGGGCCGACGTCCGGCAGCTCAACGAGGACCTCGCCGCCCTGGGCTACGACGTGTCCATCGACGAGACGTTCGGCAAGCGCACCCGGGCAGCGGTGCAGCGCTGGCAGGAGGACCGTGGGCTGGAGGTCACCGGCGCGCTCACGGCGAACGACATCGTCTTCGTCGACGGCCCCGTCCGCGTCGACTCCGTCGTCGCGAAGCTCGGCCAGTCCGCCGCCGGGGACGTCCTCCAGGTCACGAGCACGAAGCGCGTCGTGAACGCCGCAGTGTCCCAGGCGGACGCCGCGCGCCTCGCCGTCGGCACGAAGGTCCGGGTGCGTCTGAACGGCGGCGAGGACGCGATCGAGGGCGAGGTCGTCGACGCCGAGCCGGACGAGTCGGACACGGGCGGCAAGACCGTCCTGACGACGATCGCGTTCGACGCCGGCGACCAGAGCATCCCCGCAGCGGCATCCGTCCGGGTGGAGGCCCCCGGGCAGACCGCGAAGGACGTGCTCTCGGTGCCGGTGCAGGCGTTGTCCGCGACCGGACGCTCCGGCGAGTACGGCGTCGAGGTCGCCCGACGTGACGGCACGACGAAGCGCGTGACGGTGCAGGTCGGGCTCGTCGCCGACGGTCGTGCGGCGGTCACCGGCGACGTGCACGAGGGCGACGAGGTCGTGGTGCCCTCGTGAGCGCGGCGACCCTCGCCGATCATGCCGTCGCCGGCCCACGCGCCGCGGAGACGGTGGTCCGCCTCCGTGAGGTGGTGAAGACCTACGGTGACGTGCAGGCGCTCCGCGGGGTGTCGCTCGACGTCACCGCCGGGGAGCTCGTCGCGGTCGTCGGTCCCTCGGGTTCCGGCAAGTCGACGATGCTCAACACCGTCGGGACGCTCGACCGGCCGACCTCGGGCACCGTGACGATCGCCGGGCACGACGTCGGGTCGATGCGCGACGACGACCTGTCCCGGCTCCGCGCCGAGCACATCGGGTTCGTCTTCCAGCACTTCCACCTGCAGGCCGGCGCGACCGCGGCGGAGAACGTCGCCGACGGACTCCTCTACGCCGGCGTCCCGCGTCGGGCTCGGATGGAGCGCGCGGTCGACGCACTGGGACGGGTCGGTCTCGAGCACCGCGTCGGGCACCGCCCGCCGCAGCTCTCCGGCGGTGAGAAGCAGCGCGTCGCGATCGCCCGCGCCATCGTCGGCGATCCGACCATCCTGCTCGCCGACGAGCCGACCGGTGCACTCGACACCGCGAGCGGTCGGAAGATCCTCGGGCTGCTCCGCGAGCTCAACGACGCCGGGACCACCGTGCTCGTCATCACGCACGACCTGGCACTGGCGGCCTCGCTGCCCCGCCAGGTGCGGATGCGGGACGGGGCGGTGGAGGACGACTCGAGCACCTCGGACGCGGGTGCCCTCGCCGATGCGATCGTCGGAGCCGGACGGTGAGCGCGCACACGGCGCGAGTGCAGCGCCCGCGGACGGTCGGCGCCGGAGACCTGCTCCGGCTCGGGGTCTTCGGGCTCCGGACCCGTCCGGGCCGGGTCGTGCTGTCGGCGCTCGGCATCGCGATCGGCATCGCCGCCATGATCGCCGTCGTCGGCATCTCGTCGTCGAGCAAGGCGGCCCTCGACCAGGTGCTCGACGCACTCGGCACGAACGTCCTCACGGTCACGAAGGCACAGGGCTTCGGGGACGTCCCGCCCCTGCCGAGCACGGCCGTCGAGTCGGCGCTCCGACAGTCCGACGTGCAGGACGCCGCCGGCGTCGGCGAGGCCGAGGACGGCCGCGTCTACCGGAACCCCTTCGTGCCCGCGGCGGAGACGAAGGGCATCGGCGTGATGACCGTCTGGGGTGACGTGCCGACGGTGCTCGGCGGATCCCTGGCGGCCGGACGGTGGGTCGACCCGTCGCCGGACGCCCCCGCCCAGGCCGTGCTGGGGGCGGTCGCCGCGAAGAACCTCGGCATCGACGAGCTCCGGCCGGACACCCGGGTGTGGATCGGCGGACAGTGGGTGCAGGTCGTCGGCGTCCTCGCGCCGCTGCAACTCGCGGAGGACCTCGACAACCAGGTCTTCGTCCCACAGGCGCTCGCGACGACCCTCGGGTTCGACGGACACCCGACCGCGGTCTACACGCGCGTCGACCCGGAACGGGTGGCCGACGCGCGGGACGTCCTGGCGAACGCGATCAGCCCCGACCACCCGCAGGACGTCGGGGTGACCCGTCCGTCCGACGCCCTCGCGGCGAAGAACGCGACGGACGACTCGTTCACCGGCCTCCTGGTCGGGATCGGTGGGGTCGCCCTGCTCGTGGGCGGGATCGGTGTCGCGAACACGATGGTGATCACGGTCCTCGAACGACGGGCAGAAGTGGGTGTCCGGCGTGCACTCGGCGCCCGACGACGGAACATCCGCGACCAGTTCCTGGTGGAGTCGCTGCTGCTCTCCTTCCTCGGCGGTGTCGCTGGGGTGGTCATCGGGCTGGGCGTCACGATCGCCTTCGCGCTCGCGCAGGGGTGGCCGGTGGCGATCCCGCTGTGGGCGGTCGGGGGCGGACTCGCCGCGACCGTGGTGATCGGCGGCGTCTCGGGGCTGTACCCGGCGGCCCGCGCCGCACGCATCCCGCCCACCTCGGCGCTCGCAGCGGTCTGACCGGTCGCGTGGTCCGCCGGGCGCACCGGCCGGGAGGCCCGGTGCCGGTTCCTGGAACCGACACCGGGCCCGGCGGCCTAGCGTCCAGGGCATGCCAGAGCTGCCGATCGTCCGTCGCCTCACCGACTCCATCGAGCACGCCAGCGTGCTCGACAAGGCCGTCGACCTCGACACGCGCGTCGTCCGCGCGGTCGCGAAGCCGAAGGCCCTGCGGCAGCTGCTGCACGGCGTGCCGTTCGGACACCCCCTGCACCCGCTGATGGTGCAGGTGCCACTCGGCGCCTGGATCTCGGCAGCCGTCCTCGACCTGATCGGCGGGAAGGGCAACGCGCGCGCGGCGCAGACGCTGACCGGGGTCGGGATCGCATCGGCGGGCAGTGCGTCGATCGCCGGCTACGTCGACTGGGCGGAGCTCTCGCTCGAGCAGCGCCGGACCGGGTGGGTGCACCAGGCGGTGAACTGGGTCGGCATCACGTTCTTCGGCCTGTCGTGGTGGCAGCGACGGAAGGGCAACACCGCGGCGGGCAAGGCGCTCGGCGTCGTCGGGCTCACCGTCGTGAGCGTCGGCGGGTACCTCGGCGGACACCTGTCCTACCGGCAGCGTGCCGGGGTGGGGTCGAGCGACCGGGTCCCCTTCGACGACTGACGCTCCATTCGGCCTCCACAGGAACGCCCGATCTGCACCGGCAGGTCGGGCGTTCCTTCGTTCGTGTTGGTTCTGCCGCGAAACAGTTGCGTTCGTGTTGCTTTCGGACGTACAGTTCCTCGAACCAACGAGAACGAAGGAGTTCCGGCATGTACGCAACCGAGCGGCAGGACGCCATCGCCGCCACGCTGCAGTCGGCCGGGCGGGTGTCCGTCGCCGACCTCGCCGAGCACTTCGACGTCACGACCGAGACCGTGCGCCGCGACCTCGACGCCCTCGAGACCGCCGGTGTCCTGCGCCGGGTGCACGGGGGAGCGGTCCCCGTCGGACGCTCCAGCGTGGTCGAGCTCTCCGTCGCCGAGCGCGAGGGGCAGCACGGCACCGCGAAGACGGCGATCGCCCGCGCCGCGATGCGCCTGGTGCCGTCGTCGTTCACCGGGTCCATCGCCCTCGACGCCGGCACCACCTGCGCCGCCGTCGCCGCCGAGCTCGTCCGCTGGGAACCCGCCACCCCAGGAGCGACCCTGACCGTCGTCACGAACTCGGTCCCGATCGCCGCCACCCTGCAGCACAGCGAGCACGTCGAGCTGCACCTGCTCGGCGGGCGGGTGCGCGGGCTGACGAGCGCCGCCGTCGGTACGGCCACCGTGGAACAGATCGCGGCGCTCCGCCCGGACATCGCGTTCGTCGGCACGAACGGCCTGTCCGCCGGCTTCGGGCTGAGCACGCCCGACGAGTACGAGGCCGGGGTCAAGGGCGCCTACGTCCTCGCGGCCCGACGGAGCGTCGTCCTCGCCGACGCCGCCAAGCACGGCGTCGAGGCGCTCATGCGCTTCGCCCGGCTCGACGAGGTCGACACCCTCGTCACCGACCAGGAGCCCCCGGCGGACCTCGCCGGGGCGCTCGCCGACGCCGACGTGGAGGTCGTGGTCGCATGAACCAGCAGGAGCACACCGTGCACCCCAGCACCCGGATCGTCACCGTGACGCCGAACCCGTCCCTCGACCGCACGATCGAGCTGGGCGGCGAGCTGCAGCGCGGCGCCGTGCAGCGGGCCGTCCGGACCACGGCCGAGCCGGGCGGCAAGGGCGTCAACGTCTCCCGGGTCGTCGTCGCGAGCGGCGGGGACACCCTCGCGGTCCTGCCCGGCGACGAGCTCGACCCCGTCCTGCTCGGCCTGGCGACCCGGGGCATCCCGACCGCCGCACTGCCGATCGGTGCCCCGCTCCGCTCGAACGTCACCGTCACCGAGCCGACCGGCACGACGACGAAGCTCAACGAGCCCGGGCCCTCGCTCGCGGGTCGTCTCGAGGACCTCGCCGCGCTCGTCGCCGACGCCGCCGGACCGACCCCGACCGGGCCGTCCGCCCGCTGGGTGGTGTTCGCCGGGTCCCTGCCGCCGGGCCTGCCCGACGACGCGCTCGCCGTGCTCGTCCGTGCCGTGCGCGAGCGCCACGGCGACGACGTCCGGGTCGCGGTCGACTCGTCGGGCATCCCGTTCACCGCGCTGCTGCAGTCGGGGGAGCGGATCGACCTGGTCAAGCCGAACGCGGAGGAACTCGCCGAGGTCGTCGGCGGTGACCCCGAGGTCTACGAGCAGGACCTCGAGGCAGCCGTCGCCGCCGCACACCGGCTGCGTGAGAAGCACGTCGACACCGTGCTGCTCACACTCGGCAGCGCCGGCGCCGTCCTCGTCTCCGGCGAGGGCAGCCACGTCGCCGCCGCACCCCGCATCGTCGCCCGTTCGACGGTCGGTGCCGGTGACTCGTCCCTCGCGGGCTACCTGCTCGCCGAGGTCGCCGGAGCCTCGGCGTCCGAGCGCCTCGCCCAGGCCGTCGCCACGGGGGCCGCTGCCGCGGCACTGCCGGGGAGCGACGTGCCCGCCCTCGACCACACCGACCCCGGCAGCGTGACGGTCCGGACCCTGCACACGACGCAGGTCCCGGCGCCGATCGCCTGACCGATCCCGCAGCACCACCCCGCAGCACCACCCCGCAGCACCACCCAGAACCAGCACTGCCCGCGCCCCCGGCGCCACTGCAAAGGAGCAACCCCATGTCCGCAGACACGACGCAGCGCCTCATCAGCGCCGAGCTCGTCGGCCTCGACGAGGACCTCGGCGCGACGTCGTCCGACGTCATCCGCGTGCTCGCCGACCGCGTCGCCGCGACCGGCCGCGCGGCCGACGGCGCCACCCTGGCCGAGGATGCCATCAAGCGCGAGGCGAGCGTCGGCACCGGTGTGCCCGGCGGCATCGCGATCCCGCACGCCCGGTCGGCCTCGGTGTCGAGCCCGACGCTGGCGTTCTCGCGGCTCGCCCGGAAGGTGCCGTTCGGTGCGCCGGACGGCGACGCCGACGTCGTCTTCATGATCGCCGTGCCCGAGGGTGCCGACAAGGACCACCTCACGGTCCTGTCGACCCTCGCCCGGGCACTCATCCGCGAGGACTTCACCGCCGCGCTCCGCGCCGCCTCGACCCCGCAGGAGGTCGTCGACCTGGTGCAGCGTGAAGTGGGCGGCGAGGTCGCCGCAGCCGGTGTCGGGAACGGGAGCAGTGCCTCCCGTCCGACCACGACGCAGCCCGCGGCAGCCGGCGGCGCGACCGGCGGCGCCACCGGCGCGCGGAAGGTCATCGTCGGGGTGACCGCCTGCCCGACCGGCATCGCGCACACCTACATGGCCGCCGACGCCCTCGTCGCCGCCGCGGAGCGCGCCGGAGCCGAGATGCACGTCGAGACGCAGGGCTCCTCGCAGGTCGAGCCGCTCGACCCCGCGCTCATCGCCCGCGCCGACGCCGTCGTGTTCGCGGTCGACGTGGACGTCCGTGACCGCAGCCGGTTCGCCGGCAAGCCGCTCGTGTCCGGGCCGGTCAAGCGCGGCGTCGACGAGCCCGACGCGATGATCGCCGAGGCGATCCGCGCCGCCGACGACCCGAACGCCGCGCGCGTCCAGGGCGGTGCCGCCACCGCGACCGAGTCGAACAAGGCCGACGAGCACTTCGGGCAGGCGCTCAAGCGCTGGCTGCTCACCGGTGTGAGCTACATGATCCCGTTCGTCGCGGGCGGCGGTCTCCTCATCGCCCTCGGCTTCCTGCTCTCCGGCTACGCCATCGCGCTCCCGCACGGCGACTCCGGCCAGAACAACGCCGTCTACACGCTGACGAACTACACGCTCCTCAACCTGCCGCCGGAGGGCCTCGGCTACTACCTCGGCGCAGCGGCCTTCCAGATCGGCGGGGTGTCCCTCGGGTTCCTCGTCGCCGCCCTGGCCGGGTACATCGCCTACGCCATCGCCGACCGCCCGGGCATCGCGCCGGGCTTCGTCGCCGGGTCGATCGCCGTGTTCATGAACGCCGGCTTCCTCGGCGGGCTCGTCGGTGGTCTCATCGCCGGTGCCGCCGCGTACTGGATCGGCCGCATCCCGACCTGGCGCTGGCTCCGTGGCCTCATGCCGGTCGTGATCATCCCGCTCTTCGCGTCGATCATCGCCTCGGGCCTCATGCTCCTCGTGCTCGGTGGCCCGATCGCCTGGCTGATGACTCAGCTGACCGGGTTCCTCAACTCGCTCTCCGGCGCCTCGGCGATCCTGCTCGGCATCATCCTCGGCCTGATGATGGCGTTCGACCTCGGCGGCCCGGTCAACAAGGTGGCCTACGCGTTCGCCGTCGCCGGGCTCGGTGCGGGCACCGCAACGAACGTGGTGCCGTTCGAGATCATGGCGGCCGTGATGGCCGCGGGCATGGTCCCGCCGCTGGCCCTGGCGCTCGCCTCGACCGTGCTGTACCGCAAGGGCTTCACGAAGCCGGAGCGCGAGAACGGCAAGGCGGCCTGGCTGCTCGGTGCGTCCTTCATCTCCGAGGGGGCGATCCCGTTCGCCGCGGCCGACCCGCTGCGCGTCATCCCCGCCTCGATGATCGGTGCCGCGGTCACGGGTGCGATCTCGATGGCGGCCGGCGTGACGTCGCGTGCCCCGCACGGTGGCATCTTCGTCTTCTTCGCCATCGGCGACGTCCTGATGTTCATCGTCGCGATCCTGGCGGGCACGGTCGTCTCCGCGCTGGTCCTGGTCGGGCTGAAGAAGTGGGTGCGCAAGTCGCCCTCCGCCGACTCCGTCGCCGCCGAGCAGGCAGCGGTGGCCGGCGAGACGGTCGGGCAGCGCGCGCCGGCCGCCGTGTAGCGGTCGTCACCACCTGACGGACGGGCGCGCCCCGCTCAGCAGCAACGCGAAGCGTTGCGCGGGGCGCGCCGCCCGAGCCTGCGAGGGAGGTCGTGCCAGCTGGCACCGGGCCTCCCGTTCGTCGTCGTGCTCTGGTGGCCGGTCAGGTCCGGGCCCGGCGCTCGTGGTGGTCGTCCTCCACAGCCGGACCGTGAGTATTGCGGGTGTTACATACCACGTTCTACGATGCCCTCGTGATCGATTCGAAGAGCAGCTGGAACAGTGCCGCCGATGCCGGGGCGCTCACCGCCCGCGTGGCCGAGCTCGTCGGTGTCGGCGGCGATCCTGCGGAGGTGGCGGGGGCGGCCGAACTGGTCCGCGGGAAGCGGGTGCTCGTCACCGGCGCAGGGGGATCCATCGGCAGCGAACTCTGCCGGCAACTCGCCGGGGCCGACCCATCGGCACTCCTCATGCTCGACCGGGACGAGACGGCGCTGCAGCAGGTCCAGGTGGCCGTGGCGGGGCACGGCCTGCTCGACACGCCCGACGTGATCCTCGCCGACATCCGTGACGCGGACACGATCGCCGAACTCGTGCGGGACCGCCGTCCGGACATCGTCTTCCATGCGGCAGCGCTCAAGCACCTCCCGATGCTCGAGCAGTACCCGGCAGAGGGTTGGAAGACCAACGTCATCGGTACGGCGAACGTGCTCGGGGCTGCCGTCGATGCCGGGGTCGAGACGCTCGTCAACGTCTCGACCGACAAGGCCGCGGATCCGTCCAGCGTCCTCGGTTCGACGAAGCGGGTCGGGGAGCGTCTCACTGCCTGGTACGCGGCGGAATCGGAGCGGCACTTCGTGTCGGTACGGTTCGGGAACGTCCTCGGGAGCAGGGGGTCGATGGTCCCGTTGTTCGCCGAACTGATGCGGACCGGGCGCCCGGTGACGGTCACGCACCCCGATGCCACCCGGTACTTCATGTCGATCCCGGACGCCTGCGGGCTGGTCGTCCAGGCCTCGGCGATCGCTGAGCCCGGGGAGGTCCTCGTGCTGGACATGGGTGACCCGGTGCGGATCCTGGACGTCGCGCGGGGCATGCTCGCGATGACCGGCAGCCAGAGCGACATCGTGTTCTCCGGGCTGCGTCCGGGCGAGAAGCTCCACGAGGAACTCCTCGGAGGCGGCGAGATCGGCCGACGGTCGGTCCACCCCAGGATCTTCCACACCGCGGTCCCCCCGTTCGATCCCGCACTCCTGGCGGCGCCTCGGACTCTCGCGACCGCTCCGGTCTTCCTCGCCACGGCGGCGTGACGGCGGCGCGACCGCGGCGTGGAGTCGTCCGTGCGCGCACGGCGTCCAGCGCGAGCAGGAGCGCACCGTGATCTGTCAGGACACTCAGGGAGACTCGGGGCATGACGACCGCCCTCACGCTGCCGCCGACCCTGCCCGCGACGACCACCGCCGCGGGCTCCCGGCCGGAGGGCACCGAGGACCTCGGTGGGCTGTCGGGCTTCGTGCTCCAGCTCATCGACGCGCTGGGGGAGTGGGGCGTCGCACTGATGCTCTTCGTCGAGACGGTGTTCCCGCCGATCCCGTCCGAGGTGATCCTGCCCCTCGCGGGGTTCCTGGCGGGAGCCGGGCAGATGAACCTGGTCCTCGTCCTGGTGCTGGCGACGCTCGGGTCGTACCTCGGTGCGCTCGTGCTCTACTGGCTCGGCGCGGTGATCGGGTTCGAACGGACCGTGCGGCTGCTGGGGCGTCTGCCGCTGGTCGACGAGGACGACTTCCGCAAGGCCGCCGACTGGTTCCACCGGCACGGCAAGAGCGCGGTCTTCTTCGGCCGCTTCGTGCCGATCGTCCGCAGCCTGATCTCGCTGCCCGCCGGCGCCGACCGGATGCACCTCGTGCCGTTCTCGGTCTTCACGATCATCGCCAGCGGCATCTGGAACAGTGCGCTCGTGCTGCTCGGGGCAGCGTTCGGCACGCAGTACGACAAGGTCGAGCAGTACACCGAGTGGATCGACCGGGTGCTCTACGTGGCGATCGCGGTCGTCGTCGTGACGTTCGTGGTCCGGCGCATCCGCCGCGTCCGTGCCGAGCGGGCCGAGCAGCGTGCGGCGGCGCAGGACGGCGCGACGACCGGAGCCGCCCGCGGACGCCGCCGTGCGACGCCCGCGAACGACTGACCGGTCACTTCTTCGTGAGGGCCGACTCCTTGTGGGCGGCCTTGTTACCGGACTTCTCCGACTCGATGATCCAGTACGGGTCGTCGTCCGTCGGCTTGAAGTCCTGACCGTCGAACGTGAAGTCCTTCGTCTTCTTCTCGACGAGCTTGCCGGTCGTCTTGCCCTGCGAGGTGTTCCAGTGCACCTCGTCGCCCTTCGACAGCGCCACGATGTCCTCCTTGCGTAGTGGGTGTGGTTCCGTGACTCCGGACCGTACCCCCGCAGATCCGCGGATCCACGGGCATCTGTCCCCCATCACGATGTCGTAACGCCCCTGCGGGATCGAGGTGGGACGCGTACCGTTGACGGCGAGTCAGTTCGCGGCGTGTGCCGCGGTCCCCGATGGCTCCAGACGGAACGACGTGCACCATGACCCTGGTCGACAGCGCACGAGCCGACACGGTCCTCTCCGGCCGCTACCGGCTCGTCAAGCTCATCGGTACCGGTGGCATGGGGTCTGTGTACGAGGCCCGCGACGAGCACACCTACCGGCTCGTCGCCGTGAAGCTGTTCGCGACACCGGACTCGATGACCACGGCCGACCGCGTCCGTCAGGAACGCGAGATCCGCCTGCTCAGCATGCTCTCGCACCCGGGCCTCGTCCCGCTCTACGACGCCGGGACCCACGAGTTCGAGGACGGCCCGCACCGCTTCATCGTGATGGAGCTCATCGCCGACACGACGCTGCTCCGTCGGCTCGCCGGCGGTGCGCTGCACAACTACGAGGTCGCCGACCTCGGCGCACAGCTCGCCGACGCCCTGGCCTACGTGCACTCGCGCGGCATCGTGCACCGTGACGTCAAGCCGGCGAACATCCTCATCAACGACGAGGGCGCATCCGGCTTCGTCCGCTCGGTCAAGCTCACCGACTTCGGCGTCGCCCACTTCGTCGACGGCTCCCGCCTGACGAACGACGGCACGATCATCGGCACCGCCGCGTACCTCAGCCCGGAACAGGTGGCCGGTGAGCCGATCGGCTTCGCGACCGACGTGTACTCGCTCGGTCTGGTGCTGCTCGAGTCGCTGACCGGCAAGCAGGAGTACTCCGGCACCCTCATCGAGGCGGCCCTCGCGCGGCTCCGCAACGACCCGCAGGTCCCCGCGGAAGTGGGTGTCGAGTGGAAGGACCTGCTCGCCAAGATGACGCACCGCGACCCGGCGAAGCGCCCGACGGCCGTGGCCGTCGCGAACGCGTTGCGCGGCGGGTCGACGCAGATCACCGGTCCCGTGCCGCTCGGGCCGGACCGCACGAAGCACAAGCGTGACCACAAGCTGCACCGCGCGGCGCACAAGCACGCGAAGCGCGGGACCTTCACGGCGGTGCGCCGCTGGCGTCGCCGGAACGTGCTCGTCGGCTCGTTCGCCACGTTCGGTGTGCTCGCCGCGTGTGCGGCAGCGTACGTCGCGGGCACGCTGCACTGAGCGGGTTCGTCCACAGCGCAGATCGAGGGCATCGTCCGACGGTCCGCCCTGGCAGGATGGGACCATGACCGACCAGCGCTGGATCAAGATCTGCGGCCTGTCGACGCCCGAGACCGTGGACGCCGCTGTGGACGCCGGTGCGGACGCGGTCGGGTTCGTGTTCGCCGCCGGCAGCCCCCGCACCGTGACGGTCGACCTGGCCAAGGAACTCGTCGAGCGGGTGCCCGACGGCATCGACGCCGTCGGGGTCTTCCGTGACCAGCCGATCGACGAGGTCGTGGGCATCGCGTCCGAGGTCGGGCTCACCACCCTGCAGCTGCACGGCCGCGAGTCGGCCAGCGACTTCGCCCGTGCCCGCGACGCGGGCTTCTTCACCATCCGCGCGGTGTCCGCCGACGACTACCTGCGCGAGACCGCCGAGCAGCGCGCGGCGTTCGACCACGACCTGCTGCTGCTCGACGCCGCGGTGCCCGGCAGCGGCACGCTGGTCGACCCGGCGACGCTCGCCGATCGGGTCGACGAGGCCTGGATCCTCGCGGGCGGTCTGACGCCCGCGAACGTCGTCGCCGCCGTGCAGGCGCTCGACCCGGACGGCGTCGACGTCTCGAGCGGCGTCGAGTCGGAGCGCGGCGTCAAGGACGCCGCGAAGATCCGCTCCTTCGTCGAGGCGGTCCGCAGCATCGCCTGACCGCGGGCGACGTCGCGCCTGACGCCACCACGGGACGGACGGGAGGCCCGGTGCCAGCTGGCACCGGGCCTCCCGTCCGTCCGTGTGCGCGTCAGCGCAGGGTGGGGATCAGGTCCGTGAGGAACGCGTCGGTGTCCTCCCAGCCCTCCACCGCGTGGCAGGGCACGCCGAGCGCCTTCACCGGGTAGTCGTTGCCCTCGGGGTCGAGGCGGTCGCCGACGAACAGCATGTCGTCGAGCGGGATGCCCGACAGCTCGGCGAGGCGACGCATGCCGTACGCCTTGTCGATGCCCTTCCGGGTGATGTCGACGCTGGTCGACCCGCCGGACCGGACCTCGAGGTCCGGGAGCTCCGCCTGGACGAGCCGACGCAGGTGGTCCTTCTTCTCGCCGGTCGGGTCCCAGCGCTTCTTGACGTCCACCGGGGCGGACTGGCCGAGCGCCGAGAACGTGATCTGCGAGCCGCGGTCCTCGAGGATCTCGCCCCAGGTCTCCGACTCCCAGTAGCCGGCGGCCTTCGCCTGCGACTCGACCGCCGCGAGGGCACGGGCCTTCTCGTCGTCCGTCAGGTCCTCGGCGTACTGCAGGGCCCAGTCCGACCCGGACCAGCGGTAGTACGCCGTACCGCACGTCGGGAGCAGGTGCAGGTCGTCGAGCACGAGGCCCTCGCGCTCGCGGAGCGGGTGCACGAGCTGCTGCTCGAACTGCTGGAAGTTGCCGCCCGAGATCACCGCGACGGGCACGGTGGCGAGCAGCGCGGCGAACGTCTCGAGCATGCGCGGGTCGAGCGGGGACTTCGACGGCGCGAGGGTGTCGTCGAGGTCGAAGGCGACGAGGCGGGGCGTGGTCATGACACCGATTCTGTCAGGCCCGGTGGGCAGCGGGGTCCCGGTCGTCGTCGTGCGCTGCTGCGCGTCGTCGTGGAGCGGTGCGCGTCGTCGTGCGCTGCTGCGCATCGTCCCTACTCCTTGACGAGGACGACCTCGTCGAGGGGCAGGCGGGTGCGCGGAGCGACCTCGCGCTCGGCGGCCTTCTCGTCGAGCTGCGACGGGTCCGCCACGGTGCCGATCGCGGTCACGGTGTAGGGGAGGAAGCGCTCGGGCAGGTCGAAGGCGGCGCGGAGGCCCTCGGCATCGATGCCGGCCATCTGGTGCACGTGGAGGCCCTCGGCGTGCGCCTGGACGGTCAGCGCGGTGAGGGACTGGCCGAGGTCGTACTGTGCGAAGGGGCGCTCGTCGCCGTCCTCGGTCGTGGTCTCGAGGATGCCGACCACCAGGGCGCTGGCGCGGAAGGCCCACGCGGCGTTGAAGCCGAGCAGGTTGTCGTTGATCTTCGCGAACGTGTCCGTGCCGCGACGGCCGGCGACGAAGCGGCGCGGCTGGTGGTTCATCGCGGACGCGGCCCAGCGAGCGGCCTCGAGGACGGCGTCGAGCTGGGCGTCGGTCATCGTCGCGGTGTCGTCGTAGGAGCGCGGGCTCCAGCGCTCCTCGAGCAGCGGCACGAGGGGCTGGCTGGAGTCGGTCGAACGGGAGAGCGTGTCGGGCGTCGAGGTCATGGTGCCTGCAACGGTATTCGATGCGAACGCATTTCCCGGCTGAGTGACGTCACATGTGCGCCGGCCGGCCGCACGTGTTGCCGTCCTGGTCGCCGTCCGTGCCGTCGGGCTGCGAGGATGGGGGCGATGGGTGGCGTGTTGACGGGGTTCGCGATCATCGGCGCGATCATCGCCGCCGGCTACGTGGTCGGGCGCGTCCGCCTGCTCGGCCCGCACGCGCAGTTCGTGATGAGCCGTCTGGCGTTCTTCGTGCTCATGCCGTGCCTGCTCTTCCACACCATCGCCACGGCGCACATCGAGTCCTTGCTCTCCCCGATGCTCTGGGTGTCGCTGGTCAGCGCCGTCACGGTCGGGCTCGTCGCCGTCGCGGTGTTCCGCCTGGTGCTCCGGCGGTCCGTCGCCACGACCACGGTCGGGGCCCTGGCGTCCGGGTACGTGAACGCGAACAACATCGGTCTGCCGGTCGCGGTGTACGTCCTCGGCCAGGCCACCGCGGTCGTCCCGGTCATCCTGCTGCAGCTCGTCGTGCTGGCCCCGCTCGCCCTGACGGTCCTCGACGCGGCGACGGCGGGCGGTGGCGGCTGGCGGTCCCGGGTCGTCGGGCCGTTCCGGAACCCGATCATCATCGCCTCGCTCGTCGGGCTCGTGTGCTCCGCGCTCCGCCTCGAGCTGCCGGCGCCCGTGCTCGAACCGTTCTCGTTGGTCGGTGCTGCTGCGGTGCCCGTGGTGCTGCTGTCGTTCGGCATGAGCCTGCACGGCGCGACCCCGCTACGTGACCGTGCCACACGACCGGACGTGCTCGTGGCCTCGGCGCTCAAGCTGCTCGTCATGCCGGCGGTGGCGTACGTCGTCGCCCGGTTCGTCTTCGGGCTCGACGACCAGGACGTCTTCGTCCTCACCACCCTGGGGGCGCTGCCGGCGGCCCAGAACGTGTTCAACTACGCCCAGCGCTACCAGGCGGCCGTCCCGGTGGCGCGCGACGTGGTGCTCGTCTCGACGATCGGCGCCGTCCCGGTCCTGGTCGTCATCGCCGCGCTCCTGCACCCCTAGCGCGGGCGCGCCGACCGCGGGATGCCGGGGTCTGCCGAACCTGCCGGTGCCTGCCGGTGCCTGCCTGTGCCGATCGGTGCCCTGCCGGGGCTTGCCCTGCCGACGCCTACCGGTGCTGACCGGGCCATCTCTGTCACGGTCAGCGGGTCCGGGCGACCGATCGAGCCCGGTCGGTGACCAGCGCGCGGCACGTCGTGCACGCTCGCGGTGGTCCGAGCGCACTCAGGGTGGCCTCGAGCGCGCTCGGGGACGACAGGGACGGGCGCGCTCGGGGACGTCAGCGGCGGGCGCGCTCGGGGACGTCAGGGGCGGGCGCGCTCAGCAACCGCGGGTGCGGCGCCGGCTGTCGGCCGGGACCGGGCCGGCGTCAGAAGATCATCGGACGATCGTCGTCGAGCGAGGTCTCCAGGTCGAGGTCGACCGACACCGGGACGTGGTCGCTCGGGGCGTCACCCTTGCGCTCGTCGCGGTGGATCGTGGCGCCGACGGTGACGTCCGCGAACGCCTGCGACCCGAGCACGAAGTCGATGCGCATGCCCTCGTTGCGGGGGAAGCGGAGCGACTTGTAGTCCCAGTAGGTGTAGCCCTCGGGCACGAGGGGGCGGACGACGTCCTGCAGCCCGCGGGTCTCGAACTCGCGGAACGCCGCACGCTCCGGCTCGCTGACGTGCGTGGCGCCCTCGAACACCCGGAGGTCCCAGACGTCCTGGTCGAGCGGCGCGACGTTCCAGTCGCCCATCAGCGCGAGCGGGGTGTCCGGTTCGGCGTCGAGCCACTCGGTCGTGCGGTCGGCCAGCTGTGCGAGCCAGTCGAGCTTGTACGTGTAGTGCGGGTCACCGAGCTCCCGGCCGTTCGGGACGTAGAGGCTCCACAGCCGGACACCGTCGACGGTGACGCCCATCGCCCGTGCCTCGACCGGCAGGTCCGGCCCCTCGTGGCCCTTGAGGAAGCCGGGCTGACCGGGGAAGTCGCGGGTGACGTCCTCCATCGGCAGGCGACTGGCGAACGCGACGCCGTTCCACTGGTTCAGCCCGTGCGCCTCGACCTGGTAGCCGGCCGCCTCGAACGCCTCGACCGGGAACTGCTCCGGCTTGCACTTGATCTCCTGCATGCCGAGGACGTCGACGTCCTCGCGCTCCAGCCAGTCGACGATCCGGCCCACTCGGGTGCGGACGGAGTTCACGTTCCAGGTCGCCACGCGCATGGGATCGAACCTACCGGTGACGGCTGGCACGCCGCTCGCGCCGGACCAGGAGCTGACACCCGGCGCGTCCGGCCCGACGCCGCTGGCCGGGTGTGCGACATCGCACCCGTCGATCGACAGGTGCGATGTCGGAGTCGCGGCGTGACGCGCGCCGCCCACCGTGCAGCGCCGACGTGCGCCGCCCGCCGTGCGCTCCGGACTAGAGGCGAACGCCCCGCGCCGCCATGAACGGAGCCGGGTCGATCGTGGCGCCGTTGATGTGGACCTCGTAGTGCAGGTGGCAGCCGGTCGAGTTGCCCGTCGAGCCGACCAGGGCGATGAGCTGCCCCGCCGAGACCCGCTGGCCGGGGGAGACCCGGAAGCCACCGTTCACGATGTGGCCGTACGCGGTCGAGACACCGCCGCCGTGGTTGATGCGGACGTAGTTGCCGTACCCGCCGTACCAGCCGACGTACTCGACCGTGCCGGACGAGGCCGCGACGATCGCCGTCGAGCAGCCGCTCGTCAGGTCGAGTCCGTCGTGCTTCGTGACGCGACCGGTGATCGGGTGCACGCGGTACCCGTACGGGCTGATGACGTAGCCACCGCCGGGGCGCACCCAGCCGGTGCCGGAGCCGGAACCGACCCCGCCGCCCCCGCCGCCACCGCCGGCAGCCGGAGCGGGCGCACCGCCGCCGCCACCGCCACCGCGGTTCGCTGCCGCCGCCTGTGCGTCGGCCAGCCGCTGGGCTTCGCGCTGCCGTGCGGCCTCGGCCTCCTGCCGGGCCTTCTCCTCAGCCGCCTTGCGGACCTTCTCACCCTCGGCGAACTCGGCCTCGGTGCGCACACGCCCCGAGGTCAGGGTCGCGAGCTGGGCGTCGAGCCGCGCCTTGTTCTCCTGCTGCTCGTCGTACGCGGCCTGGACCTTGTCGGCGGCTGCCTGGGCCGCCTGCATCTTGCGCTCGGCCTCGGCCGCGAGCTCGTCGAGCGCCTTCGACGCGCGGTCGGCCTGCGCGGTCAGCGACCGGGCGACCGAGGCGTCGGCGCTCGCCGCTGCCTCGACCCGCTCGGCCTGCTCCGACAGCTTGCTCAGGGCGCCGAGGTCGTACAGCAGGTCGCGGGCGTCCTCGCCCTCGGCCAGGACCGACGCCGTCACGTCGGCGCCACCGTGCCGCGCCATCTGCGCCGCGAACTGCCCCGCCTGCGACGCGCTGCGCTCGGCGATCTCGGCGTGCTCGTCGGCCTCGGCACGGAGCTTCTGCTCGGTGGCCGCGGCTTCCTGCGCTTCGCTCTGCGCGTCGAAGAAGTCGTCACCGAGGCGCTTCGCCTCGGCCTCGGCTTCCTGCACCTGGTCCGACAGCCCGGAGATGACCCCGCGGATCTTCGTGATCTGCTCCTGCTTCGCGGACTCCTGCCCCCGGGCCGCCATGACCTCGTCCCACGAGGGGTACTTCGCGGCGCTCGCGCTCGGCGCGTCGACGAGCACCGTCGCGAGCAGGCCGGCGAGGGCCAGGCCGGTGGCGGCGATGCGGAGACGGAGGGCGGGGCGCGGGACGCGGTGGCTTGTGGGACGAGTCACGGGGTCGAGCCTATACATCCGTACAGCCGGCGCGACACGCCGCCGCGCCGCCTGTGGAGAACTCCCGACGGCATCGCGGGCCGCGACCGCGCCTCAGAAGCCCCGCTCGCGACGGATGGCGTCCGCGCTGCCGACCACGTCGCGCTGCAGGACGGCCGCCCCGACCGTGCCCGCGTAGTCGTAGACGTCGAACCCGGTGCAGTGCGTGATGGTCGCCGGCGCCCCGAGCGAGTCCTCGACCGCGGTCGTCCAGACGTCGTTGGCACCGATCACCACGAAGGTCGGTCTGGCGTCCCGGTAGGCGCCGAGGTCGACGAGCCACGGGTAGGTCTCGAACGTGTCCCGGACCTGCAGGAGCTCGACGTCGTCGGACGCGTACGCCGCCAGGGGCCGGACGGTCCAGAACTGCCCGACGCCGGTGACCTGCCGTCCGTCCGCCCAGCGGTCCAGGCAGTCCGCCGGCGCGTACCGGGCCGTCGCGACGGTGCTGACCGTGGTCGGGGCGACGGCCGCCCCACCCAGCAGGACCACCGCCGCGGCGATCGCCGCGGCGAGCTGCACGCCGCGGCGCGGCCGGTGCACCCGGGTCCGACGGACGGCGGAGCGCACGAGCTCGGCGACGGCGACGAGCGCCAGGAGCGGTGCGGTCACGATCGGCTCGAGGTACCGCGGTGTCTCCGACCCGGCGACGACCACCCCGACGGACACCGCCACGACCGTCACGAGCGGCAGCACGGTCGCGACGAGCACGGTCCGCGCGGTCCGCACCCGCCAGGCCCAGACCGTGCCGCCGACGGCCAGCACCACGCCCGCGAAGAGCAGCAGCAGCTCGGCGTCGCCACGGGCCGACCCGGCGCGGTCGTCGGTCAGCGCCGCGAAGAAGGCGAGCGTCCGGCCCGCCTGCTCCGGGTGCACGTAGGTCGACGGGTCGAGCGACACGAACGGGGCGAGCGGGATCCGGAGCAGGTACCCGACGACGGAACCGGCGACGAGGACGGCCGACATCCACCCGGTCGGACGCCAGGGGACGCGTCGCGCGAGCGAGAGCAGCACGAGGGTCACGACGACGGGCGCCGCCGACCACGGGACGTACAACGGGTTCGACGCCGTGGTGCACGCGGCGACGAGGCCGGTCACGACGAGGACGACGACGGAGGTGCGGCCGGTCCGGACCGCGCGGAGCACCAGGACCGCGGTGCCGAGCATGGCGAGCACAGCGCCGTAGTAGTAGGTCGTCGTCAGGAGGAGTGATCCGAGTTCGAGCGAGGTCGCAGTTGCCGTGTACTCCGTGAGCACGATCGCGGTCACGAACCCGAGCGCGACGGCGGACACCGCGATCCTGGCCGACCGGCGTGCGGCCGGCATGAGCTCGTTCGCCGCCGCCCGCACCAGCGCGTACACGGCGAGCAGCACGAGCACGCCGTTCAGCGCCAGCGCCTGCTGCGGGGTCGCGGTGACGAGGGAGCAGAGCAGGTAGACGGGCAGCTCGGGGAAGAAGAACAGGGCCGGTGACATCGCCCACTCGAACGGCTGCCCGAGCCGGATCGACCGTTCGACGAGCGGCAGCAGGACGGAGTCGCCGTCGTACCAGAGCAGGGCGACCCGCTCGGTGACCAGGACGTGGCCGAGGGCGATGACGGCCAGGGCGAGCGCGACGGCGGCGCCCAGTGCCTCCTGGCCGGACGCGACCCACCGGCGGCGCGACGGCGGACCCGCCGGAGCGATCGCGACCGGCTCCGGGACCGCAGCGCGGCCGGACGGGCCGGGCGCGACGGGTGACATGAGCGGAGCGTACCGAGCGAGCCGTGACGCCGCCTGGCGATGGCGTTCCGGGGCCGAGCGACTACCCTTGTGGGCTGTGACCGACACGCGCGACCAGCTGATCCAGCACATCTCCGCAGACGCGGTGTTCCACGGCGACTTCACGCTCACCAGCGGCAAGCAGGCGTCGTACTACATCGACCTGCGCAAGGTGAGCCTCGACCACCGGGTCGCTCCGCTCATCGGTCAGGTGATGACGGACCTGCTGCAGCAGGTGCCGGACGTCGACGCCGTCGGTGGCCTCACCATGGGCGCCGACCCGATCGCGAGTGCCGTGCTGCACCAGGCCGCGGCGCGCGGCCTCGCCTACGACGCGTTCGTGGTGCGCAAGGAGCCGAAGGACCACGGCCGCGGCCGCCAGGTCGAGGGTCCGGACGTCCGCGGCAAGCGCGTCGTCGTGCTCGAGGACACCTCCACGACGGGCGGCTCGCCGCTCAAGGCCGCGGAGGCGCTCGAGCGCGAGGGCGCGATCATCGCCGCAGTGGCCGTCGTCGTCGACCGCGACACCGGCGCGAAGGAGCGCATCGAGGCGGCCGGCTACCCCTACTTCGCCGCGATCGGACTGGCCGACCTGGGGCTGAGCGCGTGACCGGGGAGCGTCCGGACGACGCGCGCGATCCCGACCGTCCGTCCGGCCCGACAGACGGGGCGGACGACCGGGAGGCCCTGCGCGCGTCCGGCTCGGACGCTCCGTTCCGCGGTCTCCGCAGTGCCGCCGACATCTTCGGTGCGCCGCGTGGTGCCGACGAGTGGCCCTCGCGCCGCGAGCGGCGCGAGGCGGAGCGGGCCGCTCGTGAGACCGGCGCGCCGCTGCCGGAGCCGTTCGAGCCGGAGGCCGTCGATCCCGCACCGGTCGCGCCCGCACCGGTCGTGCCGGCGCCGCCCGTCGGCGACCGTGAGGCCGGGTCCGGGCCGGGGTCCACGTCCGGGGCTGCGTCCGGATCCGAGTCCGACGAGGATGCCGGGGCGACCCAGGCGATCCACATGGGCGACGAGCTCCGCGAGCCGTCGGAGAACCCGCAGGCGACGGTCGAGCACGAGCGCGAGACGCTCGGGGACCGCATCCCGCCCGCTGCGCCGGTGCCGCCGACGAGCACGGTCTCGCACCCGTCCTCGATCTCGCTGCCGACCGCGATGCGCCACCGGGACGAGCGCGCTGCCGAGAACCGCGCCGTCGACGACGAGCGACGACGTGCCGACCCGTTCGGCCAGGGGCGCAGCGACGTCGACTGGCTCGGGCGGGTCACCGGGTCGCAGCCGGGAACGCCCGCGCCGACGCCGACCGGGCCGGTCGCGCAGCCGCTCGGGGTCGAGAACGTCCTGCCGCCCGCGCCGGCACCCACGAACGAGCCGCCGAGCTTCACCGAGCTGCTGCGCCTGCAGGGAGCGGGTGACGCTGCCCCGGCCGGCGCGACGGAACGGCCGTTCGACTGGGCGATCCGGGACGACGAGACCGGCGAGGTCCCGACGACGCTGACGACCGACCGGTTCGACACCACGGCACTCGGGGCGCGGTCGTGGTCGCTCGCGGACGAGGCGGACGACGACGTGGTCGCGGGCGAGGTCGACACGCCTGCCGGTGGGCTCCCGAGCGGGCTGCTCGCGGCGCCGGTGCCGGCACCGCTGCCGGTACCCGCTCCGGTGCCGACGTCGGCCCCGGCGGATGCGAAGGACGACGACGTGGCACGGACGACGGCGCTGCCGTCGGTGCAGGACGACGACCGGGGCAACCGCGAACACCGCGACGACGATGCACGGACGACGGCGGTGCCGGCCGTGGGCGGTGTCGGACGTGACGACTCCGCTGCGGACGCGCCGATGCCCGTCGCCGCAGCGGCGACCCCCTGGTGGGCGGAGCCCGACGCCACCGTGCCGCCGACCGCGGCGCCGCCGCTGATCGAACCGGCGTCGTCGGACGCCACCGCTGCGTACCCGGCGCACCTCCCGCCGTCCGTCGGCCAGGACCTCCGGGGGCTGGCCGGCGATCGCGACGCCCGCAGCGACCGCCGCGACGAGGACGACGTCCACGACGAGCGGTACGACGAGCACCCCGTCGAGCGCCTGCCCGCCGCTGCACCGGACGACCTCGACCAGGACGAGTGGGACGGCCGCGAGACGAGCGACACGAGCGTCATCAAGGACCTGTTCGGCACGGCTGCGGTCGGGCAGCTCGGCGACACCGGGTACGACCCCGAGGACTCGGGGACGCGCATGATGCCCGCGGTCGCCGCTCCGGCCGGCGCTCCCGGTCGTGACGGGACGCCCGGTGCACGCGCGGCAACCCCTGGGACGGCTCCCGACCGCACCGCCTCGGGGAGCACGGCTCCCGGCGACGGCGGCGGACGGGACAACTTCATCAACGAGGGCTTCGGTCGGCTCGCGGGCGAGGGCAAGCGCGGCAAGCAGTTGCTCGTGATCGGCGCCGTCGTGCTCATCGTGGTGCTGCTCGTGGCGGTCTTCGGGCTCACCCGCTGGATCCTCGGGAACTCCATCAGCGAGGAGAGCGCTCCCGCGGCGAGCGCGTCGTCCGCCGCTGCGTCGGCCGCTCCCTCGGACGAGCCCTCGGACGAGCAGTCAACCGAGGCCGCCGCGGCCCCCGCACCGCCGCTGCAGTTCGCGACCACCCAGGCCGCCCCGGGTGAGCACGCCTGGAACGAGCTCGCCGGCGGTGAGTGCCTGTCGCCGTTCACCGACGCCTGGGCGCAGTCCTTCACGGTGGTCGACTGCGCAGCAGCGCACGCCGGGCAGCTGACCGCCCGGATCCAGGTCGAGGCCGGAGCGTGGCCGGGGCCGGACGACCTGGCGGCGCAGGCGGCTCAGGTGTGCCAGACCGCCCAGGCAGTCGACACCGCGGCGGCGGCGCGGTACGGCGACGTGCAGGTGCAGGGCACCTACGCGCCCGACCAGGAGACCTGGGACCGCGGCAACACCTTCATCTCGTGCTTCGCGACGCGCTCGAGCGGCCAGCCGTTGACGGGCTCGCTCGCCCCGAGCGGCACCTGACCCGATCCCCTCTCCGCAAGACGCAACGTCGGCGGTTCCTCGCAGCGTTGTACCGCTGCGAGCAACCGCCGACGTTGCGTTTCGCGAGGGTAGCCGCGCCGCAGGGCCGCGGGCGCGGGGGCGTAGGGTGGGGTGGGCGGCGCCGGTCAGGACGCGGCGGGGACCCGCGCGGACGCCTCGTCCAGGGTGCGGAGCTCCTCGGCGCCCAGCTCGAGGTCCGCGGACGCCAGGAGCGCCGGCAGCTGCTCCATGTTCCGCGCGCTCGCGATCGGTGCGACGACGTCCGGCTGGGCCTGCAGCCAGGCGAGGGCGACCGATGCGATCTCGGCCTCGTGCGCCTCGGCGATGCGGGAGAGCGCGTCGACCACGGCCAGTCCCTCGTCCGAGAAGTAGCCCGACACCTGCCCCTCGCGGTCCTTGCCGGCGAAGTCGTCCTTCGTGCGGTACTTCCCGGTCAGGAACCCGGCGGCGAGGGCGAAGTAGGGCACGACCCCCAAGCCCTCGGACGCTGCGAGCGGGGCGATGTCCGACTCGTAGGGCTCACGGGTGACGAGGTTGTAGTGCGGCTGGATCGCGACGGGCAGCGCCAGCCCGTTCTCCTTCGCGATGCGGATCCACTCCTCGGCACGCGGACGCGAGTAGTTCGAGATCGCCGTGTACCGGACGAGGCCCTCCTGCACGAGCTGGTCGAACGCGCGGACGGTCTCCTCGAGCGGGGTGTCCTGGTCGTCGAAGTGCGCGTAGTACAGGTCGATCCGGTCGGTGCCCAGCCGCTCGAGGCTCGCGCGGGCAGCCGCAGCGACGTTCGACGCGGACAGGCCGCTGTACTGCGGGTGCTGCGAGACCTTCGTCGCGACCACGACGTCGTCGCGCTTCCCGGAGGCGCGGAGCCACGAGCCGATGACGCGCTCCGACTCGCCGCCCTCGTTGCCCGGCGCCCACGCGGAGTAGACGTCCGCGGTGTCGACGAAGTCGCCGCCGGCCGAGGTGTACGCGTCGAGCACCCGGTGCGAGGTCTGCTCGTCGGCGGTCCAGCCGAAGACGTTGCCGCCGAGGGCGAGGGGGAACACGTGCAGGTCACTGGTTCCGATGCGGGGCATGGGGAGTCCTTCCGGTGCGGTACGGGTCTCGTCCACGCTATGCCCCGGCTCCGTGCACGTGACCAGCGGGTACCCGGTGTTGCATGAGGGGATGACCACCCTCGCCGACGACCTCACCGACCCCCGCTCGTCCGTCCGACTCCGTGCCGTGATGGCCGCCGGCACCGAGGCGAGGCCGTCCGACCTCGAGGTGCTCGTCGAACGCTGTGCCGTCGAGCCGGACCTGCAGGTGCGCGAGGCCCTGACCTGGGCGCTCGTCAGGCTGCCGGCGGAGACCGTCGTGCCCCGGCTGACGCACGAGCTGCACCGTCCGGAGGCGCAGGCTCGCTCGCAGGCGCTCCACACCCTGTCGAAGATCCGCGACGGGTCGGTGTACCCCGAGGTGGCCGACCGGCTCGGCGACGACGACCCCGGTGTGCGTCGGACGGCCTGGCGCGCGGCCGTCCTGCTCGCTCCGGCCGAGGAGGGTCCCGCCCTCGCCCGACGCCTCGCCCGCGAACTCGGTCAGGATGACCGGGAGACCCGACTCGCGCTGAGCCGTGCGCTGGTCTCGCTCGGCGAGGACGTCGTCGCCCCCGTCCTGGCAGACGCGTCCGAACGTCGCGGCGAGGCCGTCCGCGCGCACGTCGACGAGACCGGACGACTGCTCGCCGACCCGGACGCCGGATCGGCGCTCGCGCTCGAACGCGCCCGTCGCGAGATGGCGCTCGGACGCGGCAAACGCGCCTCCGGGTGACCACCTGACGGACGGGAGGCCCGTGGCTGCGCCGCCACGGGCCTCCCGTCCGACGCGCGGTGCGCCACGAGCGCGTCCCGCCGTTCCGGGGCGGGCCGCGGAAGACCCGGATTCGGGTCGACGAACAGGCCCGATCGGCTTGCGCACGCGGATCGGAGCGCGCCAAGGTGGACGGCGAAGGGGAGTAGCTCCCAGCGCGTGCATCGACACACTGGCCATCACGACGATCGGCCCGGTGCACCACCTGCCGGTCCCACCCGGCGGGCGAGCGAGACCTTCGGCCGTTCTGCCGTGCCGAAGCGCTCCCCACCCCTGCGCGATCGGTGCGGCCCGACCAAGGGACCATCCCGTGATCGACACCTCACCCGTCCGCGTCGTCGATGCCGACGCACCACCCGCCCGCATGGGCCGCAGCGCCTGGGGGCGCATCGCGATCTGCATCGTGATCGCCCTGCCCGCCGTGGTCTTCCGCGTCACGGGCTCCGCCCCGAACCCCGTCGTCGACCTGCTGGTCTTCGGCGGTGCGGTGGTCGCCGCCTCGTTCCTGCTCGCCTGGGCCGCCGAGGCCGCGCAGAAGGACATCTCCGGCGCGCTCGCCATCGCGATCCTCGCGCTCATCGCCGTGCTGCCCGAGTACGCCGTCGACCTGTACTACGCGTTCCGCTCCGGGTACGACCCGTCGTACGAGCAGTTCGCCGCCGCGAACATGACCGGCTCGAACCGGCTGCTGCTCGGGTTCGGCTGGCCCCTCGTCGTGGTGATCTCGCTGCTCGTCGCCCGCCGGTACGTCCGCGCCGGCACCCTGCCCCGGTCGGCGACGACGGTGCTGCAGCTGGAGCAGTCCTCGCGGCTGGACATCGGCTTCCTGGCGCTCCTGGCGGTCGTCGCGTTCCTCATCCCGCTGATGGGCTCGATCCCGCTCTGGTTCGGGTTCGTGCTGCTCGCCGCCTTCGTCGCGTACCTGTGGCGGGCATCGCAGGCGCCGGACGACGGCGGCGACGAGGAGATGGTCGGCATGGCGGGGAACATCGCCTCGATGCCGCAGCGTGCGCGACGCTGGACGATCGTCGCGCTGTTCGTCGTGGCCGCCGCCGTCATCCTGTCGTCGGCGGAGCCGTTCGCGGACGCACTCGTCGAGTCGGGGAGCGCGCTCGGCATCGACAGCTACTTCCTCGTGCAGTGGCTCGCGCCGCTCGCGACCGAGGCGCCCGAGTTCATCGTCGCAGCGCTCTTCGCCCTGCGCGGGATGGGCGGCGCGGCGATCGGGACGCTCATCGCGTCGAAGGTCAACCAGTGGTCGCTGCTCGTCGGGTCGCTGCCGATCGCCCACGTGCTCGGTGGCGGGACGACGGGCGGGCTGCCGCTCGACGGTCGGCAGGTCGAGGAGTTCGTGCTCACCGCGTCGCAGACCGTGCTGGGCGTGGCGATCATCATCGCGCTGCGCTTCCACCGGTGGTCGGCGATCGCGCTCGTGGCGCTGTTCGCGGTGCAGTTCGTGGTGACGGACACGAGCGGGCGTTGGGTGCTGAGCGGGGTGCACGTGGTCGCGGCGCTCGTGGTGCTGTGGATCAACCGGAAGGACATCGTGCCGACGTTGCGAGCGCCGTTCCGGCGGGCCAGCGCCGCCGGCGTTCCGGCCGCGTAGGCGGCGGCGCGGCTCCGCCCGCGGCCGCGGCCGCGGCCGCGGCGGCTGCGGTCGGTTCCGGTCGTACGACTGCCGCCGGCGGCCGTTCCGGTCGCACGACGTGCCGTCGGCGATCGTTCAGGTCGCAGGACGTGCCGTCGGCGGCGGAGGTGAGCGGCATGTCGTGCGACGGGAATCGTGGGACGGGAGGCTCGGGGCGGGCTGGCACCGGGCCTCCCGTCCGATGGGCGTGCCGGCGGTTCCGGTCGCACGACCTGCCGTCGGCGACCGTTCAGGTCGCACGACGTGCCGTCGGCGGCGGAGGTGAGCAGCATGTCGTGCGACGGGAATCGTGGGACAGGAGGCTCGGGGCGGGCTGGCACCGGGCCTCCCGTCCGTTCGTGGGCACCAGCCGCATCGAACGGGCAGGACGTGCCGCGCGCGTCCCGTCGGGCGGGCAGGATCCGTCGGCAGGAGCCGCCGAGTGTGACAGGAAGTGCCCGCTCGGCGAGCGGGCGGGCGGCTGGCGTCAGTCGGCGTCGGGGGCGAGCCAGATGGCGGAGGCGGCGGCGGCGGGCAGGTCGACGAGGGACTCCTCGCCGTCGGGAGCCCGCCGGCTGACGGCGATCACACCCGCGTAGTCGCGGACACGCTCGACGCGCAGGTGCGTGCCCAGTGCGACCCCGAGCTCGTCGAAGTACCGGAGCAGGGCCGGGTCGTCGTCGGACACCCGGTCCACGACCCCGCAGGCTCCGGGTTCGACCGAGCCGAGCAGCGTGCCCGCCGACGACGGGACCGACCCGTCCGTCGCCGGGATCGGGTCACCGTGCGGGTCGTGCGTCGGGTGGCCGAGGTCGGCGTCGACCCGCTCGAGGAACGTCTCGGACACCGCGTGCTCGAGCGCCTCGGCCTCGGTGTGGACCTCGTCCCACGAGTAGCCGAGCCGCTGCACCAGGTACGTCTCGATGAGCCGGTGGCGACGGACCATCGCCACGGCGACCTGCTGCCCGAGCGGGGTGAGCACGACGCCGTAGTAGGGGGTGTGCTCGATGAGGCCGTCGCGGTCGAGCTTCCGGAGGTTCCCCGACACCGTCGACGCCGAGACCCCGAGGGCCGCCGCGATGTCCCGCGTCGCGAGCCCCTCGCCGCCGCGCTCGGTCGACTTCCACACGAGCTTCACGTAGTCCTCCGCCATGACGGACAGGGAGGGCAGGCGCATGCGTCAATGGTACAAACGGCGGGTGACCACCACCGCACCCGTCCGACGCCGTCGCTGGCCGGTGCCCCCGTCGCTCCTGCTCGGCCTCGCGCCGCTCGTCGCCTTCGCGGCCGTCAGCGCCTGGCGCTCGCGGCCGAGCGACGACTACAGCACGCTCGGGCAGACCGTCGAGGGCGTCCTCGGGGCACTCGTGGTGCCGGAGGGCATCGCGGTGCTCGTGCTCTGCGTCTACGTCACCGCGCTGGGCTGGTGGCCGATCGCGACCGCCGACCGTCGTCGGACGGCACTCCGGTGGACGCTCACGGCCCCGGCGTTGATCGCAGCCGTGTGCGTCGCCCGGCTCCCGCTCGTCGAGTGGGGCGCCCAGCCGGTGCGGTACTTCCTGCTGCTCGCCGTCGGGGTCCTCTTCGTGGGGGTGTTCGAGGAGCTGCTCACCCGCGGCGTGCTGCTCGTCGGGCTCCGGCGGCGGCTGCCCGAGTTCGGCGTGTGGATCGCGTCGTGCGTGCTGTTCGGGCTGCTGCACTTCCTCAACGTCCTCGCCGGCGCGGAGGTCGGTGCGACCGTCGTGCAGGTCGTCTTCGCGGCGTCGTTCGGCTCGACGCTCTACCTCGCCCGCCGGCTCACCGGGAACCTGCTCGCGCCCGTGCTGCTGCACGCCTTCTGGGACTTCGGGTCGATCGCGGTGTCGGCCACCGTGCCGACGCAGGACCTGGTGCGGATGGTGCCCGTCGGGCTCCTCGGACTGTTCGCGTTCGCGGTGCTCGCCCTCGGGGTGGTCGCCGGCGGCGTGGTCGCATGGCGGGACGACCGGGGTCGCCGCCTGCTGCGCCGGTGGCGGTCGGTGCCGCCCGTGGGGGCGCCCGCGGTGCAGGGGGACGAGCCGCGCCTCCCGTCCGCCGTCTGACCCGACCGCCCGCGCTCAGGTGCCGGGCCCGGCGGGCGCCGCCGGGCCGACTCGTCCACGAGGGCGACGGGCTGCGAATGCGCACAGCCTGCGGCCCGGTTCACCCCCGGGTGGGGGACCGTTCGCCGTCCGGCAACCACCCGTCCCTAGGTTCGCCCTGTTCCCACACCGGTACAACAGGAAGGGGCGTCGCCCCCGGGCGACCACCACCACATGCGCAGATCCACCGTCCGCGGCGTGACCGTCGCCACCGTCGCGACCGCACTCGTGCTCGGGTCGCCGCTCGCCGCGCAGGCTGCGACGTACCCGAGCGACTCCACCGAGCCCGACCTGGTGTCGCTGCTCAGCGGGTACGACCAGTACTGGACGTCGAGCGGGAAGAACGACCTGCACGGCACCGTGGACGACCCGGCGACGCTGGCGAAGAACGACCAGCTGACGTCGTGGATCAACCAGCACGCGACGACGGCGCAACAGTTCCGGGCGCTGCAGGACGCCGAGTACGACAACGCGACGAACACCGCCTACGACCAGTCCTTCACCGTGTCGCAGGGGCTCGGCGAGACGCTGAGCAAGCTGTTCGTGCAGGGGCGCAACGACGGCGACCTGCCGCTCGTCGACGCGCTCGTCAACTCGTCGAACGGTACGAGCGGCGCCTACGTCGGCACCGGCGACGCAAAGGCCCACTACAGCTACCCGCGGCCGTACCTGCCGACCGACACCGCGGCGACGCTGCCCGCCGGTGACGACACGGCCAGCTGCAACCCGGCGACCGTGAACGCGTCGTCGCTCGCCGCGAACCGCACCGGCACGGCCTGGGCGGACGCGAAGGGCAACCTCACGATCACACGGGTGCCGGCCACGACCGACACCACGCACGAGTTCTCGCCGAACGACGTCGTGCTCGACGCCGGCTACGGCCAGAAGGGCATCTGCACCGGCGGCTCGTACCCGTCCGGGCACACCACCACGGCGTACCAGGCGGGCATCACCCTCGCCACGCTCGTGCCCGAACTCGCGCCGGAGATCCTCGCCCGCACGTCCGAGGCCGGCAACGACCGCATCGTCCTCGGCGTCCACTACCCGCTCGACATCATGGGCGGACGCATCGACGGCGAGGCCGCCCTCGCCGCCCGCTGGTCCGACACGCGGTACCGCACCGAGGTCCTCGAGCCGGCCCGCGCCGAGCTCACGGCGTACCTCGAGGCGACGTGCGGCGACACCCTCGCGAACTGCATCGCCGCGGAGCGGCCCTACACCGACGACCCCTACGGCGGCCAGGCGATGCCCGGCGGCACCGCGCAGGTCGTCACCGACCGGGCCTCGGCCGTGCAGGTCTACCGCGAGCGCATGACCTACGGCTTCGCGCAGACCGGCACCGCGGGTCTCGCCCCGTCGGTCCCCACCGGCGCGTCGAACCTGCTCCTGTCGACCTTCCCGACCCTGACCGACGCGCAGCGCACGCAGGTGCTCGCGCAGACCGAGATCGCCTCGGGCCACCCCCTCGACCAGTCCGGCTCCGCGAACGGCTCGTGGGAGCGGCTCGACCTCGCAGCCGCGACGAGCGCGACCGTCGCCGTCGGCGCGGACGGCACCGCGACGGTCGTCTCGACCGGCGGGCAGGCCCGCGTCGTCTCCGGCGTGCTGAGCGCCCCCGAGGGCACCTCCGTGCAGGCCGGGAAGACGATCGCCCTCGCCGGCACCGGACTCCCCGCCGGCGCCACCCTGCAGGTCGTCCTGCGGTCCGACCCGGTCACGGTCGGCACGCTCACGGTCGGTCCGGACGGCTCCGCGACCGGCTCGGTCGTGATCCCCGCGGACGCTCCGGTCGGCGCGCACACGCTCGACCTCGCCGACGCGTCGGGCGCCTCGGTGCTCGTGACGCCGCTCGCGATCACCGTGACCGCGGCGTCGAACGCGGGCGGATCGACCGGCGGCGCGGGCACGTCGGGCGGCACCGGCGCCACCGGGACCGTCCCCGCCGGCGTGCACCTGCCGGTCGTCAGCGGCTGACCCACCGGACTGGAGGCGCGGGACCGGCCCGTCACGTGCCTCCCGTCCGCACCCACCCGACGGGAGGCGCGGGACCGGCCCGCCCCGCGCCTCCCGTCCGCCGCGCCTGACCGCTCACCCCCCTCGCACCACCGGAGGCCCCCGTGCCGTACCCCAAGACCTGGACCACCGTCGGCATCGCCGCCGTCGTGGTCGCCGCCGCCGCGATCGCCGTCCCGGTGCTGACCGGCGCGACCGGCGGCGACGCCGTCCCCGCCGCGGCGGACCGCACCCCCACGGCCACGGCGCGCACGGTGCCGAGCGTCCCCGACGTCGCCGCAGCGGCGCTCGCCGCGCTGCCCGAAGCGCGCTACTCGGCCGTGGTCGGCGGCCTGCTGCCCGTCGACCGGACGGTGTCGTCCGCCGAGGTCTTCCACCTCCGCACCGACGCACCGCTCTTCGGGTCCGATCGGCAGCACCCTGTCGCGCGCTTCGCGGCCACCGACTTCCTCGGCCAGCCGACGACGGTCGTGGGACTGCGGCACGAGGGGGACTGGGAGCTCGTCCTCACGCCGGCGCGGCGGGAGCTGCCCTCGGCGGCCGACGGACACGCGGCCGCGCAGACGGCCGCGTGGATGCCGCGGACGGCACTCGTGCAGCAGGTGACACCGACGTCGCACGTGGTCATCTCGACCGCCGACCAGACCGTGTCCATCGAGTCCTCGTCCGGACGGGTCACCCGGAGCTTCCCCGCGGGGGTGGGCACCTCCGACACCCCGACGCCGACCGGCGTGACGGGGTACCTGGAGCAGCGGTACGTCGACCCCTCGCAAGGGACGGGCGACCACGCGATCCAGCTGACGTCGCTGCACTCGAGCGCAGCCGACGAACCGTACGGCGGGTCGGACGGCGGGCTCATCGGCCTGCACTGGAACGCGGCGGCCTCGGGGACGGTGTCCCACGGGTGCGTGCGGCTCTCCGCGGAGGGGGTCGCGGCGCTCGACGCCCTGCCGCTCGGGACGCTCGTGACGGTGGAGTAGCACGGGCGCCGCCGGGTACGCTCGGGCCGGTGACCGACGGGACCGGACAGTTGCCCAGGACCCTGCGGTCCGGGGCCGGTGCGACCGTGCGCCGACTGGTGCACGTCTCGCGTCCGGTCCTGTGGATCAACACGATCGGCTCGGGGCTGGTCGCCGTGTGGCTCACCGGCGCGCTGTTCGACCTGCGGGCGCTGCCGATCCTGATCTGGCTGACGCTGCCGTTCAACCTGCTCATCTACGGCGTCAACGACGTGTTCGACCAGGACACCGACGCGACGAACCCCCGCAAGGGGTCCATCGAGGGTGCCAGGATCCGGCAGTCCGAGGTCCGACTCATCGTCTGGGCGGTCGCCGTGGTCAACGTGCCGTTCCTCGTCGCGTTCCTGCTGACGCTGCCGCCGCTCGCGAACGCCGCGATCCTGCTCTACGCGGTCGTCTTCGTCTGCTACTCCGCGCCACCGGTGCGCTTCAAGGCGCGGCCGTACCTCGACTCGCTGAGCAACGCGGCGTACGCGCTGCCGCTGGTCATCGTGCCGTTCGCCCTCGAGGAGGAGCCGACGTGGCCCGCCGCGCTGGGACTGATGGCCTGGAGCGTCGCCAAGCACGCCTTCGACGCCGTGCAGGACATCGTCGAGGACCGTGACGCGGGCATCACCACGACCGCGGTCCGGCTCGGACCCCGGGGGACCGCGCTGTGGAGCGGCGCCTGGTGGGTGGTGTCGACGGTGTTGTTCGCCGTGGTCAGCATCCCCGTCGCCGCCGTCAACCTGCTCATCGCCGGCGTCCTCGTCGTGTGCCTGCTGCGCGCCCCGTCGCCGGAGACCGGTCACCGCCTGTACCGCCTGTCGGTCGCCTTCCCGTACATCGCGGGGTCCTTCGCCGGGGTGCTGCTCCTGGTGTCCATCGTGCTCGGAGGTGCCCGGTGAGTCGTGTCGTCGTCGTCGGAGGTGGGATCGGTGGCCTCACCACCGCCGCCCTGCTCGCCCGTGCCGGGCACCGTGTGACCCTGCTCGAGGCGTCGGACCGGCTCGGCGGCAAGAGCCGTCGCATCCAGCTCGGGGCGGACCGGATCGACACCGGGCCGTCGCTCGTCACCTTCCCGGCGGTGTGGGACGAGCTGCTGCGGCGACTCGGCGGACGTTCCGGCGAGGACGGGCACCTCGACCTGGTGCGCATGCCCGAGGTCGGCCGGTACTTCCACGGCGGCGAGGAGACCGCGCTCCCGGTGGCACCCGACCACCCCTGGTACCCGGCGTGGCGACGCTTCGCCGACCTGCACGCGCCGCTCGCCGACGACGTCACGCGGCTCCTGCTCGCCGACCCGCTCGACCGCTCGGCCCTGCCGGCCGTCCGTCGCCTGCTCTCCGTGTACGGCTCGCGGCTCACCACGCGTGCGTACCTCGACGGCCTGCCGTGGCTGCCGGACGGGCTGCGCGAGATCATCGCGATCCACACCCTCAACGCCGGGGTCTCACCCGCACGCACCCCTGCGCTCTACGCGAGCATGCCGGCGATCATGGCGGAGACCGGCGCGTGGGTGCCCCGCGGCGGCGTCTACGAGGTCGTGCTCGCGCTGCAGCGACTCGCCGAGGCCGCCGGCGTCGAGGTCCGCACCGGCGAGGCCGTCACCTGCATCGCGCGCGGTGGCGTCACCACCGAGGCCGCGCACCACCCCGCCGACCTGGTCGTCAGCGCCCTCGACGCCGACCGGCTCGCCGCGCTGACCCGTCCGTCCGGTCCGTCCGCGATGTCCGCGATGTCCGCGCTGCCCCGCCCGCGCTCCCGCCCCCGAGCCTTGTCCTGCTCCGCCGTCGCGCTCTACGGCGTGCTGCGCGAGGAGCTGCCCGAGAACCTCGCGACGCACAGCGTGGTGCTGCCGACGAAGCCGGACGCACTGCACCGGAGCCTCGAGGCGGGCGACGAACCGGCGGACACGATGGTGTTCGTCAACCACTACCGCGCCGGCGAGCTCTCCCCGAACCCGCACGGCACCGTGGGCGTGCTGCTGACCGCACCCGCGGACGGCGCGCACTACGAGGTCGACCACCCCTTCGTGCGGCGGGAGGTCGACCGGGTGTCGGCAGCGCTGGGTCTCGACCGACCGATCACCGACCTGCTCGACGACCACGTGGTCCTCGACCCGCAGTACTACGGCACCGGCGGCGAACCGCACGGGGCGCTCTACGGGGCGGCCCGTCCGCCGTGGCAGAGCGGGCCGTTCCACCGCCCCTCGTACAACGACCGCTGGCGGCCCTGGCTGTGGCGGGTGGGAGCGTCGGTGCACCCCGGCGGCGGGATCCCGGCGGTCGTGGGCGGCGCGATGATCGCGACGGAGCGGCTGCTCCGGGCGAACCCGGTCTGAGCGCGCGTTCACGCCCTCGCTAGAGCTCGACCTCGATCGGCTCCGCGCGGACGAGCTCGTGCACGCCGGCGATGACCTCGCTCGGGCGGAACGGGTACCGGTCGATCTCGGCCTGGTCGCTGATGCCGGTCATCACCAGGACGGTGTGGAGCCCGGCCTCGATGCCCGCCTGCACGTCGGTGTCCATGCGGTCGCCGATCATGCCCGTGTTCTCGGAGTGGGCCCCGATCCGGTTCATCGCCGAGCGGAACATCATCGGGTTCGGCTTGCCGACGACGTACGGCTGCTTCCCGGTGGCCTTCTCGATCATCGCGGCGATGGCCCCGGTCGCCGGCAGGACCCCCTCGGCACTGGGCCCGGTGGCGTCGGGGTTCGTCACGATGAACCGGGCACCGTCGCGGATGAGCCGAACGGCCTTGGTGATCGCCTCGAACGAGTAGTTGCGGGTCTCGCCGACGACGACGTAGTCGGGCGCGGTCTCGGTCATGATGAAGCCGGCCTCGTGCAGCGCCGTCGTCATGCCGGCCTCGCCGATCACGAACGCGGAGCCCCCGGGCATCTGCGAGCGGCAGAAGTCCGCCGTGGCGAGCGCCGACGTCCAGATGCGCTCCTCGGGGACCTCGAGACCCGACCACCGCAGCCGGGCGCTGAGGTCACGCGGCGTGAAGATCGAGTTGTTCGTCAGGACGAGGAACTCGGTCCCTTCGTCCAGCCACTGCTGGATGAGCTCGGGAGCGCCCGGCAGGGCCTGGTTCTCGTGGACGAGCACACCGTCCATGTCGGTCAGCCAGCACTCGACTTCGTCGCGGGTCGCCATGGGCCCAGCGTACTGGGGCCGCCGCTCGCCGGACCCGGTGGTCACCCGACTGTGGAGGACTGGCCGACCGGACACCGACCGGCGTTCGGCTTTGGGCTACGATTTTCGGGACACGTACCGGATCAAGGAGGCCTCCCCGTGCTCGTCGACCCCGGCAGCCCCACCGCACAGCCGCGCACCACGACCGACGGCCGTACCGGCGCGGGAGCGGCCGACGCCCCCACCGGGACGACACCGGCAGCCGAAACCGCCGCCGCGCCCCGTCGCCGCCGCGGTCGCCCCAACGTCCTGAGCCGACAGCAGGTGGTCGACGCCGCCACCGCCATCGCCAACGAGGAGGGCCTCGACCGCCTGTCCTTCCGCGCCCTCGGCGCGAAGCTCGGCGTCGCACCGATGACCGTGCACCGGACGATCGGCGGCCTCGACGACCTGCATGCCGAGCTCGTCCGTCGTACCGTCGACGAGTTCACGGCCACCTTCGTCTGGCCGGACGACTGGCGTTCGGTCGTCCACGTCTTCGCCTGCACCTTCCGCGACCTCATGCGCACCCACCCCCTCGTGCTCG
Organism: Curtobacterium sp. P97; assembly: GCF_023712445.1. Lineage (NCBI taxonomy): Bacteria > Bacillati > Actinomycetota > Actinomycetes > Micrococcales > Microbacteriaceae > Curtobacterium > Curtobacterium sp. P97. The sequence continues at coordinate 65,488 of NZ_JAMAYF010000008.1, read as the reverse complement.
AGTCGCACAGCCAGCGCGCCCCGCTCGCCTCCACCGAGTCCGACGCCGTCGTGGCGAAGGTCGTCGGGGCCCTGCAGCAGGCAGGTCTGCCGGAGCGCGAGGCCATGTACGCGTTCTTCGTGGTCTACGACTTCGTCGTCGGGCACGCCGGCGTGCAGGTCGGCCGCGGCGACTCCGAGGCCGGGCGCCCCGAGCGGCACCGCGTGGTCGGGGAGATCCTCGGCGAGCACTCGTACGACGACCGCTTCGCCCTGGGCCTCGAGATCATCACCGCCGGCATCGAGGCCCGCGTCCGCACGCACGGCACCACCGCGTCGTGAGCACGGTCGACCCGCAGCAGGCACGCCGCGAACGCGAGGCCCGGTACCGCGGCTCGACCACCGCCCTGACGATGACCGTCGTCGGTGCACTGCTGGTCGTCGCCGCGGGGGTGATCGGTGGACTCGCGGTGTCGGACTTCGTCCTGCGCTTCCGGATGATGACGGTCAACAGCATCTTCTCCGACAGCCCCGACCCGGAGACGCACCTGTGGGCGGCCCCGAGCGCGGTCGTCGGCACCCTGGTGGCCGTCGGCGTGTACACGCGGTGGAACCACCGGTGGTCCGGGCGCACCACCGACCTGGTCGGGCTCGGGCCGCTGCCGCTCTGGCTCGTCGGTGCCACCGCGTGCACCTGGTGGGCCACGACCACGCAGTGGCCCGCCCCGGACCGCGTCGGCGTGGCCGTCGACCCGACGTTCGGGCACGACGAGACGTGGGGCATCGGCAGCTGGATCCTGTACACCGCCGTGTGGTGGCTGCCGGGGCTCCTCACCGTCGTGACCGTCCTCGCGCTCGTGGCCGGCGGTGCCACGCGGGTCGGCCGCGGGAACCGTCGCGCCCGACTCACGGACGTCATGGCGAACGGCCGTCGTACGACGGGCGAGGTCACCGCGATCAGCGGCGGTACGACCCCGGACGCGTCGCGCACGCTGCTGCGGTGGACGTTCTCGTTCATGGACCTGCACGGCGTCCGGCGCTGGGTCGAGCGGACCGAGGGCTTCACCCACGGCACCGCTCCGGTGCTCGGCGGGACGGTCACCGTGCTCCACGACCCGGCCCGCCCCGGCGACCGCAAGCGCATCTTCACGACGACCGGCAGCGGCGACGACCCCGAGGACTACCTGCGCCCCGGCACGACCTGAGGCCGGACGAAGATTGGCACTTCTCCACGAAAACGCGGCGCTCCTAGGCTCGTCAGCCGTGTCAGAACAGAACGTCCAGCCCCAGCAGCACCCGTACCAGCCGTACGCAACGGCGCCGGCCGCCCCGCAGCGCACGAACACCCTCGCGATCATCGCGCTCGTGGCGGCGTTCGTCGCGCCGATCGTCGGGTTCGTCCTCGGCTTCGTCGCGATGTCCCAGGCGAAGAAGCGTGACGAGGGCGGCCGTGGCCTGGCGCTCGCAGCGGTCATCGTCGGCGGGGTGATCACGGTCTTCTACGCCGTGCTCTTCATCGCGCTCGTCGCGGTCGCGATGTCCGAGCCGTCGGTCACGTACCCGACGTCGTACTGACCGTCGGCTGACGGCGGTCGCCGGACGGGAGGCGCGGGGCACGCGCCCTACGCTGGTCACGTGACCGAGCGCCTCCCGTCCGACCCCGTGGTCCCGTCGACGGGACCGGCGCAGCCGGACGGTCCCACGCTGCCACCGACCCACGAGGCCACGACGAACGGCGTCGGGCCGCACCCCGAGCCCTGGCCGGACGACCCCCGGCTCGACCCGGAGCTCCTCGCCGCCGGGGACACCCGCAACGTCGTCGACCGCTTCCGGTACTGGTCGATGGACGCCATCGTCGCCGAGCTCGACACCCGCCGGCACGCCTTCGACGTCGCGATCGAGAACTGGCAGCACGACCTCAACATCGGGTCGATCGTGCGGAGTGCGAACGCGTTCCTCGCCGGCACCGTGCACGTCATCGGTCGGCGGCGCTGGAACAAGCGCGGGGCGATGGTCACCGACCGGTACCAGCACGTGCGGTACCACCCGGACGTCGCGGCGTTCCTGGCTGCGATGCACGAGGAGGGACGACCGGTCGTCGCGATCGACAACACCCCGGGAGCCGAGCGCATCGAGACCGCGGCGATCCCGGAGCGCTGCGTGTTCCTGTTCGGGCAGGAGGGACCCGGGCTCACCGACGAGGCCGTCGCGGGCGCGGACGCCCACCTCGAGATCACGCAGTTCGGGTCGACGCGGAGCATCAACGCCTCGGCCGCGGCGGCGATCGTCATGCACGCCTGGGTCGTCCAGCACGCGGTCCTGCCCATGGACTGACGCGCTCGCCGCGGGGCCGCGGGGCCGCGGGGCCGCCGGGCCGCCGGGCCGCGGGGCCGCCGGGCCGGCGGGGCCGCGCACGAGACTCGGCTCCGCGGACACGTTCGCGACGCCGGGGCCGCGAACGTGTCCGCTCAGACGAGTCTCGTGCGCGCGGGCGGCGCGGGCGGGCTTGCTCGCGTCAGCGCGGAGCGGTCGTGCGGCGGGCGACGAGCCGGGGCTCGACCAGGGTCTCCTGCGCCGGAGCGGTCGGGTCGGCGATCCGGGCGAGCAGGCGCTCCCCGGCGCCGCGGCCGATCTCCACGCTGCGGTCGTCGATGCTCGTGAGGCCGACGTAGGACGACGCCGCGAGCGGGGTGTCGTCGTAGCCCATCACCGACACGTCCTCGGGGACGCGCAAGCCCCGTGCGGCGAGCCCCGACATCGCACCGAGCGCCATGACGTCGTTCGCGGCGAACACCGCGGTGACGTCGGGGTGGGCGTCGAGCAGGTGCCCGACGGCCTCGGCGCCGGCCTCCTCGGTGGGTTCCACGGGCATGACGTGCGTGGCGAGCGAGGTGGGCGACGTGGCGGAGGTGATCCGTGCCTCCAGGCCGGTGAGCCGCTCCGCGGACGCAGCCGAGCGCCCGCCGACGAAGCCGATGCGCGTGTGGCCGAGCGCGAGCAGGTGCTCGGCGGCCATCCGGCCACCGGCGCGGTCGTCGTTCGCGACGGTGTCGGCGCGGGGGAGCGCCGCACGACCGCCGGCGACGACGACGGGCATGCTCGCCGGGATCGCGAGGTCGGTGTCGGGCTCGCCGGCGATGACGATGCCCTCGACGCGCATGGACAGGAAGCCCTCGACGGGTGAGGCGTCGAGCCCGGTGTTGAGGAAGCGGTCGGCGACGACGAGGCGGTGCCCCTGGTCCTGCAGCGCCTCGCGCAGGCCGGTGAGCAGGTCGACGAACCACTGGTTGCGGAAGTCGTCGAGGACGACGCCGATCGTGCGGCTGCGGGTGCCGGCGAGGGACACGGCCGCGGTGCTCGGGCGGTAGTCGAGTTCCTGGATGGCCCGCAGGACGGCCTCGCGGCGCTGGTCGCTGACCTTCGGGGACCGCTGGAGCACGAGCGAGACGAGGGACTTCGAGACCCCTGCGCGGGCGGCGACGTCGTAGATGGTCGCCGGTTTGCCGTCTGCGGTGGCGGACCTGCCGTCTCCCATGATCTCCCTCGACCCGTCGTGGTGTCCCTCGATCGTAGCGGCCCCGACTCGAGCGGTTGTCAGGACATGGTGCGCCGACCGGGGTGGGTGGGGTGCGATGGGATGGGTGTAGCGGGCGCGGGGCGTCCGGCGTGCTCGCGGGGCGGAGGTGGCGCGGAGGCGGCGTGTGGTGCTGGGTGCTCGCGCACCACCGGAAGCACGTCGCGCCACGGAACCGCGTGGCGCGACGTGCTTCTCGTTGTGCTGACGGCCGAGCCGCCCTGAGCGCCGAGCGCCGCCCGCGCCGCCCCGAGCGCCGCGCCCGCGCCGCCCGCGCCGCCCGCGCCGCCGCGCTCCGCGCCGCGCTCCGCGCCGCGCCCGCGCTACCCGATCAGGCTCGGCCGCAGGTCGCGCAGCGTCCGCGAGCGGGTCTGCCGCGCGGTGACGACGTACGACACGAGCAGCGCGCCGAGCAACCAGCACGCGAGCACCCCCGCGTCCGACCACACCGCCGCGAACGACCCGCCGTACATCGTCTGCCGGATCGCGTCCACGGAGTAGGTCATCGGGAGCGCGAAGTGCAGCGCCGCCAACGGCCCCGGCAGCGTCTGCCACGGGAAGGTCCCGCCGGCGGTCACGAGCTGCACGAGCATGAGCACCAGGCCGAGGAACTGCCCGACCGAGCCGAGCAGCACGTTGAGCGCCATGATGATCGCCGCGAAGGTCGCCGAGGCGAGCACCATCACGGCCACCGTCGACCCGGCGTGCACCACGTCGAGGTCGAGCGCGAACCGCACGATCAGGAACAGCGCCGCCATCTGCACGACCCCGAGGAGCGCCGGGGTGAGCCAGCCGCCGAGCACCACGCGCAGCGGCTTCTGCACGGCGGTGATCGCCCGCTTGGAGATCGGCTTGAGGATGAGGAACAGCGCGTACATGCCGATCCAGGCGGCGAGCGAGATGAAGAACGGTGCGAGGCCGGCGCCGTAGTTCGACGCGGCGGCGACGTTGTCGTCGCCGACCTTGACCGGGTCCGAGATCACGGACGCCTGCGACGAGCGCTGGGCGGCGGTCGATGCCGGGATCCTCGTGCGTCCCTGGTCGAGCTTCGCGGCGAGCTCCTTCGAGCCGTCCTCGAGCTGGTCGACACCCGATGAGAGCTGCGAGGCGCCGGAGGCGGCCGACGCGGCACCGTCCGCGAGCGAGGCCGCACCGGAGGACAGCGTCGGTGCCGCGGCGGCGAGCTTCGACGTGCCCGCGGCGACCTGCGACGAGCCCGATGCGAGCTGCGAGGCGCCGCTCGACGCCGATGCGATGCCGTCCGCGAGCTGCGGCGACGCCGAGGCCAGCGCCGACGTGCCGGCCGCGACCTGGGCCGACCCGTCGCGGAGCTGGTCGACGGCCGACTTGGTCGACGCGTAGGTCTCCTTGGCCGAGGCGCCGGCGGTGTTCACGTCGCCGACCGCCTTCGTGATCGCCTCCTGCTGCGAGGGGGTCAGCGTGACGCCCTCCGGCAGGTTCGCGGTGATCTGCGCGAGCACCGTGGCGGCGTCCACCGGCTGCACCGCGTCGACGTCGGCGCTGACCGAGTCGACCTTGTCGGCCAACGCGGCGTTCCCCGCGGCGACCCGCTGCGCGCCGTCGTTCAGCTGCGCGGTCTGCGCGGGCAGCGAGGCGGTCTGCTGCTGTGCGGACTGCAGCCCGGACGCCAGGGTCGAGGCCCCGGACGCGACCTGCTGTGCGCCGCTGTCGAGCTGCGCGGTCTGCGCGGGCAGCGAGGCGGTACCGGAGGCGAGCTGCGAGGCCCCGTCGGAAAGCGCGGAGGTGCCGGACGCGAGCGAGGACGCACCGTCGGCAGCCGTGGTGGCCCCCGATGCGAGCTGTCCCGCACCGTCGACGGCGTCGCCGAGGCTGTCCCGCACGTCGGCGAGTCCGACGAGCAGGGTCGTCGCCGCCTGCTTGCCGACCCGCTCGGCGACGGCCGTGCGCATGGTCTTGCCGGCCTGCTCCGCGATGGTCGAGGCGAGGTACGAGTTCGTGTCCGCGGTCGTCATGACGAGTTCGGCACGCTTCGGGTCGTCGCCCTGCGCCGACGCCAGGGCCTCGGAGAAGTCGTGCGGGATCGTCACGACGAAGTCGTACTTGCCGTTCCGCACGCCGGAGCGCGCGTCGGCCGCGGTCGTCTCGGTCCACTTGAAGTCGGCGCCGTCGATCGCCTCCTTCGTGACGTCCTCGCCGTAGTCGACCCGCTCGCCGTCGAGCGTCGCGCCGGCGTCCTGGTCGACGATCGCGGCCGGGATCTGGTCGAGCTTGGCGTACGGGTCGCGGTTCGCCCAGAGGTACGCGCCGCCGTAGAGCAGCGGCACCACCATGAGGGCGACGAACGCGAGCCGGGCGAGCGGCGTGGCGGTGAGGCGCGCCAGTTCGGCGCGGATGAGCGAGGGGATGGTCACGCGGGTGCCTCCGTCGGGACGGTTGCGGGAGTTTCGGGGTCGGAGGGGCCGGACGGGAGGCCCTGGTCGCCTCCGTCGGTCGAGGTCGCGTCGTCGGGACCCTCGGTGCGGATCGTGTCGAGCAGCTGCTCGACGGTGGCTGCGGCGGCCTTCGACGTCACGAGGACGACGGTGACGCCGCGCCGGGCGACGTCGCGCACGACCGCGAACCAGTCGGCCACGGCGCCGCCGTGCCGCTCGGGCGAGGTGAGCACGATGCCCGTGACCCCGCCCCGCAGCAGCGCGAGCTCGACGAGCAGCCGCACCCGCACGTCGGTCGGGACCCGCTGCACCTGCGTGTCGGCGTGGTCCCGCACGCCGAGCTCGTCGAGCACGGTGTCGACGTGGTCGCGGGAGGGGCGCTGCCCGGCGAACGCGAGTTCCTCGCGCACGACCTTCCGGAGCGTCATGACGGGGAACGGTTCGGCGACGCCCGGGGTGTCCACGAGCGCGAAGGCCGCGCGCACCGCTGCGGGGTCCTCGTGTCCGTCGAGCAGCACCCGCCCGGACTCGGGACGCATCCGCCCGCCGGCGATCAGGGACGCGAGCACCGGGGCCTGCTCGGTCTCGACGGCGACGACACCGGGGCGACCAGGGGCGGCGACGGCGGACACGACGGGCAGCGCGGCGCCGGGCTCGTCGCTGATGCCGACGTGGTCGAGTTCGAGCGTCATGCGCGGGTCTCCTGCTCGGTACGGGGTGCGGGTGCGGCGGGTTCCGACAGCAGCGCGGTGCGCCAGTCGATGCCGGCGGTGCCGAGCGCCGACAGCACGACCGTGCGGCGACCGGCTTCGTCGCTCGTGCCGGACCGGGTGGCCTCGTCGAGGACGGCGATGCACGCGGCCTCGACCAGGCGGGCGAGCGTGTCCGCGTCGACGTCGTCGCGCATCGAGCCCTCGTCGATGCCGAGCGCGCAGGCCGTGCGGACCTGTGCCCGCAGCGGCGCGAACACCTCGGCCACGGACTCGGCGAACGGGCTGCGCAGGGCGACGCGGGCCATGGAGCGCACGTGCGAGACCTCGGCCCAGAGCGTCACGGCGATCGCCGCGAGCCGTGCGGCGGGCGGGAGGTCGGCGAGCTCGGACGACGACGGCATCGCGCCGGCGATCCGTGCGGCGCCGCCGGTCACGACCTCGCGCACGAGGTCGTCGCGGGAGGGGAAGTGTCCGTAGACCGCACGGCGCGACAGGCCCGCGGCGGACGCGATGGTCTCGAGCGAGGCATCGGGGTCCTGCTGCAGGACGCTCCGTGCGGCCTCGATCAGGGCGGCCCGGTTCGCCGTCGCGTCCCGTCGGGGCGCGCGTCCGGGCTGGTCGGTGGTGGTCACGAGCACCATCGTAATAACGTGCACACTGCTGTGCAAGTTACGAGGTGCTGTACCCCCGAACGAGGGCCAGTCCTCCAAAGTGCGGACTGTTCCGCCTGTGAACGAACGCATAACTTCACAGGAATTCCCACCACGGACAGAGCCGAGGAGTGCGCCCTGTGACACGTGCAACACCGAACCGTGCAGTACCCGAGCAACCACCCACCACGGAGCGCACCACGCGGTCACGCGTCGCACGCATCCTGACCGCCGGCATCGCCGCCGTCGCCCTGTCGTGCGGCGGTCTCGCCGTGGGCGGCGCAGCGAACGCCGCGCCGAGCGGTCTCTCCGCCGCCGACCTCAAGCTCGCGGCGCCCCTGCGCGACGCCAAGCCCCAGAAGACGGTCGCGGCGTTCGTCCGCACGACCGGCCAGGGGGCCCTCGAGGTCGACGCGAAGGCGAAGGGCGGCGACCTGACGAGGTCGAAGACGCCGTCGTCCGCCGCGAAGGAGCGCGTGCAGGCGATCACGTCGACCGTCGACGCCGTCCGCGCCGCCGTCAAGCGGTCCGACGCAGAGGCGACGGAGCTGTACTCGACCGAGTACACCGTCCCCGGTGTCGCCGTCGTCGCCGACGTCGACGCCCTGCGCGACATCGCCAGCCGGTCGGACGTCGAGAGCATCATCCCGCTCACGCCGAAGAAGATCGTCGACCCGACCCCGGGTGACGCGTCGAAGGCCCCGAGCGGCGTCGACCCCGACCTGGTGCAGCCGGGCGCGGACGGCGTCAGCCCGAAGAACGCCGCGAGCGACGTCTACACGCGCTCGCTCGACGCGTGGCAGCAGACCGGCCGCACCGGCAAGGGCGTCAACGTCGCCGTCCTCGACACCGGTCTCGACTACACCCAGGCCGACTTCGGCGGCCCCGGCACGACGGCCGCGTACGAGCAGGCCCTCGCGAGCACGAGCGCGCCGGACCCGAGCTGGTTCGACGCGAAGAAGTACCTCGGTGGCTACGACTTCGCCGGCCCCACCTACAACGCCGACTCCTCGAGCGCGGGCTACGACCCGACCCCGAAGCCGGACGCGAACCCGATCGACGGCAAGGGCGGCGACCACGGCACGCACGTGTCCGGCACCGCCGCCGGCTACGGCCTGACCGCGGACAAGAAGACGTTCCGCGGCGACTACACGAAGCTGACCAACCAGTCCGTCCAGGACATGTGGATCGGCCCGGGCACCGCGCCGGACGCCGGCCTCTACGCCCTCAAGGTGTTCGGTGACGGCGGCGGCTCGACCGACCTGACCGGTGCCGCGCTCGACTGGGTCGGCCAGGCCCTGACCGAGGGCAAGGACATCAACGTCCTCAACCTGTCGCTCGGTTCCGACTACGGCGCACCGGACGACCCCGACAACGCGAAGATCGACGCGCTCACCGCCCGCGGTGTCCTGCCCGTCATCGCCTCGGGCAACGCCGACGACTTCACCGACATCGGTGGCTCGCCGGGCAACGCCGAGGGCGCCCTCACCGTCGCCGCGAGCGCCACCGGGCAGTCGCTGTTCGACGGTGTCAAGGCCACCGCGCCGTCCGACGTCGCCGGCACCTACCGTGCGCAGTACTCGCAGAACTACCAGGGCACGCTGCCGGTGGAGGGCGACGTCGTCGTCCCGACCACGAACATCGACGGCTGCGCAGCGTTCAGCGCCGACGAGGCCGCGAAGATCAAGGGCAAGGTCGTCTGGCTGAAGTGGACCGACGGGGCGCTCGAGTGCGGCTCCGGTGTGCGCTTCACCAACGTGCAGGCAGCCGGCGGTGTCGGCGTCCTGCTGGCCGGGACGGTGACCAGCTTCGACTCGGGCATCGCGGGGAACGCGACCATCCCGGGTGCCGAGCTGACCTCGGACAGTGCTGCGAGCCTCCAGGCCGCCGCGACGGCCGGGACCCTGCACGTGCAGTTCGCCCAGGAGCTCAAGGGCTTCCAGCTGGCGACCGACCAGGCGAACGTGAACACGCTCGCCCCGTTCACCAGCCGTGGCGTGCACGGCTCGTTCGACGACATCGTCAAGCCGGACGTCGCCGGCCCCGGGGTCAACGTGATCTCCGCGGCCAACGGCACCGGTGACGGCCGCATGTCGATGAGCGGCACCTCGATGGCGACCCCGCACGTGGCCGGCATCGTCGCGCTGACGTTCCAGTCGCACCCGTCGTGGACGGCCCCGCAGGTCAAGGCCGCCGTGATGAACACCGCGACGCACGACGTTCGTCAGGGTGACCGGGACGCCACGCTGCTGCGCCAGGGCACCGGCCGCGTCGACGCGCTGCAGGCGGTCACCGCGGGCACCACGGTGCGCAGCATCGAGAACGACCAGCTCGTCACCGCCTCGTACGGTGTCGTCGAGGTCAGCGGGAAGACCACCGAGTCCCGCACCCTGCAGATCCAGAACACCGACGGCCGTCCGCACACGTACGACGTGGCGTACCAGGCCCAGGTGGACCAGCCGGGTGTCGCGTTCTCGCTGAGCACGAAGCGGGTCACCGCTCCGGCGCACGGCACCGCGACCGTCAAGCTGACGTACACGATCGCCGACCCGACGCAGCTGCGTCGCGTCATCGACCCCACGCAGGAGTCGGTGCAGTCCGGCTACCAGCGTGAGTTCGTCGCCGCCGAGTCCGGTGTCGTGTCCTTCACGCCGACGGACGCGAAGCTGAACCCGATGCGCCTCGGTGCGTACGTCGCGCCGAAGCCGGTCAGCGCCGTGCACGGCAAGGACATCGCGTTCTCGGGCTCGACCACGACCGCGGAGCTCGCGCTCACCGGCCGCTCGGTCGACCAGGGCGACGCCGTCACCGGGTACCACTCGTCCGTCGCACCGTTCGTCCTGGGCGGGACCGACCCGCAGGAGCCGCTGCCCGCCGGTTCGGCGAAGCAGTCGCTCCAGGCCGCCGACATCCGGGCCTACGGCGCGAACTACGACAAGGCATCCGACACGCTCGCCTTCGGCGTCCAGACCGCGGGTGCCGACGCGAACCCCGGCGCGGTGACCAACGTCGAGGTCCTCATCGACACGGACCGCGACGGTGAGCCGGACTACCTGGTCTACGACGCCAAGTCGGCCACGGTCGACGCGACGCTCGCCACCACGGTGGACCTCGCGACGGGCAAGACGGTCGACGCGCAGCCGCTCAACGGCGGCACCGCGGGACAGGACGTCAACACGTTCGACAGCGCCGTCAAGGTGCTGACGGTGTCGGCGTCGACCATCGGTGCGACCGGTCCGTTCGACTACTCGGTCCTGACCGAGTCGGCGTACGCCCCGGCCCTCGCCACCAGCGGCTCCAACGTCGTGGACGAGACCGACCCGGCGACGTACGACCCGTCGGCACCGGCGCTCACCTTCGCGCAGGGCACCACCACCGGTGTGCTCTACGCGGACAAGGGCGCGCTGCAGGTCACGCGACAGGCCGACGCCACGAACGCCCGGGTCCTGCTGCTCCACCTCGGCAACGCGGTGGGCGACCAGGCCGACGTGCTCCAGGCAGCGCAGACCGTGCCGACGCTCACCCTCCGCGAGGGCAGCGCCGTCACGATCTCCGGCACCCCGAAGGTCGGCAAGACGCTCAAGGCGAAGCCCGGCTCGTGGGACGGCAAGAAGGTCTCGTACTCGTACCAGTGGCTCCGTGACGGCGTCGCGGTGCAGGGTGCGACGGACCAGCGCTACACGCTCGGCACGACGGACGCGGGGCACCGCTTCTCCGTCGAGGTGACGGCGAAGGCGACGGGCTACCAGGACGGCTCGGCGACCTCCGCCGAGACCGCGAAGGTGGCACCCCGCAAGTAGCGATCGACACGAACGCCCCGTCACCGGTCCGGTGGCGGGGCGTTCGCCGTTCCCGGTCTCCGAGCGGAGTGGTCCCGAGTGCGGCAATGGGACATGTAGTTAGGCAAACTAGGCAATGGATGGGAGAGTGAGGCCATGCGATCCCACACCTCCCTGATGCAGCTCCGGGCGAACCCGATGGAGTGGCGCCGCCGTGGGCTGACCCCGCCCGACGCGCTCCAGGCCATGGTCGAGGAGCGGCTCGCGCAGCCCGGTCACGCCCAGCCGGTGGGCGACCCGTCGTACCAGGACTTCTTCCGCGCCTGATCGCGGAACGCCACCACCACGACGGACGGGAGGCGCGGGGCCCGCCGGGCCCCCGCCCCCCCGGCGGGGTGGCGCGGTGCCAGCTGGCACCGCGCCTCCCGTCCGTTCCGTGGTGCGGTCTACTTGCCGATCTTGTCGTCGGCGGCGTGCTCCGCCTTGTCGATCTGGTCGCCGTGGCCACCGCCGGTGGCCTTGTCGGCCGCGTCCGCGGCCTTGCCGAGACCGGCGTCGGTCGCCTGCTCGCCCTTGTCGCTGTCCGCGAAGTCCCTGGCCTTGTCACCGAGGTCACTCATGTCGTGCTCCCTTGCTCGTCGGATCTGACCCGTCCGACGCTGCGCCGGTCGGCCCGGACGGGCTCCCAGGTCCGATCTGTGGGTCGCCCTCGTCAGCCGTCTCGTCCACCGTCTCGTCCACAGGGATGTGGCGTGGAGGTGTCCACTCGATAGACTCGGGTGGACCATCGGCCCAGCCCGCCGGTGCGGTCCTCCGCCAACGTGAGGAGAACCTCCATGCCCGCAGCAGTCATCATCGGTGCCCAGTGGGGTGACGAGGGCAAGGGGAAGGCAACCGACCTCCTCGGGTCCCGCATCGACTACGTCGTCAAGTTCAACGGCGGCAACAACGCCGGCCACACCGTCGTCGTCGGCGGCGAGAAGTACGCGCTGCACCTGCTGCCGTCCGGCATCCTGACGCCCGGCGTCACCCCGATCATCGGCAACGGTGTCGTCGTCGACCTCGAGGTCCTGTTCCAGGAGCTCGACGCGCTCCGCGCCCGCGGGGTGGACGTCTCGAAGCTCCTGGTGTCCGCGAACGCGCACGTCATCACGCACTACCACCGCACCGTCGACAAGGTGACCGAGCGCTTCCTCGGCAAGCGCCAGATCGGCACGACCGGTCGCGGCATCGGCCCGACCTATGCCGACAAGATCAACCGCGTCGGCATCCGCATCCAGGACATCTTCGACGAGAACATCCTGCGGCAGAAGGTCGAGGCGGCCCTCGACCAGAAGAACCACCTGCTGGTCAAGGTCTTCAACCGTCGCGCGATCGACGCGGACGAGGTCGTGGAGTCGCTGCTGTCCTTCGCCGAGCGCCTGCGCCCGATGGTCGCCGACACCGCGCTCGAGATCCACCGCGCGCTCGAGCGGGGCGACACCGTGCTGTTCGAGGCCGGCCAGGCCACCATGCTCGACGTCGACCACGGCACCTACCCGTTCGTGACCTCGTCGTCGGCGACCGCCGGCGGCGCCGCGACCGGTTCGGGCATCGGACCGGGCAAGCTCGAGCGCATCATCGGCATCGTCAAGGCGTACACGACCCGCGTCGGCGCCGGGCCGTTCCCGACCGAGCTGTTCGACGAGTCGGGGGAGTTCCTCCGCGCCAACGGCTTCGAGTTCGGCACCACGACCGGCCGTCCGCGTCGCTGCGGCTGGTACGACGCCCCGATCGCCCGGTACACGGCGCGCATCAACGGCGTGACCGACTTCGTGCTGACGAAGCTCGACGTGCTGACGGGCCTCGAGACCATCCCGGTCTGCGTGGCGTACGAGGTCGACGGTGAGCGCGTGGACGAGGTCCCCGTGAACCAGTCGGACTTCCACCACGCGAAGCCGATCTACGAGGAGTTCCCCGGCTGGACCGAGGACATCACCGGTGCCCGGTCGTTCGAGGACCTGCCGAAGACCGCGCAGGACTACGTGCTCGCGGTCGAGGCGATGTCCGGAGCGCGGATCTCGGCGATCGGCGTCGGCCCCGGCCGTGACGCGATCGTGGTCCGCCACGACCTGCTCGGGACCGGCGAGGCTGCCGCGTGACGATGCGGATCCTGTTCGTCTGCAGCGGCAACATCTGCCGCTCGCCCCTCGGCGCCCAGGTGCTCGAGGCCCGGCTCGGCCCGGACGCCCCGGCGTTCACGGTCGAGTCGGCCGGCACCATCGCCGACGACGGCGCCCTGATGGACGAGACGGCTGCCGCGCAGTCGTCGCGTCTGGGTGGGGAGCCCTCCACGCACCGTTCGCGCTACCTGACGGAGCAGATCGCGGCGTCGGCCGACCTCGTGCTCACCGCCGAGCGCTCGCACCGCGCAGCCGTCGTGTCGCTCGCACCGCGGGCAGCGAAGCGGGCGTTCACCATCAAGCAGTTCGCCCGGGTGCTCGACGGGCTGGAGCCCGGAGACCTGGCCGGCATCGAGACCGCGCAGGACCTGGTCGACCGGGTCGCTCGACTGCGGGGGACCGTGCCGCCGCCCGCCGACCCGGCGGACGACGACGTGGACGACCCCTACCGTCGGTCCGAGGACACCCACGTGCGGGTCGCCGACGAGATCGACGCGGCGCTCACGCCCATCGCGGACGCCCTGCGCGCGCTGCGCTGACGCCCCTCCGCTCCGGGAACGACGAAGCCCCCGCCTCGGTGGCGGGGGCTTCGTCGTGTCTGCTCACGCCTCCGGCAGGCGGTACGTCCCGACCGTGATCGTGTGCGCGCCCTGGCCGGCCAGCTGCCGCACGACCGAGTCGGTGCGCGCCCGGTTCGGCACGGCGTGCTTGCGTGCCAGGTCGGTGACGAGCCCGCGGAGCTCGTTGTCGTTCGTCACGACGGCGGTCGTCGCGGGACGACCCGTCGGCGTCGTGCTCGTGCTGCGGTCCTCGGGGTTGACGTACGCCGCGGCGTCGCCGGAGTAGAACACGCACGAGTCGACCCACTGCGGTCCGTTGCCGTCCTCGTCGGCCAGGAACCGCTGCAGCCGGCGGGCCTGCTGCCGGACCTGCCGGGTCGGGGCGTTCCCGCCGGACTGCACCCGGACCTGCCACCAGTGCTCGACGTCGTCCGCGTGGTCGAGGACACGACGGCTGCGGACCTGGATCGCGAACGACCCGGTCAGCGACGACTCGTCGAGCAGGTTGCGGAAGGCGTGGTGCACGGCGCTCGGCTTGCGACCGTCGAACACGATGCCGTTCCATCGCTTGTTCTCGATGACCAGCACGTGGCCGGACTCGAACACGAGCACGTGGTCGAGCTGGGCGGCGTAGCTGCGGTCGCGGTCCCGCTCGCCCTGGGCCACCGGCACGAACACCACGTTGGTCAGCAGGGCGCCGTTGATCCCGGCGGCCTTGCAGACCTCGAGGATCGTGCGCTGCGAGGCTTCCTCCCAGCGCATGCCGGTGCGGGCGAGGGCGCGACCGGCCTCGGCCTCGGCGAGGGCCTGCTGGCGGGAGGCCTCGGCACCGGCGAGCTGCCGCGCGTGCTCCGCGTCGGCGGCGGCGGTATGCTCGCGGTGCTCCCGCTCGAGGGTGCCGGTGCGGTGGTCCAGCCGGACCTCGGCGTCGGACAGGGCGGCACGGTTGGAGGACTGGGTCCGCCGCAGGACGATCACCAGGACGACCACGACGATCGCGAGCCCCCCGGCGACCACCCACGGCACGAGGTCGCTGGTCATGGGTTCACCTCACCACGGCTCGACGCGAGTCGGTCGCCGCACCCCGGCGCGTCCCGAGGTCCGATCGCACGCCCGGTACCGAGGACGAACGCTCCCGGGGACTGCTGCGTAGGTTCGGGTGGTCCCCACCGACCCGTGCCGAAGGAGCTCGACACGCGGTTCAATCGACGAGGTGACCGAGGCATCTGGCGCGTACGCCACAACCCCTGCCACCCAGCATTAGGCACCTTCTGCCTATGAAGGGTGGAGGTCCCTCGACGTTCCTTAGCCAGGACCGCCGGGGATCGCGCTCGTTGGTGTCGAGGGTTTAAAACTTCCCGGGCCGACCCCTGGCTGGTCCTCCCCGATACGGTCCGCGGCAGCTGAGGATGGTGATCGTCAATGCCTTGTGGAGGTGTTCGGAACAGGTCTGGCCAGCGGGCTGTCCCGCGAGCATGAGGACGTTCCCATCTACGCTGCCGAGTCGATGCCCCTCGACACAATCGGCAGCTTGGAGCCCCTCGGCTCGCCCCAGCCTGTCTCCGTGTATGACCTCCGGTTCGAGCAGACCGGCGTGCTCGCCCAGGTGAAGGCGCTCGCCGTCGCGCGCTCCGACGACGTCGCGTACGTCGAAGTCGCCCGGCAGAGACTGCAGCCTGCGTGGGCGCCCAGCGGTTCGGTCACCGCGCGGACGCGGAAGCCCCGCGACCGCTGATCGGCAAAGGGTCGCCGCGACCGGTGGACGCATGGCGACGCGTACTCACCTCCCGAAGTTGCCCGCGGCGGCGCAGAGATCGACCTCGCCGTGCCGGACCCGGTGCTCGCTTGGGTGCAATTCCCTGACCGGATCCTCGAAGTTGAAGCGCGGGCACTCGCGCACACCGAGCGGGCCGTCCTCGTCGGGTGGGGGTTCGGGCAGGGCGCCGACTGCGCCTGGGTCTGGCGTGACGCGGTCTGTTGCTCGGAGGTCAGCGCCGCCGCGCGGGACGGCGACGCACGCGAACCTCGAAGACCTTCAGCGTGACCATCGCGAGTACGAAGATCCAGACCCACGGATGGATCAGCGCGTAGCCCCACAACCCCGCGAGCAGGGCATTCACACCTTGGAGGACGCCCGCGAGCACGAGGAAAACATCTGGTCAGGGTCCACGCCTGGCACCGTAGCGATGCTTCACGCCGCCGATCTCCCCCAATTTGCGCGTCGTCGCCGGAACAGATGTGAACCAAAAGGCCGCGACCCTCGTAGACCAGGCGGCCGAAAGGAGGAGCGATGACCGAAACAAACACCCACGCGCTCCGCAAGGAGTACATGCTCGGGATGCAGACCGGCGACCTCGAATGCACGCAGTGCGGAGAGAGCTGGGCGAGGGACGATCCGGACGTCTCAGAACCTGTCCCGGTAACTAGCCGCACGACGACGAGAGCGCCCCGCCCCTCGGGCGAAGGGGCGGGGTGCTTCCTGAGCGTCGCTTAGGATCGACACATCATGGGGAACGGATTCGTTGGCTGGTTCAGCCGCTCCTACAAAGGCATCATCATCGCGCTCGTCGCCGTCATGGCGGTCACGCTCGTATTCCTAGCAGTGCAGCAAGTCAATGCGAGCAAGCCCGCCGCAGGCGCTGAACCGCTACCAGCACCGACCTACACACGGATGAAAGACCCCCGACCCGTCGCAGCGTTCCTCGGTGACTCCTACACCGCAGGGAAGGGAGCCTCAGCCCCCGCGGACCGGTGGGTGAATATCGTTGCAGACGTCGAGGACTGGCAAGTCAGGAACGACGGAGCCGGCGGGACCGGGTACGCAGCGACCGCCAGTCTCGTTGGATGCGGGAAGCAGTTCTGCGACAACTACGTCGGACGCATCGGCGACGTCGTGAAGCAGAAACCGGACATCGTCGTGGTCGCAGGCGGACAGAACGACTTCGGGCTCTACCTCCAGGACCGCAGCGCTGTCGAAGCCAACATCACGAAGACCTTCGACCAGCTCCGCGAGCAACTGCCTAACGCGAGGATCATTGCGGTCGGCCCGTCGACGACGACGGCTGTCGCTTCCCACGTTCTCGGACTCGACGCGGCAGTCCAAGCAGCCGCAGCATCAGTCGATGCGACTTATGTCAGCCTCATCGACCCGAACGTGATCGACCCCGCCTGGGTGCTCCCGGACGGCGGACACGTGAACGACGAAGGCCATGCCGCTATCGCCAAGCGCGTCGAAGAGGGTCTCAAGTAGCTGAAGCCCGAAGGACTAGACCGCGAGTGCTTCGGCGATCAACGTCGCGTAAAAGATGCCGAAGTAGTTCGCGCTGAGCTGCACGGGTGCGTCTCGTCGGTGCTGACGTACTTCGGGGAGAGCGTAGCCGTCACCCACGGCCGGTTCGCGGTGTCGATTGTGGCGCCGCTGATATCGGTGAGGCCGACGGAGTTCACCGCCGTCCGAATCTGCGCGTCCGAGTACGGGGCGTCGTCGTGCCTCAGCCCGATCAGAAACACGTTTGAGGCCTGTGCGACGACGTCGCCTGCCACGCGCTTCCCGATCAGTTGTTCGCCTTGGCTGCCGTTGGCGAGCCCGCCCGGGTGGGATCGTGAACGTGTCGGCACTGCTCAGAGCGCCGTACTTCACGATCCCACCGATGGGGAGCTGGTTGGTCGCGCGGTCGCTGCGGTGCGGCTTCCCCGGCTCGAGCGGGACTTTGCGACGGCGATCGTGTGTCCGTCCGGCCACATCATCGGGCTCGACAGCGATCAGCGGCGCTACGAGGTCGCTGCGTCACCGAGCAGGCTCGAGCTCCTCCGCGACCAGCTCGACGAGCAAGCCGGCCGGTAGCCCGGTCGAGGCCGGTGCGCGCCGGGCCGGTGGGCGATGTGTCCGACGGCCCACAGGTGGCAGCGGACGCCGGCACGCTCCGCCGTGGTCGGTACGGTGCCGTGGTGCACCAGGGAGAACGCGGCAGCGCGCAGCAGATCACCGTCGGAGTCGCGGTCGGAGCCGGGGCGGGCGTCGCCGGTCTGCTCCCGTGGATCGTCACCGGGATGCGGCTCCCACTGCAGAACCTGTGGGCGACGCCGACCACCGACCCGTCGGACATGCCGATCGCCCTGCTGCCGTTCAGCCAGTACGCGGTGACGACCATCGCGTCGCTGCTGCTCGTCGGGGGAGTCGTCGCCGGCATCGCCGTCCGGGTACTGCGTGCTCGCGGGGCCGTCCGGCGCAGCGGATCGCTCGCGGCGCTCGCCGGGCTGGTCGGGGTGCAGGTCGTGGCCGTCGTCGAGACCGCCGTCGTCACGGGCGCCGGCATGCGGATGGACGGGACGCCGGGCACCGGTGCGGACGTCAGCGCCGCGCAGCTGTACGTCGTCGCGCTCACCGTCGGGTCGCTCGTGTGCGTCGGCGCGGCGGCGGTGCTCGCTGCGCTCGTCGCCCGAGCGGCTCCCGGCGGTGCGCTCGTCGCACTCGCCGTCGGCGCGGTGGCGCTCGGGTCGTGGGCGAACACGTTCGTCGTCCCGCCGGTGTCCTCGCCCGGTGACGCGGCGGGCGTCGTCCTCGCGGTGCTGCGGTGGCTGCCGGCCGTGGCGGTCGGTGCGGCGATCGCGTGGACCGGGCTCCGTACGGTCGGTCAGGGCATCGCCGCGCTGATCGCGCTCGGGCTCTTGTGGACGGGGACCGCGGCGATCACGGCGGTGTCGTACGCACTGGGGTCGCGCGTGTACCTGCCGTACCCGCTCGAGATGGTGTCGGCCGGCGCCACGGTCTTCGTGATGGCGATGGGACCGGCGGGAGCGACCCTGGTGCCGCTGCTGGTCGCCGCCGTCATCGGAGTCGCCGGTGCGGTCGTCGTGCGCTTGCGGGACGGACGGCGCCGGTCGGAGCCCTGAGCAGGATCGGTGCGGCCAGGTCGAACGGCGCTGGGCGGCTTCCGGACCGCGTCAGCGCGGCCAGGTCGCGACGACCGCCACCGCGTTGAACAGCACGTGCGCCACGATCGCGCCGCCGATGCGGTTGGTCATCGCGACCAGCGTGCCCGTGAGCAGCCCGAGCACGAAGGTCGTCAGGAACACCTGCACCCCGCCGAGCGAGGTCGTCGCCGACCCGAGGAAGAGGTGCGACAGCGCGAACAGGAACGCCGTCACGAGCACGGCCAGCCAGCGCGTCCGGGGCGTGAGCTCGGCCGCGAGCAGACGCTGGAACAGCCCGCGGAAGAAGAGCTCCTCGAGCACGGGGCTGACCAGCACGATGCCGACCGCCGACACGAGCAGCAGCCCGATGTCCGGGGTCCCGAGCGACGGCGCGGGCTGCAGGCCACTCGTCCCGGTGAAGGACAGCGCGAGCACGGCGTCGAACACCCGTGTCAGGATCACGACCCCGAGCGCGAACACGAGGTCGCCGAGCTCGATCCGGAAGCGGCCGAAGAGGTCACGGCCCGAGCGTCGGAGTACCCAGACGATGCCGAGCACGAGCGGCACCCACACCGCGAGGTTGCCGAGCAGCACCTGGAGCACCGGGCCGGGGACGGCGCCGCGCAGCGTCAGGCTGCTCACGATCCGGGCGAGGACGACCGCCACGACGAGGGCGACCAGCAGGGCGACGAGGTCGCGTTGCCGGGCGGTCGAGGGCTCGGTGGCGGCCACTTCCGGCTCGGATGTCATGGGGCGAGCGTAGAGGACGACCGACGCAGATCGGCAAGAACAGCCGAGTGAGGCTCAATGGTGTGGCACTATTTGTATGCCGTCTGCTGGGACAAGCCCACGGAACCTGTGTCGGGACCACAGGAACGGCCAGGATCGGGGAAGGCGGGCCGCGTGGAACTGCGCGACTACATCACAGTGCTGCGGAAGAGTTGGGCACTGATCCTCGTGCTCGCCCTGGTGGGCGTCGCGGCGGCAGCAGGGTTCTCCCTGCTGAAGAAGCCGGTGTACTCCGCCGAGGCGCAGGTGTTCGTGTCGACGGAGACGTCGGGCAGCGCCAGCGACCTGGCCCAGGGCAACACCTTCACGCAGCAGCGCGTGCTGACGTACTCGAACCTGGTGTCGACGCCGATCGTGCTCCTGCCGGTCATCTCGTCGCTCGGGCTCGACATGAACGCGGACGAGCTGTCGAAGATGGTGTCGGCGACGGCGCCGACGAGCACGACCCTCATCTCGATCACGGTCAACGGCACCGATCCGGTGCAGGCGACGAACATCGCGAATGCGACCTCGCAGAGCCTGACCAACGTGGTCGAGGACATCGAGGCCACCGACGAGAACGGTTCGAGCAGCGTCAAGCTGACCCGGGTGAAGCAGGCGCAGGTGCCGAGCTCGCCCGTCAGCCCGAACGTCCCCGTCAACATCGCGCTCGGTCTGCTCGTCGGTCTGGCGCTCGGCGTCGGCATCGCCGTGCTGCGCGAGACCCTCGACAACCGCGTCCGTGTCGAGACTGACGTCGAGAAGATCAGCGACAAGCCCGTCGTCGGCGGCATCGCCTACGACAACAAGGCGTCCGAGCGACCGCTCATCGTGCAGGTCGACCCGCGCAGCCCGCGCGCCGAGTCGTTCCGCACGCTCCGGACGAACCTGCAGTTCCTCGACCTCGGCACGGGCTCGCGCACGTTCGTCATGACGTCGTCGATGCAGTCCGAGGGCAAGAGCACCACCGTCGCGAACCTCGCGATCGCGCTGGACAGCGCCGGCTTCAAGGTCATCCTGATCGACGCCGACCTCCGTCGCCCCCGCGTCGGCGAGTACATGGAGGTGGACGGCTCCGCCGGGCTGACCGACGTGCTCATCGGTCGCGCGAGCCTGGAGGACGTCGCGCAGCCCTGGGGCCGCGGCAACATGGTCGTGCTGCCCGCCGGTCAGATCCCGCCGAACCCGTCGGAGCTCCTCGGCTCGAAGGCCATGCAGGACCTGATCGAGACGCTCGAGCAGCAGTTCGACTACGTGCTCTTCGACGCACCGCCGCTGCTGCCCGTCACCGACGCCGCGATCCTGTCGAAGAAGGCGTCCGGTGCCATCCTCGCGGTCGCGTCCGGCAAGACCCACAAGGGCCAGCTCGCCGCCGCGGTCGCGTCGCTCGAGAACGTCGGCGCACCGATCGCCGGCTTCGTCATCACGATGATGCCGGTCAAGGGTCCGGGCGCGTACGGCTACGGCCGCTACGGGTACGGCTACGGGTACGGCCTCGACGAAGAGGAACCGCCCCAGAAGTCCACCAAGTCGTCGGGGAAGACCCGCGGCAAGCTCGGCGTGGTCCGCCGCGCGGACCGCTGACGGCGGTCGGGGGATGAGCCAGCGCCGGGGGATCCGAAGCCTCGGGAGCGAGCTGCCGCGGACGACGCTGATCGGGATCGCACTCGTGGTCGTCGCGCTCGTCGTCGTCGACGTCGTCCTGGTGGCGCTGGCGCTCGCGCGCACCGCGCCGGAGGCGCGCGGCGACGCCGGTCCGGTGCCGACGTTCGGTTCGAGCGCGTCAGCGCCGGCGACGCCGGGACCGTCCGCCACCGCGTCGGCAGAACCGACGGCCGACGGGGTGTCGACCCGTCACATGCTGTCCGCGGTCGACGGCCTGGAGGCATGGCGAGCCTCCAGTACGACCTGTGACGTCTCCGAGACGGTGCTGGAGCACACCACCGACGGTGGGCAGGAGTGGTCACCCGTCGCCCTGGGCGACGACGTGCGGACCATCGGGTCGCTGCGCGCGACCGCCGACGGCCTGTCCGTGCTCGTCGGCGTCGGCGACGAGTGCGCGACCGAGGTCCGCACCAGCACCGACGACGGAGCCACCTGGGTGCTCGGGACCGCCGGTGCCGCAGGCGCGGGGGTGACCGACCAGGGGTTGGTGCTCGGGGACGCGGTCGTGCCCTCGCCCTGCGAGGACCCGCTCGACGCCTTCCGGGGTGACAGCACGACGCTGGTCGCGTGCGCTGACGAGCTGCGGTGGCGCACCGGTACCGGTGCGTGGGTGACCGTGCCGATCGACGGCGTCCGTGCCCTCGCGGTGAACGGGACCGAGTACACGCTCGCGCGCATCGGGACCGACTCGTGCGACGGCGTGCAGATCGAGACGATGCCGGCGTCGGGTGTGACGCCTGCGACGACCACCACGCCGATCGGTTGCAACCGGGTCGCGACGGACGGTGCGATCGCGCTCGACCGCTCCGGGCAGGACGTCTGGATGTGGGCGGGCGCCGGCGTCGCGGTGTCGAAGGACGGCGGGGCGACGTGGTGACGCGGGGTCGGCGATGACGGCCGAGGCCGTCCACCAGCCGGTCTCCACGGGGAGCACCCGCGAGTGGAGCCGCACGTACTCGCGTCGCGTGCTCGTCACCGACCTCCTCGCACTGATCTGGGTCGTCTTCGGCGTGCAGATCGCCTGGCTCGGGTTCGACTCGGACCTGATGACGAACACGGCAGACCTGCGCCTGAGCTACTTCGGCATCTCCGTGGTCGTCATCGCCGTCTGGATGATCGGGCTGGCGCTCTACGACACCCGTGGTGACCGCGTCATCGGCGTCGGGAGCACCGAGTACCGGCTGGTCGCGGACTCGAGCGTCCGGGTGTTCGGGCTGATCGCGATCGCCGCCTACCTGCTGCGCGTCGACCTGGCCCGCGGCTACGTGCTCATCGCGTTCCCCGTCGGCATCCTCGTGCTGCTGCTCTCGCGCTGGATGTGGCGCCAGTGGCTCGTCGCCGAGCGCAAGCACGGCGGGTACTCCGCGCGGGTCCTGCTCGTCGGTTCGACGGCGAGCGTGCTGCACATTGCACGGGAGCTCGCCCGAACGCCCGAAGCCGGCTACCGCGTGGTGGGGGCAGCGGTGTCCGACGGAACGCGGGGTGTATTGCCAGGCTCCGCCGTCGAGAGTCACGGCGGCATCGACGACGTCACGGCAGCCCTGGCCACGACCGGAGCGGACACCGTCGTGATCACGAGCTCCGACGACCTGCCCCCGGAGCGGGTCCGCCAGCTGAGCTGGTCGCTTGAGCCCGGCCGGCAGCACCTGGTCGTCGCGCCGAGCCTGACCGACATCGGTGGCCCGCGGATCCACACGCGCCCGGTCCAGGGCCTCCCGCTCATCCACGTCGAGACTCCGACCTACTCCGGCCGGAAGCTCTACACCAAGCGTGCGTTCGACCTGATCGGATCGGCAGCACTGATCATCGTGCTCTCCCCGGTCCTGCTCGTGCTCGCGGTGCTCGTCAAGGTGACCTCCGCCGGGCCGGTGTTCTTCCTGCAGGAGCGCGTCGGCCTGAACGGTTCGACGTTCCACATGATCAAGTTCCGGTCGATGGTCGTCGACGCGGAGCAGCGCCTGCAGGAGCTCAGCGCGCTCGACCGCGCCGAAGGCAACACGGTCCTGTTCAAGATGAAGAACGATCCGCGCGTCACGCGCGTCGGTGCCTTCATGCGGCGCTACAGCCTCGACGAGGTTCCGCAGTTGTTCAACGTCCTGGTCGGGAGCATGTCGCTCGTGGGCCCGCGGCCGCCGCTCGCTCGTGAGGTCGAGCGCTACGACGTCCATGTCCACCGACGCTTCCTGGTGAAGCCCGGCATGACTGGCCTCTGGCAGGTCAGCGGTCGGTCCGACCTGTCATGGGAGGACTCGGTAAGGCTCGATCTGTACTACGTCGAGAACTGGTCGTTAGTCAGCGACTTGATCATTCTGTGGCGCACTGCGCGCGCGGTTCTGCGCTCCCAGGGAGCCTACTGACAAGCGACGAGTTGACGCCGAGCGCAGTCGTTGTGTCCCAACGCCCCCTGTACATGCGCTCGGCTGCACCGAGACAGTAAGTATGATATTGGCGGCACGCAGGGAGAAGATTGATGTCGGGAACCACATCGCGCAGGTTGGCTCGACGAGTCGTCATCGTCGAGCCCAATCCGACAGGACACCGTCTATTCTACGTGCACCTCCTAGCGGACGCGGCAGACCGCAGTGGTGATGCGGTGACGCTGGTTCTGGGCGGAACGCCCGCGCAGGAGGATTTGCGTGTTCACCTGACCGGACTGTCTGCAAACGTCGAGGTTCTGCTTCGACCGGTATCGAGCGTCAAGGAGGTAGCGGCGATCTCGCGCAGTCTCTCAGCTAGCTTGACCGTCGTTCCCGACGGAGACGGCCTTGCACTGGAATTGGCGAGAAGGGGACGCTGGAGTGGCCTTGGTGAACTGAGCCTACTCGTGATGCGAGAGAAAGCTCAACCGAGCTCGTTCGCCTTGATGACCGCGATGAAGTCAATGATCAGGACGGCAGCCTTCATCAGAGTCGCATCGATGCCCCGGGTCCGACTCCGCATGCTCAAGTCATCATCGTGGCGCGGAAAATCCCGTTTCAACGTTGCCCGAGACCCAATTCGACTTTCAACTTCGCCGGAGTCGGTCGCTCGCTTTCGAGAATCACACCGCGTTCGTGAAGATCGCTACTGGTTCGCGGTACTTGGGGCAGTTTCCGCAAGGAAGAACCTGCCGTTGATTCTTGATGCACTGCGTTCTATCGATGCTCCTGTTGGGCTGCTTGTTGCTGGTCGCTTTGGTGACGATGTCCTTGATGAGGAGCGCCAGCGGCTTCTTCAAATGAGCCGCGAAGGGCGGGCCATCGTCATAGATCGGCTGTTGAGCGACGAGGAGCTTGATGCGGCTGTGGCGGTAGCGGATTGCGTGGTTTTGGCACACTCCAACGAGGGACCAAGCGGATTGCTAGGGAAGGCAGCGGCGATTGGAACTCGTGTTGTAGCGTCTGGTGCTCAAAGTTTGCGACACGATCTATCAGCACACGAGGCCCTCGGGACTTGGGTGCCTCTAGAGGTTGGCGAGTTAGCAATCGCATTCAGACAGGCGACCACTCAGCAGCGACCCTCGGCTGTTCTGTCCGCCGATAGTCGTAGTTTCACTACCGCGTTGCTCCGATGACCGCCCGCGCGCCCCGCGAGCGTCCGTTAGCTCACCAGGCACTTTTACTAGCCGCTGCAACAGGCACTGCTCAAGTGCTCGTAGCGGTCCTGTATCTCTTAGCTGCACGGGGTGTGGAGCCGGCAGAGTTCGGAGCGACAGTTTCGGCAATTGCGCTCGGCACAGCGGCGGCGGGATTCATCGACTTTGGAACGAATAATCATTGGACACGTGAACTCGCTCGCAAGGCGATGCCTGACCAGTTATTTGAAGATCGCCTGTTCTCCAAGCTCGTGTATACGATCACCGCTGCGGGCGGATGGGCTCTCCTTTGCCTGCTGTTCTTGCCGCAGTCGCATGTTTGGCTTGCGGGGCCGATCACTGCTGCGCTCGTCATCAACCAGGCCTATCAGGTCCGGTTGCGCAGCGCGGCTCGGGGCGAGTTGGTTGCACTGGTGATACTTTGCGATCGCGTGGCTGCGACGATGCTGTTCGCCGGTATGAGCCTCGCTGGTGTCGACGCGCCGGTCGCGCTCTGGGCCGCGCTGACCGCGGGGTCGCTTGCTGCTGCCGTTATTGCCAGACGCCTGGGTGGGGTGAGGAAGGGAGGCATCCGGCCACGTTTGACCAATCCGTGGTCGGGTGCGCACTTCTTCGGATTGGGCGTGGTCGCGAACAGTGCGCAAGCGCTGGACCTCACGATCCTCTCGGCCGTCGCAGGTTCGACGGCCGCCGGAGTATACGGAGCCGTGAACCGCTGGACGCAGCCGATGGCACTCCTTGCTGCCGCCTTCTCGTCAGCGCTCGCACCCTATGCGGCGCGAAGCTCGACTCTCTCCGAAGCCTGGGGGCAATTGCGACGCGCTCTGTGGATGCCCCTCGGTGCAATAGGTGTATCAATCGCTGTCTTCTTTGCGGCACCATTTGTGGTTGACCTGCTACTCGGCCGCGCCTATGAAGACTCCTCAGCGACATTGCAAGTACTCGCCCTTGTCGTCATTCCTTCAATCATATGTCAGCCGCTTGTCGTCATCTTGCAGTCGTTCAAGCGCGATCGGTTCGTTGCTGGCGTTATGATCACGGCTGCCCTGGGGCAACTCATGCTCGTCCTCGTACTGGGCGGGTCGAGCGGGGCGCTCGGAGCGGCGCAAGCGGCTCTGGCTGCTCAGATTTTCATTCTTCTGGCGCTCGTCGGTGGAACAATTCATCTCGGCCGCTCGACATTGAAGGAGTAATCTTGAGTGACACAGTTCTCATGACAGCTACAGTGCAACCAAATACCAATATCTTCGTGTCTCAAAGCGACCCCGAGATGCGCATGCGGCAGTACCAGGAGGCTATCGCTGCCATGCGGACAGGAATCAGTAAAAGCGTTGACCTCGTGATTGTGGAGACGAGCGGGGCCGATCCATCGTCCCTTACGGCCTTGCTCTCTCCGGCCGGTCGTACGGCGACTCGGGTCATCAATTTCGACGCTACCGAGTCCGATCCAGAGCGAGGAAAGGGGCGGGTCGAAGCTGATGCCCTCCGTCATGCAATTCGCATCGTCAGGGATCAAAAAGGCGCATTGGCCACGGTTCACAAAGTAACGGGTCGCCTGATTGTAGCCAACGCGGCGCGCATCTTCGCGGCTTTGCCGGGCCCGATCGTGCGGGTTCGATCCACACTCGATCGCACGTTCGTCGACACACGCGTGATCAGTGCTCGGGCGCAGGAGTGGGAAAGTGTTGTCCTTCGAGACTCAGCTTTCATCGACGAGTCATCGGGAGTCTATCTTGAGCACACCGTGGCAGCGTCACTCGCCCATGCTGCTGCGCTGAAGCAGATTCGCCTCGAGCGCTTCCCGGCTCGGCCCCGCATCTGGGGGCAGTCCGGTTCTACGGGCGGTACCTATTCCGGAGGCCCCAACTCGGCTGTGAGTGGCGCCTGGGGTTGGATTGAGCGCCAACTCGCAGAAGTCGCGTCTAGAAAGCAAGTTTGAACTTCGCGGGAGCGAATAGTCACCATGGCCTTCAAATACGCCGACTGTGGTGTCAACGTCGTGCAGTGCGCCCGAAGGACGAAAACCACGCGAATAACAGGATGACTGACAGTGACGCCATCGATTGCAGGAGTGATCCCCTAAGTACGATGAGGAGGTAGACGGGTACGATGCAGCCGATAACGCCTGGTGTTCCGGCCAGCTCAATTTCCCGTTGCAACCTCTCATCCCAGCGACGAGTGAAAAAGCCCAACGCCACCATGCCGATAATGAGTAAAGGCCAGCCGCCGTTCACCATCAGCTCGGCCCATAGCGGGGCGGAGAGATTGGTGAAAGAATACTCCCTGAATTGGGCTAGAAGGATCCCGGTATCAACGGGCTTGTTCGCCCACAAGTCGCGAGGCACCCAGAAGAGGACCACCCCGAGCAGCTGCTCACCCCAAGTGATTCCTTTCGCTGCGAGAAAATATATCGCGTTGTTAATCTGGTAAAAACTATCAAAGTCACCGCTGAGGAGCGCCTCAAGGGGTCCGCCGAACTTGACTTTGGCATCTGTCGAGTTGCGGAAAGTGGACGCGATGGGGAACAGGAAGAAGAGCGAAGTCAGAAGTGCGATCGAGATCGACCGGTACCTCCGAATCGACGACCAACCTCCGCAGGCAGCAACCAGAGCGACGTAAACAGTGCCTACTGTGTATCTGGGACTTGACACGGGGTTTACCAGTAGGAGCAGCAGGGCCACCGTCACTATCAGCAGTATGACTGGCGCTGTCTCATTCTTGGCGCGTCGCTGTCGGAAGAGCAAAATTTGGGCGACTGTCGCAACCAATAGACCCATCTGCGAGAAGCCGGTGATCAATGCTGCCGTTGTCGGGTTGCCCCAAGTCGCTGCACGTTCTATATCCAAGACCGTTCGAGCTTGAAAAAGTGATCCTATGCCCAAGCTACCGACGTAGTACGCAGAGATGAGGAAGGCGAGCAGTGTCGTCACCAAGACGGACGTGCCGTGAAGCTCAAAGATCCTTCCTGCGAATCGAGGTCCTGGAGATGCCTGACGCTTGCCCACAGAAGACCCTATTAAGAACACGCCGTATCCAATCAGCACTACGCTGACTGATTGCCAAGCATAGTCTTGAATGAATCCGGGGGTCGTGGAGATCTCAGCGCGCTCTCGGAGTTGCACCATGGGTGCGATCCCCAGGAAGCCGTAAACGAAGACCGAGATGACCATGTCGACGATATGAAACTTACGATCGGCTACCGCCCAGGCAAACCGCGCCGCAGCGAGAGCCGCCGTCGCAAAGCATCCAACCCAAGCTGAGTACCCGCCTGTCGGAGTCGTGGCGACCACGACCAGGGGCACAACTAAAGCGAGGAGGACAAATAAGAGCGTTCCCAGAAGTGGTTGAGGTAGGGCGGCAGCGGACCGCCGGGGAGTTGCTTTGGCTCGGATGGTGGCATTGGCAAGTGTCACGAGCGGTGCTCCAGATCACGCGCGTCGCCGTAAGGAATTCTTCTTCTTCCTCGCATGGTGGCCTCGTTGTACGTTTCTATGAGGGCTCGCGTCACCGCGGCATTGGAATATAGTTGGTCAGTCGCTTTCAAAGCTGCATGGCTCAGTGCCTCGCGTGCTGCTTTGTCTCTCAACAGCGCTTCGATGATCGCCGCCAAGTCCTGCGACGTGCCGTCGGTTACCTTTGCCGCTCCGGATTCGGCGAGTTCGCCCGCGATACCGCAGTCTGCAGTGATCACTGTTGGTGTACCGACGGAGAG
This sequence comes from Curtobacterium sp. P97, assembly GCF_023712445.1. Lineage (NCBI taxonomy): Bacteria > Bacillati > Actinomycetota > Actinomycetes > Micrococcales > Microbacteriaceae > Curtobacterium > Curtobacterium sp. P97. The sequence goes on along the minus strand of NZ_JAMAYF010000008.1, from coordinate 37,025 downwards.
AGCTTCGAGAACGGTGACGGGAAAGACCTCACCGCGACTCGGGAGGACAAATACGGTCGCTTGCGCCAACCGAGCCGCTGCGCTGCCGGGGGCGATGACGCCTTCATAGCGGAGGCGAACGTCGGGGTTCGCGCTCATGAACGCTTTGAGTCGAACAAGGTCTCCTTCGTCTGGCCCCACGACCGCGAAGGTGGCCTCTGGCGATGTCTCCTGGATGGCTTTGGCGGCTTCTGCAAACGCAAGCACACGCTTTCGTGGATGTAATCGTGCAAGAAACAGTACCTCATTGTTGACGCGTTTCGCGGCGACGGAACCCGATCGAATACCATTCCTGATGCGACTAATCAGTTGAAGTGGCACGAGCTCACGCAGGCCAGATTCCTCGTCCATGGTCAGTGCGAGTATCGCCGAAGCGCGGCGAAGGAGCGGAAGGATGATCAGTCGGTCTACCGCCCTGACCGCGACACGCGAACTAGGGGCGATCATGCCATGTGGCTGAAGCATTGTGGGTGCGCTCGATTTTACGGCAGCATTGGCGACGATCACGTCGAATAGGTGACGACCGCTATGTACGTGCACAAGGTCAAAACGATGTATATTTCGACGGAGCCATTTTCGGAGCCCCCAGGTCGCCGTGACGACAAATCCTGCGCGCAACAAGGGTTTCGCGCGCAGAAGGATGAGCTCGACACCCGGTACCGTCGGTGGTTCCAGGCCGTCCCAGCCGGCAAGCAGGGTGACGTCATGCCCTGCTTCAACGAGACCTGCCGCTTGATTCAGGGCCACACTGACCGGGCCACCGAACGCGCCGTCTGCCGAGATGTAGGTGACCGACATCAAGATCTTCAAAAATCTCGGCCGTCCTCTTCGAAGCGGGCGCCTATCACCTGTGCGGGGTTTCCGCTGGCAATTGAGTTTGCGGGAACCGCACCGTTCACCACGCTCATTGGCTTCAGGAGGCTCGACCTCCCCACATGGCTTCCGCCGAGGACCATGCACCTAGAGGTGATCCAGACGCCGGGTTCTATGTGGATCGGTCGTGTAACAAGCGCCATGTCTCGCCTGTGGGCGTGGCTCCCGGTCGTGAGGAAGGTCTCTTGAGAGATTACTACGTCGTGACCGACGCAGATGTGGTCCTGGTTGTGAAACCACACGCCCTCGCCGATCCAGCTGTCGTCACCGATGTGCAGCTTCCACGGAAATCGGACGCGTGTGCGGGGCCTGAAGGTCACCCTGTGTCCGATCTGAGCACCGAAGGCCCGGAGGACTTTCACGCGCAGGTTGGAGGAGATCTGCCACGGGTTGGTCACGAAGAGAAGCTCGGCGGCCCCCCAGAGGTAGACGACTGCCTTCGAACGGCCCCATGATGTGCGCTCGCCTGGAGCGTGCTTGAGCGCGATGACGCGCACGACGTCGACAGCCATGAGTCCCCAAGTTCTTGTACAACGAGGACCGACCTCGCCTACTCACATCCTAGGGTGACGCGCCCTCGACTTCGAGAGGGCAACGAGCGCTCTGAGTGCCTCTGCGTACTGCCTCACCATGTGGTCGAGGGAGTATCTCCTCGACTTCTCGCCGATGGCGGCACCCAGACGAAGTGCTGCCTGGGGGTCGTCGGCGAGTTGCTTCATTGATGTCGCCAGAGCATCAGCGGTAGGGGCGCACTCGATGCTGTCGTGGCCTGGCGTGAGGTATTCGTATTCCGGACCGTGTCGAGTGCCCGTGGTTGTGATGATGGGAAGCCTCATTGCCATGCTCTCAACGGCGATCAAACCGACCCGGCCCGGATTCACCAGGGCGATCGCTACCTTCGCCAGGTGCGCCTTCATCTCGTCTCCGATATAGCCGAGCAACCGTACCTGTCCTCTAGCGGCGGCACGAGCGAAGGCCTTCTCGAGTCGACCGCGTCCCCCCACTACGAGGGTGATGTCTGGCCGCGTTGTCCAGAGGGCGTCCAAGGCCTCCACGACGAGGTCGATTCGCTTGCTTTCGTCCAGGCCGCCGACCATCGCGAAGACCGGACCATCGCCGATTCCAAGACGAGAACGTGACTCGGATGGCTTGCTCGTCTGAACGAAGTTGATGTTCGCTTCCAACTCACGGACGTCGATTGAGTTGTGCAGCGAAGTCACTCCGGCGCAGTCAGCGCGCCACCTCCTCGCCAACGTGGCTCCGGTGTCCGTGTACGCGAGGACGTGATCAGCGGCCCTCGTCTGCCATCGGCGCAGCATGCGGGTGATCCGATTGTCACCTGCGGTGAAGGCCTCGACATGCCCCCACACGCCGACCGGTCTCTTCCGCTGCAACAACGCCTCGTACGTCGCGGACGCGCCTGCCGCGAGCTCGGCCACGACGACGTCCGCATCTCTCCATGCCCGTCGACCGCTTACGAGTCGCAGACGGGCTCTGCCGAGTCGCATCGTCGTCGCTGTCATGGCAAGCTGGAGGACGCCTTCGAGATGCGCAGAGTCTCGACGACTGGCTTGAGCGCCAGTGGGAGCGCCGGCCGCGATTACCAGCTCGTGACCGTCATGCGCGAGCTCTGTCGCGAGTGCTTCGAAGAACGCAGCGCGGTACGTGGGCACGTACGGCTGCATGATTACGATCCGAGCCAATGTTGGTTGCCCTTCTTCTCTACTGTCGGCTCAGGCTAGTGTCCTGCTGCTCGTTCGCTTCTCCATCTGGCGTCTGGCCGACAGTTAGTCGAGCAAGGAGCTGGTCGCGGATTCGCCAAGAAGGCGAGGCGCTTGCTCACGGAACGGTCCCGGTGGATCCGCCCCGACGTCGATCATCTGAGTCACGAGTGCTTCGGTCAAGCTCTGACTGAGGGGCTTGAACGGGCTGACTTGACGTTTGGAGCCTCGAGGGCTGCACCGGACTTGCGGAACGTGCCCACTAAACTGAGCACCTGTTACCATCACGTGTGCAAAGAGCAGGATCCGTGACGATCGTCGGGCTCAACTACGGGCCCGAATCAACGGGGATCGCTCCCTACACCGGCGGGTTGGCCAGGGAACTTGCGTCTCGATCGTGGCGCGTACGGGTGCTGAGTGGGTTCCCGCACTATCCACAGTGGCGCTTCGCTGGAGGACGCCCCCCTCGTTCGCGCGTCTCTGTCGAAGACGGGGTGATGGTGGTCAGGCGACGGCATCGGCTCCCATCGAAGCCCGGGGGAGTTGCGCGCGCTCTCTCTGAACTGTCCTTCGGCGTCGCGGCGATTTGCACGCGGTTTGCGAGGCCAGACGTCGTCGTCCTGGTTTCACCTGCGCTCATCTCGTGCGCAGCGGCGCTGGTGAAGGCGCGTCTCGTGACGCGGCGTCCGGTCGTAGTTTGGGTGCAGGACCTGTACACCCTCGGTCTTCGGGAGCTCGGCGTCGGACGTCCTGGTGTGTCAAGCCGGCTCATCGGTGCGATCGAGAAGTGGACACTGCGGTCTGCCGATGCGGTTGTCGTGATCCACGAGCGGTTCCGCGACACCGTCGTCGAGGAGCTCGGTGTTCGTCCTGCTTCAGTCGAGGTCGTACGGAACTGGTCCCACCTCGACGACGACTGGCAGGTCGATCGCGACGCATCACGCGCTGCCCTCGGCTGGGAGCCGTCGGAGTTCGTCGTCCTGCATGCGGGGAACATGGGGGTGAAGCAAGGCCTCGAGAACGTGGTGGACGCGGCTCGCCTCGCAGCTGCGACCGGTTCGCGAGTGCGTTTCGTCCTGCTCGGAGACGGGAACCAACGCTCGGCCCTTGCTGAACTCGCCGCCGGGGTGGCCAACGTGGAGATGATTGCTTCTCTCCCCGACGACGAGTTCCGCGATGCGCTCGCTTCCGCTGATGCGCTGCTGGTGAACGAGCGTGCTGGAGTTGCGGGCATGGCTGTCCCGAGCAAGCTCACCTCGTACTTCAGCACAGGGCTACCAGTCATCGCCGCTACAGACCCCGGCAGTGTCACAGAGAGTGAGGTACTCCTCGCGGGAGCGGGGCCAGTTGTGCCCGCCGGCGACCCGCAGGCTCTGCTTGACGCAGCGCTCGCGCTCGCCGGAGACACTCAGCGAGCCCGGGCGATGGGCGCGTCTGGTCGACGGTTCCGGACCGAGCGTCTGACTGCGGAAGCATCGTTCGATAGATTTACTCACCTGCTGATCAGGCTGGCGACCAGCCGTAGATCAACTACTACTAGGGAATCGGGGACTGCTTGACCAAGCGCGCGCTCATCACGGGCATCACGGGACAGGACGGGTCGTACCTGGCCGAACTTCTGCTTCGCAAGGGGTACGAGGTGCACGGTGTCATCCGTCGTGCGTCGACGTTCAACACCTCGCGCATCGACCACCTCTACGTCGACCCCCACAACCCCGACGCCAAGCTCTTCCTGCACTACGGGGACCTCGGCGACGGTGCCCGTCTCGTGAGCCTCCTCGGTGAGCTGAAGCCCGACGAGGTCTACAACCTCGCCGCGCAGTCGCACGTGCGCGTGTCCTTCGACGAGCCCGAGCACACCGGTGACGTCACGGGCGTCGGATCGATGCGCATGCTCGAGGCCGTCCGCATGTCCGGTATCCACACGCGCTTCTACCAGGCGTCGTCGTCGGAGATGTTCGGGGCGACCCCACCTCCGCAGAACGAGGAGACCCCGTTCTGGCCGCGCTCGCCGTACGGTGCCGCAAAGGTCTACAGCTACTGGGTCACTCGCAACTACCGCGAGGCGTACGACATGTTCGCGGTCAACGGCATCCTCTTCAACCACGAGTCCCCTCGGCGAGGCGAGACGTTCGTGACGCGCAAGATCACGCGCGCAGTTGCCCGGATCAAGGCGGGCATGGAAGACCACGTCTACCTCGGCAACCTCGACTCAGTCCGGGACTGGGGGTACGCGGCGGAGTACGTCGAGGGCATGTGGCGCATGCTGCAGGCGGATGAACCGGACGACTTCGTCCTCGCGACCGGCGGGAACTTCACCGTCAAGGACTTCCTGTCGACGGCGTTCACCCACGCCGGGCTGAACTGGGAGGACCACGTGCGGTTCGACGAGCGGTACCTCCGCCCGAGTGAGGTCGACGCCCTGGTCGGCGACGCGTCGAAGGCGAAGGAGAAGCTTGGTTGGGAGGCCACGGTCGACACTGCGGAGCTCGCTCGGATCATGGTCGACGCGGACATCGAAGCGCTCCAGCACGAGGGTCGGCCGTGGATCGACACCGTCAAGCTTGCGAGCTGGGAGTCCTGATGGCGGCCGAGTTCACCCCAGGGCCGCTTGATCGTGACGACCGCGTCTACATCGCTGGACACCGTGGTCTCGTCGGGTCGGCGGTCCAACGGAAGTTCGCAGCAGAAGGCTTCACCGATCTGATCGGACGGACCTCGTCCGAACTCGACCTCAAGGACCGTGTCGCCGTCTTCGACTTCTTTGCGCAGGAGCAACCGAAGCACGTCGTCCTGGCGGCGGCCAAGGTCGGTGGCATCCTCGCCAATGACACGTACCCGCACGACTTCCTGAGCGAGAACCTGCAGATCCAGGTCAACGTCATGGACGCGGCCGTCGAGCACGGTGTCGAGCGTCTCGTGTTCCTCGGATCGTCCTGCATCTACCCGAAGCTGGCGGAACAGCCGATCCAGGAGGACTCCCTCCTCACCGGGCACCTCGAACCGACCAACGACGCGTACGCGATCGCGAAGATCGCCGGGATCCTGCAGGTGCAGGCAGTACGACGTCAGCACGGTCGTTCCTGGATCTCCGCGATGCCGACCAACCTCTACGGGCCAGGCGACAACTTCTCGCCCAAGGGGTCGCACGTGCTGCCCGCCCTCATCCGTCGGTACGACGAAGCTGTGCAGCAGGGTGTCCACCAGGTGGAGAACTGGGGCACGGGGTCACCCCGCCGCGAGTTCCTGCACGTCGACGACATGGCCTCCGCTGTCTTCCACCTCATCGAGCACTACGACGGTCCGGACCAGGTGAACGTCGGTACGGGGTCGGATGTCACGATCCGGGAGATCGCCGAGACCATCGCGAGGGTCGTCGGCTTCGAGGGTGAGACGGTCTGGGACACGTCCAAGCCCGACGGCACTCCGCAGAAGCTCCTCGACGTGTCCAAGCTCGCCGAAGCAGGTTGGACCGCACAGATCGGGCTCGAAGAGGGCCTCCGCAGCACCATCGATTGGTACCGCGAGCACGCAGACTCGGTTCGGCAGTGACCTCGGTCGGACATGAGGGACCGTAGGATTACCTCATGTCCGACCAGCCCGAGTCGCGACGCGCTGCAGAGAGCCGGGGGTCCAGGGCCCGCGTCGTGCTGTGGACCGTCCTGGCCGTCGTCCTCCTGCTGATCCTCGCCGTCGTCTGGGTGGGGGTGCGCGGTGTGCTCGCCAAGGGGCACCTCGAACGCGCGGTGTCCGACGTCAGCACGCTGCGGTCGCAGTTGACGGACGCCGACACGAGCGCCGCGCAGCAGACCGCGGAGCACCTGGAGGACGAGGCGTCCGCGGCCCGGTCGCTCACCGGCGACCCGGTGTGGGGCGCCGCCCAGTACGTCCCGTTCTTCGGGACGAACCTCCGAGCTGTACGCGAGGTCGCCGTGGTCGTCGACGATGTAGCTGACGGTGCGGTGAGTCCCGTCGCCGGCGTCGTCGGTGGACTCGGCGTCGACTCGTTCGCGCCGAAGGACGGCAAGGTCGATCTGGACCCGCTCGTGAAGGCGCAGCCGGCGGTCGCGCAGGCGGCCGAGACGCTGACCAAGGCCGACCGCGATGCGCAGGCGATCGACACGAGCGGCACGCTCTCGCCGGTGACGTCTGCGGTCAACCAGCTGCGGAACGCCGTGCAGTCCGCGTCGACGCAGGTCGACACGGCCAACCGCGTCGTGCAGCTCGCACCGGCGATGCTCGCTCGGGACGGCGAGCGCAACTACGTGCTGCTGTTCCAGAACAACGCCGAGCTCCGCGCCGGCGGGGGCATCCCAGGGGCCGTCGCGCTGCTCAAGGTGCAGGACGGGTCGATCAAGCTCGAGAACCAGGCTGCGGGTTCGTCGTTCGGTCCCTACGAGCAGCCAGTGCTTCCGCTTGAGGCGGACACGGCCAGTCTGTACGGCGACATCACCGGCAGGTACATGCAGGACGTGAACCTCACGCCCCGCTTCGATGTGACGGCACAGCTCGCCCGCGAGATGTGGAAGCAGAAGTTCGGGCAGGAGGTCGACGGTGTCCTCGCGATGGACCCGGTGACGCTGAGCTACATGCTCCGGGCGACGGGGCCGGTGCAGCTGGCAACGGGTGACACGCTCACTGCGGACAACGCCGTCCAGCTGTTGCTGAGCGACGTCTACACGAAGTACTCGGACCCTGCGGTGCAGGACGCCTTCTTCGCGTCGGCCGCGAGCGCGGTCTTCGACAAGGTGTCGAGCGGTGGCTTCGACGCGAAGCGGTTCATCGGAGCGCTGACCCAGGGGACCGACGAGGGGCGCCTCCGCTTGTGGAGTGCGACGGAGGACGAGCAGCAGCGTCTCGACGGCACAGCGCTGGCCGGCGAGCTCCCCACCGCATCGCGTGAGACCCGGCAGTTCGGCGTCTACCTGAACGACGGCACCGGTTCGAAGATGGACTACTACCTCGACAAGACCGTGTCGGTCGGATCGTCCGTCTGCCGGCAGGACGGTCGTCCGACCTCCGTGGTCCAGGTCACGCTCAAGAACACGGCTCCCGCGGATGCCGCGACCAGTCTCCCGCGCTACGTGACCGGTGGTGGGGACTTCGGCACTGAGCCGGGCAAGATCAAGACGCTCGTTGCGGTCTACGCCCCGGAGAACGCCATCTACCTCGGCTCGACGCAGGACGGCAAGCAGGTCGGCGTGCAGACGGCGACCGACGGCGGGCACCCGGTCACGCAGCTGCAGACGCTGCTCGCGCCGGGGGAGAGCACGACCTTCCGCGTCGCGTACCTCGGCGACGCCAAGTTCGCGAACGCCGGTGTCGAGGCGATCTCGACGCCCGGCGTCAAGCAGGGCAAGGTCGAGCCCCTCCAGTTCGAGTGCAAGGACCCGGTCCCCGCGGGCTGAGCGCGAACCATACGTCCGCGGCCCGTCCACGGAACGGAGGCGACGGCGTGTCGAGCCGTGCATCGCGGTTCATGTTGTCCCCAGAGTGGGGGGTTCAGGACTTTTCTGAGCACGCGGCTCAGCCGGTCTCAGGAACAAACCGAGCGGCGGGATGGGCGGGGTGGATCCGTCGGATAGTGCCTCTGACCTGGGCTTATGATTCTGCTACCGCGCCCCGAGCAGAGGGTGCAAGCGCCCCTCAGCTGTCCCTCATGCGCACCAGGGCTGGGCCGATCTCGAAAAAGTTTCGGATCAGGTGGCAACAACCTGAGGATTCCCGCTAGATTGAGGGAACTTCGCCATAGCGACCGCTTGCTCCTTCACGGCTTGCGTTTGGGGGGAGTGCCACGGGCTCTGGGCGTCAGGGTCTGCAGGATCAGATTCTTAGGGGAAACACTTCATGAAGAAGCTCATCGCAGCTGCCGTCCTCGCGGGCGCAGCGTTCATCGCCATCCCGACCGCGGCGAACGCTGCCGGCTACGCGCCGGACTCGAGCGTCTCCGTCTCGGGCACCTACAGCGCGGGCGGCACCGCCAACGTCAGCTTCACCGACGGTGCGTTCCAGAACGGCGAGACCGTCAACGTCCAGGTGACCGGCGCCGGCGCCGTGACCCTCGGTGCGCTGCCGACCACGACGGTCTCGAAGGCATACACGGCTTCGCCGACCGGCGCGCTCGTCGTCAAGGTCACCTTCCCGGCCGGCGCTTCGGGTACCTACAACCTGACCGCCACGGGCGCCACCTCGGGCGTCGTCGGCCTCGCCTCGTTCACCGTCGCCCCCGGCGACACCGCCGTCACGGTCGGCTCGAACGGCAACTCCGGCACCCCCGGCCAGCTCGCCTTCACCGGTGGCACCATCTCGACGCTCGGCCTCTGGGCTGCCGGCGGCGCCATCGTCCTCGGTGGTGGCCTCCTGGTCGCCCGCAAGTCGGTCCGTCGTCAGAACGACGCCGCCTGAGCGCAGCTGAACTGAACGAAGCCCCCGGCACCTCGGTGCCGGGGGCTTCGTGCTGTCGTCGATGGAGGAACGAGGACGGATCAGGTCGGGCGGCTCAGGTGACGACGAGGGCGATCGCCACGACGGCGATCACGACGAGCGGCGCGACGATCCACAGCCACCAGGGGAAGGTCGACGGCCGGCGGTAGGGGCGATGGTGCTTCCGATCGGGGTTCGGGTCCATGCGCTGACCGTAGGCCGCGCACAGGCCGAGCGGTTCGTCCGTCGTCAGATCGTCACACTGCGGCCCGCGACTGTCCGCCAGCCGCGCTCACGCGGGCCCGCCCCAGCACCACGATCCCCAGCAGGACCCCGAGCACCGCTCCGGAGGTGTTCGACAGCACGTCGTCCACCGACGCGAACCGCGCTGGCAGGAACAGTGCCTGCACCGTCTCGATCGCGCAGCTCGCCAGGAACCCGCCGAGCATGCCGACCCACCACGCGCGTGCCCCGAAGAGCAGCAGCACGAAGAACCCGAACGGCACGAAGAAGAGCACGTTCGCGGTGAACTCGACCGATCCGTAGTCGAGCCACTGCGGAGCGCCGAGCCGGTGCCCCGCCGCGATCGCGCGCGTCAGCCACGGGTGGATCCCGCGGTCGACGGGGGAGCCCGCCGTCGCCACGAGCACCACCAGGAGCGCGTAGGCGGCCGCGAGCGTCCACGCCACCCGCCTCGTGCGTCCCGACGCGTGCGCGGCGCGGTGCCGTGCGTGCCAGGCTGCGTCGAGCAGCGCCCCGATCGCGACCCCGACGAGGCCCGCGAGCACGACGGACCGGAACCGCTCGCCCGGGGTGGAGGACTGTGCCGCCACGGCGACGGCGGCCGCCAGCACGACGACGGCGCTCACCAGGGCGCGTCCCGCCACCCCGGCCGGCCGGGAGGCCCGGCTCGCCCCCGCCAGCAGCACCGGCAGCAGGGCGGTCACCAGGGTCACCGCGATCGCGGCCACGAAGCCGTCACCGAGCGTCAGGGTGCCGTGCCCGAGCGCGCGCAGCGCGCCCACGAGGTGGAGCAGCGCGGACCGGGCGCGGTCCGCGAGGCCGGGCACCAGCAGGACCGCGCCCACGAGCACGACCGCAGCCACCATCCCGCTGCGCACGATCGTGGTCCTCGTCCTGGTGCTCATCGGGAACGACGCTAGCGGGCCGCGCCTCCCGTCCGGGATGGACGCGAGGGGACCTCGCGAACCCGCGGGAACCGGTTCATCCACGGAACGAGTACCCCGATCGCGCACCTGTACCCCGTTCCCGAGTCCCCCGACCCCGGAAATCCGGGGCTGTACCCCGATCCGTATGCACGAAACCCGTGAATGGACGGGCATCGCTGGCGTCCCCGGGGGACGTTCTCGTACGGTTGCACCATCACCTGATGTACCCCGGATCGCGAAGGAGAGCGACATGAGCACCACCGTCACCACCGACACCCGCGAGGTCACCCTCGACACCGACACGGTCGACGTCATCGCGATCCTCGAGGCCGAGGCAGAGCACTCCGGCCGCGCAGCACGTGCCAAGACCACGTGGACGCAGGAGGACGACGGCGAGTGGATCGCCAACTACGGCGGCTACTTCGGCGGCAGCGTCGACAAGCGCGACGGCCGCTACGTGGCCTCGGACACCTTCGGACTCGTCGTCGGCGACTTCGCCACGCTCGAAGAAGCCCAGACGAAGCTCTCGGACCAGCTCCACGTGATGCTGCCGGCCGTGATCCGTCCGGTCGCGTAGTGCCCGACGACCATCCGGCCCTCGCGGTCAGCACCACCAGCCAGACCCGCACCACCAGCACGGCCCGAACCACCAGCACCGTCCAGCACCACAGCAGCACGAGGAGCACCACCATGAGCACCAGCGTCGCCAACAGCCAGCAGGCCGAGGTGACCGTGGACACGGCGACCATCGAGGTCATCACCGGCATCGCTGCCGGCGTCGTGTCCCCCGATGCACCGGCCCGGGCGCACGTCGTCTGGTCCGAGGCCGACGCGGGGCTCTGGGCGGCGAACTACGGCGGCTACTACGGCGGCGTGATCGACCAGCAGGGCGCACACTTCTTCGTGTCCGACACCTTCGGTCAGTACGTCGGCGACTTCCGCTCGCTGCACGAGGCGCAGGACCGCCTCGCCGAGCGGCTCCACCAGCTGCTGCCGGACGTGCGCCGCACGCTCGACTGAGCAACGATCCGACCGGGAGGCCCGGGTCACCTCCGCCACACGGCGGACGTGATCCGGGCCTCCCGTCGTTGCGCGCCCGCCGCGACCCTCGCGACGGGGCGGAAGCATGCACCCCCAGTTCGAGGAGGGTCCCCCACACTGGGGACCGGTGTTGACCCCTGGTGCACTCAGTGTCCTGCCAGGATCGGGACGACGCCAGCGACCGTCCCTCTGCACGGACCGTCACGACAGCTCGGCGTCGGCATCGTCTCGACCCGAAAGTGACTCATGCTGCCTGTGCACCAGGGCACCCGTGTGCCCGCACGCGCTCACGCGCGCCCACGACCCGGTATCCGTACCGTCGCCATGCTCGGCGTCGCCCTGCTCGGCGCCGTCGGTCTCACCCAGGCCGTGGTGGCCGACCCGGCTGCGGCTGCGTCCGGACTCCGTTGCGACCAGAACACCGTGTACGCGATCAACGGTGCGGGTGACCTCGCGTCCATCGACGTGACGAGCCACGCTTCCGAGGTCAAGGCGAGCATGAGCCCGGGCAACAACGCCCTCGGACTCGCGAAGAACGGTGTCGCCGCCTACGCGTCGTTCAACGGGACGACGCCCGCGGGCAGCGCGAACACCATCACGACGTACGACGCGGTCAACGAGCAGCGGCTCCCCGACGTCAAGAACGCCGACCCCTCCGGCGCGCGTGCGTTGCTGCGCGGTGCGGTCAACCCGGTGACGGGCCTGTACTACTACGCGGGCAACGGGGCGAGCGCCTACCTCGGCGCGTACGACCCGAACACGAAGACCCGCATCGGCCAGGTCGGCTCCCTCGGGAACCTGCAGACGGGCATGAACGGCGACATGGCCTTCAGCACCCGCGGCCTGCTCTTCGTGGTGACCGGCAACCAGGTCCGTCGCGTCGACGTCGAGACCGTGCCGACCTCCGCCGGTCGACAGGTGCTGTCGACCTCGTTGGTCGCGACGCTGCCGAGCAACCAGGCCGATGCCGGGGGCAGCCCGGGCATCGCGTTCTCGTCCGACGGCTACCTCTACGCGTCCATCGGCACCACGATGTACAAGATCAACCCGAGCTCCGGCAAGCAGGTCGACAGCTTCACCATCGGTGGGGACTTCCAGCCGTCGGACCTCGCGACCTGCAACTACGCGAACACGCTCGCCGCGCAGTCGAGCGTCGACGAGCGGTGGAACGCCGGCGACCAGTTCGGTCTCCGCGTCGACGGCGATCAGATCTCCGCGGGCAACACCGCTGACACGACGAGCACGAGTGCCGGCGCGCAGACGCCGAAGGCCGGTGCCGTACTGACGCTGCCGGACACGACCTACACGGCGACGCAGTCCGCCAAGGGGACGACGGACCTCGCGAACTACGACACGACCTGGCAGGCGGTCGAGCTGAACAGCGGTCGGACCGTTGCATCGGGAAGCGGCAACAACGCGTCCTTCGTGTTCCCGCACGCGACGACCGCGGACGGCAGCGACATCGTCGTCACCTTCGCCAACACCGTGAAGGCCACACACGTCGCGACCACCGCCGACACCGCGACCACGACCACCGGTACCGCGGTGATGAAGAGCGCCGCCGACGGTGTGCTCGCGAACGACAGCGGTACCGGCCTGAGCGTCGTCTCGAACACGCAGCCCGCACACGGTTCCGCGACGGTCCGTGCCGACGGGTCCTACACGTACACGCCGGCCGCGGGCTTCTCCGGCACCGACTCCTTCACCTACACGGCGAAGGACTCCTCCGGGCAGACCGCGACGAGCACCGTCACCGTGACGGTCCAGCCGACCGGCGCCGACGACGCCTTCTCGGTGCACGCCGGCGGGACCGCGACGGCGGACGCGACCACGGGCCTCCTGGCCAACGACGGCGGCAGCGACCTGACCATCACGAGCCACACCGACCCGACGCACGGCACCCTCGAGCTCAGGGAGGACGGGTCCTACCGGTACACCCCGGCCCCTGGCTTCTCGGGCACCGACTCCTTCACCTACACCGCGACCGACGGCAACGGCACCACCACGACGGCGACCGTCACCGTGACGGTGCTGCCCGCGGCCGGCGCCGACGCGATCACCGTGACCGCCGGCGGACCGACCACCGTCGGTGCCCCGGGCCTGCTCGGCAACGACCAGGGCACCGGCCTGACCGTCGCCGGCTCGACCCAGCCCGCACACGGCACGGTCACCGTCGGGAAGGACGGCTCGTACACGTACACCCCGGCCGACGGCTACTCCGGTGACGACACGTTCGACTACACGGTCACCGACGGCAACGGGAAGTCCGACACCGTCACCGTGACCGTCCTCGTGCGCCCCGCAGCGGTCGACGACACGATCACGCTGCCCGCAGGCGGCACCGCCACGGCGACGACCCGCGCCGACGGCGTCCTCGGCAACGACCGCGGCACCGGCCTGACGATCCGCTCGAACACCGAGCCGACGCACGGTTCGCTGACGCTGGCACCGGACGGCACCTACACCTACGTGCCCGCGACCGGGTTCTCCGGCACCGACACGTTCACCTACCAGGCCACCGACAGCGCCGGCACGGTCGTCAGCGGCACCGTCACCGTGGTGGTCGTGCCCGTCGCGGCCGACGACCGCGCGGCGACGACGGCGAACGATCCCGTCGCGATCGACGTGGCGAGGAACGACACCGGTACCGACCTCACGCCGAGGATCGCCACGGCTCCGGCCCACGGCACCGCGGTCGTGAACGGGGACGGTGCCGTCGAGTACACCCCGGCCCGCGACTGGTCCGGTACCGACACCCTCTCCTACACGGTGACCGACGGCTCCGGCCGGACGTCGCAGCCGGCGACCGTGACGATCGCGGTCTCGCCGACCGCCCGCCCGGACACCACCTCGACGACGGCCGGCACCCCGGTCACCGTCGCGGCGACGGCCATGACGAGCAACGACTCCGGTGCCGGGCTCACCGTCACCGGCGTGGGCAAGGCCGCGAACGGCACGGTCGTGCTCGGCGCGGACGGCAACGCCGTGTTCACCCCGGCCGACGGCTTCTCGGGTACCGGCTCGTTCTGGTACGACGTCCGTGACGCCTCGGGCGGCACCGACTCCACCTGGGTCGTCGTCGTGGTCGGACCGCAGGCCACCGCGGACTCCGCGACCGTCCCGGCGTCCACCACGCTGACCGTCCCCGTGGCGGAGGGCGTCCTGGCGAACGACCACGGCACCGGCCTGACCGCGACGATCGACGAGCAGCCGCTGCACGGCACGGTCGACCTCGCCGCCGACGGCTCGTACACCTACACGCCGACCGCGGACTGGTCGGGCTCGGACCGCTTCACCTACACGGCGAAGGACGCGTCCGATACCGACGAGAAGAGCACCGGGCTCGTGACGATCACCGTCACGCCCCGCACCGAGGACGACCGGATCCGCACCGCGGCCGACCAGCCCGTCACCGTGACCTCGGGTGACCTGACCGGCAACGACCACGGCTCCGGCCTCACCGTCACGTCGGTCGGGCAGCCCAGCGCCGGCACCGTCGTGCTGAACGCCGACGGCACCGTCACGTACACCCCGGCTCCGGGGACCTCGGGCACGGCGACCTTCCCGTACGGGGTCACCGGCGCGAACGACGAGCAGGCCGCGGGCACCGTCACGGTGACCATCACGCCCGTGGTCGCCGCGACCGACGCCGACGCCACCGCCGACGGCACCCTCGTGGTGCCCGCGGACAAGGGCGTGCTCGAGGGCGCGACCGGCACCGGCCTGACCGTCACCGACAACACGGACCCGGGCCACGGCACCGTCGAGGTCGGGAAGGACGGCTCGTACACGTACACGCCCGAGCCGGGGTACTCCGGCAAGGACACCTTCGACGTGACGATCACCGACGGCTCCGGGAACACCACGACCGGCACCGTCACGATCACCGTCGCACCGAAGGCCGTCGACGACACCGCGACGACCACGACGGGGACCCCGATCGACGTCGCCGTGACCGAGAACGACAAGGGCACCGCGCTCCGGGTGACCGGCGTCGGCACGGCTGCGAACGGCACCGTCCGGATCTCCGACACGACCGGCACCGGCGGCACGGTCGCCCGCGACACCGGCGTGACCTACACGCCCGCCGACGGGTTCTCGGGCACCGACGCCGTCACCTACGCGGTGACCGACGGCGCCGGCTCGACCGCGACCGCCACGGTGCGCGTCACCGTCGCACCCACCGCGACCGACGACGTGCTGCAGACCACCTCCGGCACTCCGCTCGCGCTCGGCGGGACCGTGCTGACCGGGAACGACCACGGCACCGGTCTCACGGTCACGGACCACAACGCTCCGCGCCACGGCACGGTGACCACCGCGGCGGACGGCTCGCTCGTCTACACGCCGACGACGGGCTGGTCCGGCACGGACACGTTCACGTACACGGTGACCGACGCCTCCGGGCAGACCGCGACCGCCACGGTCACGGTCCTGGTCGGCAACGTCGCGACGGCCGACCACGGCACCACCACCACGAACGGCACCCTGCGGGTGTCCGCGGCCTCGGGCGTCCTGACCGACGACTCCGGCGCGGGCCTCTGGGCGAAGATCGACCGGCAGCCGGAGCACGGCACGGTCGAGCTCCACAAGGACGGCTCGTACGTGTACACGCCGGCTGCCGGCTTCTCGGGCACCGACACCTTCACGTACACCGCGGTGGACGCCGAGGGCTCGACGTCGACCGGCCTCGTGACGATCACCGTCACCCCGGTCGCGACCGACGACCGCACCAGCACCGCCGCCGGCACCCCGGTGACCGCGGTCGACCCGGGCGTGCTCGGCAACGACCACGGCTCGGCCCTGCGGGTCGTGTCCGCGGGGACGGCGCGGCACGGAACGGTCCGCATCGCCGGCGCAGGGACCTTCGTCTACACGCCGGACCAGGGCTTCTCGGGTGTGGACTCGGTCACGTACCGCGACCACGACCTGGAGGGCCAGGCCGCGGACGCCACCGTCTGGATCACCGTCGGGATCGACGCCGTCGACGACAGTGCGCGGACCGTCGCGGGCACCCCGGTCGCCCGTGACGCCCGGCACGGCCTGCTCGGCAACGACCGGGGGACCGGCCTGACCGCCGCCCTCGACCGGAAGCCCGCGCACGGCACCGTCTCGGTGCAGCGCGACGGCTCGTACCTGTACGAGGCCGCGGACGGCTTCACCGGCACGGACCGGTTCACCTACACGGTGACCGACGCCTCCGGGCAGACGACGACGGCCACCGCGGTCATGACGGTCGTCGCGGCCGCCACCGCCACGGACGACTCGGCTGTCGGTGCCGTGGGCCACCCGGTCACCATCCGCCCGATCGACAACGACCACGCCAGCGGCGGAGCGCACTTCGTGGCGACCACGCTGCACCTGGTCGACCCGGCCACCGGCGCACCGACCGACCGGGTCGTCGTGCAGGGCATGGGCACCTGGCAGGTCGACCGCGGGCAGGTCGTGTTCACCCCCGAGCACGGCTGGGCAGCGCGCACCTCGATCGACTACACGGTGCTCGACAGTGCCGCGCAGCTGGTCCGCGCGACCATCGAGGTGTCCTACCCCACCGGGATCGCGGCGGTCGCGCACATCGCGAAGCTCGCCTTCACCGGCACCACGGGACTCGTCGGACTCGGCCTGGCCGCGGTCGCGATGGTCCTGGCCGGGGCGTTCCTGGTGGTCCGCCGCCGAGGTGACGGGACCGCCGTCGTGACGGGGACGCGCCGCCGCAGCGGGTCCTGACGACCGCACCCCACCACCGGACAGGAGGCCCGGATCACGACAGCCGACAGGCGCACGTGATCCGGGCCTCCCGTCCGTCGTCCGTGGTCACGACCCGACGTCGGGTCGCCGTGCCCTCGGGGGTCAGCGGACGGGCCCGTGGTGCGCAGCGCTCACCCGATGGGTGCGATGAGCTGCGGGCCGTCGTTCCGCACGCTGTTCACCGCGCGGGAGACCTCGTACTGCTCGAGCCCGGCCGCGACCGCGAGCGACTCGTGGTCGAGCAGTGCGAGCAGGTCGTCGGAGCCGAGGTCGCCGTCCAGCCAGTCGTCGTAGCCGTCCGGGGTGAGGAACGCCGGCATCCGGTCGTGGACCTCGCCGGGCGCGACGTGTGCGTCGCGGGTGATGATCGCGAGCGACAGCCGCCACTTGTCCGGGTCGTCCTCGGGCTTCGTCGGGTCCGGCCAGGCGCTCACGATGCCCGCCATCGCCAGAGCGCCGTCGGGCTCGTGCACGAAGTGGGGCTCCTTGCCGTCCTCGCGCACGACCCACTCGTAGTACCCGAGCGCGGGGACGATGCACCGGTTCGTCGCGAAGGCCCGCTTGAACATGCCGCTCGTCGCGACCGTCTCGATGCGGGCGTTGATCGGCTTCGGCCGCTGCTTCCGGAAGTCCTTCGCCCAGCTCGGCACGAAGCCCCAGCTGATCTGCGGGAGCTCGCGCTGCCCGTGGCGCTGCCGGACGGCGTACACGGGGTCGGTCGGCGCGACGTTCCAGCTCGGGGCGAGGCCGGCGTGCACCTCGCCGGTGTCCTCGTCGACGTGCTCGGTGCGCGCCGCGAGCTCACCCACGAGCTCGGGCAGCAGATCGGCCGTGGTGTCGGAGACGACGAACCTTCCACACATGCGCCCAGTGTGCCCGCCGGGGCCGACAGTGGTGCGGGCGCGCAGCCGTCACTCGCCGGGCAGGCGGACCTTCGACCCGTGCGGGTGCCGGCGCCGGAGCGGACGGTGCCCCGGCATGGGTGGTGTCGTCTCGAGCGCCGCGAGGCGGGCACGTTCGGCGAGCCCGAGCCGCGCCACCATGTCCGGGAGCGTGAAGAGGTACACGAAGGGCCACAGGATCACGAAGACCTCGACCTGTCCGGAGACGAGCGCCGTGATCCCGCCGGAGGCCGCCCCCACCAGGAGCGGCCCGAGCCGCGAGAGCCGTCGCACCAGTCCACGCTGCAACAGCGGCACGTCGATCAGGACGGCCTCGCGGTCCTCGGGCGCGACCGGCCGCGCTCGCCGGCCGATGTAGGGCTGCACCGACCACCGCACGGACAGCTGCCAGTCGGGTCGCACCTGTCGCCCGTTGATCCGGAGCTCGGGACCGATCTCGCGAGCCGTCGGGAAGCACGAGAACGCCACCGCGAGGACTCCGAGCGTCGCGAAGGTGATCGCGGCGACCGGGCGGAGGACACCGGGGCCCACCCAGGCCCACGTCCACTCCGTCGCGACGAACACGACGAGGGCGACCGCGGCGACGGCTCCCGCCGACCACAGGGCGCGACGGGCCCGCGCCGGGTCGACGACCTCCCAGAGGCGCCCGCGCAACACCTGCCATCCGAGCCGGTACACGGAACCCTTCTACGCCGCGAGGCTGCGAGGACCGGCCGCTGCTAGCGTGCCCGGGTGGACGACGAACAGCGCTGCCCCTGCCTGAGCGGCAACCCCTACGGCGAGTGCTGCGGGCCCCTGCACGCCGGTGCCGCCGCCCCGACCGCCGAGCGGCTCATGCGCTCCCGGTTCACCGCGTTCGCGCTCGGGCTGCCGGAGTACCTGTTGCTCACCTGGCACCCGCGGACCCGGCCGGACGAGCTGACGCTCGACCCGACGCAGCGCTGGACGCGCCTGGACATCGTGTCGGCCCGGTCAGGAGGCCCGTTCGACTCCGCCGGGCAGGTCGCCTTCCGCGCGTGGTGGCGCACCGACGACGACCGCGGGACGCTCGAGGAGACGAGCGAGTTCGTGCGGGAGCAGGGGCGGTGGTTCTACGTCGACGGGGTCATCGCCTGAACCGTGGTTCACCCTGGACGGGGTCATCGCCTGAACCGCGGTTCACCGTCGACGGCGTGGTCGCCTGAACCGTGGTGCCTGAGCGCTGATCGTCAGGCGGTGATGGTCGCCGGCAGCCCGACCGCGAGCCGCATCGCCCGTCGGACCGCGGCCTCGTCCGGCAGCAGCTCGGTGTCGTCGCCGGACACGAAGAACCGGATCTGCCCGATCGCCTGCTCCGTCAGCATGTCCAGCCCGTTGAGCACCCGGCCCCCGGCAGCGGCCCAGCGTCCGGCCGCGGCGGTCGGCCAGGGCTCGTAGGCGACGTCGAACAGCACCGCGTCCGGCCCGGAGGGCAGCAGCTCGAGCGGATCGGCCGCGCCGCCGGGCAGCGTCGACACGAGGAACCCGTGCCGCGTCCCCGGCAGCGAGTCGATCGGCAGCACCTCGAGCGTCACCCCGAGGCGCACCGCCAGGTCCACGAGGGAGCCGGCCTTCGCGGTGTCGCGGAGGAAGAGCCGCACGTCGACGGCACCGAGCCGCACCGCAGCCGCGAGGGCGCTCGCCGCAGTGGCCCCACCGCCGACGATCGTGGCCTCGCCCGGCAGGTGCCCGAGTGCCTCCACCGGTCGGACGATGCCCTCGACGTCGGTGTTCGCGCCGGCCAGGACGACGCGGTCGCCCTCCTGCCGGAACGCCACCGTGTTCGCGACCCCGAGCTCGTCGACGAGCGGGGTGGTTCGGTCGAGCATCGGCAGGACGTCCCGCTTGAGCGGCATGGTCAGGCTGAGCCCGCGCCAGTCGGGACCCAGCCCCGCGACGAACGCGTCGAGCCCACCGGAGGCGACCTCGTGCCTCCCGTACGTGAACGGCAGCCCGAGCACGTCGTAGGCCGCCGCGTGCAGCGTGGGGGAGAGCGAGTGCGCGATGGGGGAGCCCAGCACGGCCAGCCGGGTCCGGTCGGGGTCGGTGAACTCCACGTCCGGAGCCTAGCCGCTCAGCGCCCTCGACTGGGGTGCTTAGGGTAGCCTTACCTGTGTGATCCGAACCTCCCCCTCAGCGCGCCGCGTCCGCCGCGTGCTCGCGGCCGCCGGCGCCGTCGTCGCCGCGTCCCTCGTCCTCGCCGGGTGCACCTCCGGCTCCTCGTCGCCCGCCGCGTCCGACGGCGCCTCGGGCTCGGGCGGCGCGTTCCCCGTCTCGATCCAGACCGCACTCGGCACGACCGAGATCCCCTCGCAGCCGAAGCGCGTCGTCGCCCTCGGCTGGGGTGACGCGGAGACGGCGCTCGAACTCGGCGTGCAGCCCGTCGGCGCCAGCGACTGGCTCGCCTTCGGTGGCGACGGCGTCGGGCCGTGGCTCAAGGACGCGTACACGAAGAAGCCGACGATCATCCAGACGCTCGAGCCCAGCTACGAGCAGATCCTCAAGCTCAAGCCGGACCTGATCCTCGACACGAAGAGCTCGGGCGACAAGGACCGCTACGCGAAGCTCTCCGCGATCGCGCCGACCGTCGCGGTGCCGAAGGGCGGCGCGAACTACCTCACCACCACCGAGCAGCAGGTCGACCTCGTGTCGCGTGCACTCGGCAAGGAGTCCGAGGGCAAGAAGCTGCTGACCGACCTCGACGACGCGTACGCGGCGGCGCGGAAGGCGCACCCCGAGTTCGACGGCAAGACCGCCGTCGTCGGTTCGTACACGGCGGACGGCTTCGGCGCGTACGCCTCGAAGGACAGCCGCTCCACCTTCATGCAGCAGCTCGGCTTCACCATCCCGAAGGCCGTCGACCAGCAGGCCGGCGACGCGTTCTCGGTGAGCCTGTCCGAGGAGAACCTCGACCTGCTCGACGCAGACCTGACCGTCGTCCTGCCGATCTACGTCGACGCGTCGAAGGCCGAGTCCGACCCGCTGTTCCAGAAGGTGCCGTCGGTCGAGGCCGGGCACTCCATCGTCGTCGACGACGCGGACGTGTCGAACGCGTTCTCGCTCGGCACCACCGCCGCCATCGAGTGGGCGCTGGACCGGCTGCCGGACGAGTTCGCGAAGAAGGTCGGCTGACCGACAGCCACAGGGGGAGTACGGGAGACGCCGGGTCGCGAGTCGCGACCCGGCGTCTCCCGTTGCGTGCGTCCCTCGTTGCGTTGCGTGCGTGCGTGCGGGGGCGTGGCGACCGGCGGTGACGGATGGTGCGCGGTCGCCGGACGGGAGGCACGGTGCGGGCCGGCACCGCGCCTCCCGTCCGACGTCTGGTGCCGTTCCGCGCGTTCCGCTACGCGGCGGTGAAGGTGGAGCCGATGAAGGCGAAGAGCAGGGCGATGAGCGGCAGCGAGCCCTGCACGAACGCCGAGTTCAGGTACCGGCGACCCGTGCCGGCCAGGACGACCGCGGCGCCGAGCATGCTCGCGCTCGAGAACACCACGAGGGTCCACCCCGTCGCACCGCTGCCGGTGACGACCAGCACGACGCCGAGGATCGCGCCGATCGCGAGGAACAGGTTGTAGAAGCCCTGGTTGAACGCGAGGGAGCGGGTGGCCTGCGCCTCGGACTCCGAGGCGATGCCGAACACGCGGCGGACGCGAGGACTCGTCCATGCGACGGACTCGAGGAAGAAGATGTACACGTGCACGAGGCCCGCGAGGACCGCACACACGCCCGAGATCACGAGCAGGACCGACATGGCCTCCATTCTCGCAGCCCCGGAGCAGTGCTCGTGTCCGCCAGTCACACCAGCCCGCTCGGCGGAGGGCCGCCGGTAGGCTCGGGCCATGAGTGCCGACGAGTCCACCTCCGTCCACGACGATGCGGTCGCCGAGCTGGCGAGCATCCGGCAGAGCATCGACAACATCGACGCCGCCGTGATCCACATGCTCGCCGAGCGCTTCAAGTACACCCAGCGGGTCGGTTACCTGAAGGCCGAGGCGGGCATGCCGGCCGCCGACCCGGGGCGTGAGCAGGTGCAGGTCGCGCGGCTCCGACAGCTGGCCGCCGAGTCGCACCTCGACCCCGCCTTCGCGGAGAAGTTCCTGAACTTCATCGTCGCCGAGGTCATCCACCACCACGAGCGCATCGCCGGCGGCGAGCGGTGAGCGGGGCTGCTGCAGGGTTCCCGGCCGACGACTTCCCGCGGGATCTCGCCGACCTGCACCTGCTCGTCGGGTCGTACACGGCGACGGGCGGTGGGAACGCGACCGGCATCTCGGTCGTGCACGGGACCACCGCCTCCACCGTCGCCGTGATGGACGACCCCTCGTTCCTCGCGCTCTCCGGCGACCGGGTCTACGCCGTGTCCGAGACCGCGGACGGTCGCGTCTCGGCCTTCCGGTACGCCGGTGGTGCGCTCGAGCACCGCTGGGATGCCGACGCCGGTGGTGACGCACCCTGCCACGTGCGGGTCGACCCCTCCGGTGCGCTCGTCGTCACGAACTACGTCTCCGGCACCGTGACCGCGGTGTCGCTCGAGGCCGCTGAGTCGCACGCCGCCTCGGTGACCGCGAGCGACGGCGTCGTCGGGACCCACGGCAGCGCGGACCGGGTCGTCGTCCCCGAGTCCGCGCTCGTCACCGGCGTGCTGCCCGACGTCGAGGGGCCCGTCGAGGACCGGCAGGAGGGGCCGCACGCCCACCAGTCGATCGCGACGCCCGACGGCACGGTGCTCGTCGCGGACCTCGGCGGCGATGCACTCCACGAGTTCCGGGTGACGGCTGACCCCGCGATCGACCTCGTGCGCGTGCACCACCTCGGGCCCGGGGTCGGGCCGCGGCACATGGCGTGGCTCGGGGCCGGGGCCGGGGCCGGGGCCGGGTCGGACGCGGACGCGGACGCGGACCTCGTCGTCGCGGGTGAGCTCGACGGACGTGTGTACCGCCTGCGCCGCGACGACTCCGGGACGCTGCGGCCGATCGCCTCGGCGCCGGCGTTCGAGGGCGAGGTGGGGGAGTCGCTCCTCAGCCACGTCGAGGTCGACCAGGCCGGACGGGTCGTCGTCGCGGTCCGAGGCCGGGACCTGATCGTGGTGCTCGACACCGCGGACGACGGGCTGACCGTCGTCGGGTCGGCGTCGTGCGGTGGCGTCTGGCCGCGGCACTTCGCGCAGGTGCCCGGGTACCTGCTGGTGGCCAACCAGATGTCCGACGCGATCGCCGTGCTGCCCGTCGGGGCGGACGGGGTGCCGGGCGAGACCGTGGCGCAGATCGCCGTCGGGTCGCCCGCGTGCATCGTGCCGGTGCCGGCGCGGTCGTGACCGAGGTCGGGGCTGGGGCCGGCGCTGGTGCCGGGGCCGGGGATGGCGCTGGGGCGCCCGTGCCCGTGCCCGTGGCCGGGGCCGGTGCGTCGGGCGTGCTCGCCGACGGGTACCGCCTGGTGGTCGGGCCGCCGCCGCTGGACGACTACCTGCGCCTGCGACGGGACTCCGGTCTGTCACCGAAGGACGCTGCGCAGGGTGCCGGGGCTATCGCGGGGAGCTGGTCGGCCGTGCACGTCGTCGACACCGACGGGGTCCCCGTCGCCATGGGCCGCACGATCGGGGACGGCGGGTGGTACTTCCACATCGCCGACATCGCCACCGATCCGGACCACCAGCGCCGGGGGCTCGGGAGGGTCGTCGTCGAGTGGCTCGTGGCGGACATCCGGTCCCGCGCGCCGGAAGGCGCCTACATCACGCTCGTCGGGGACCCGCCCGGTCAGCGGCTCTACCGTTCGCTCGGGTTCGAGGACGTCGCGCCGAGCCTCGGGATGGCGCTGCCGCTGCGCTGAGGGAGCCGGGCGTCAGCCGTGGACGACGTTGGCGAAGGGCCGGCCCGCTGCCAGCGCGGACACCTGGCGTCGCACGAGCTCGAGGGTCCGCGGCACGCTGAGGTCCGTGTTCCCACCGACGTGGGGCGTCAGCACCGTGTTCGGCGTCGTCCAGAGCGGGTGCCCGGCCGGGAGCGGCTCCGGGTCGGTCACGTCGAGCGCTGCCGACAGTCGTCCGCGCTGGAGCTCCGCCACCAGGGCATCGGTGTCGACGACCCGTCCGCGGGCGACGTTCACCACGAGGGCGCCGTCGGGCAGCGCAGCGAGCAGGGCTTGGTCGACGAGGTGTTCGGTCTCGTCGGTCAGCGGGGTGATGAGCACGAGGACGTCCGTCCGGGCCGCGAGCTCCGGGAGCTCCCCGAACGCGTGCACGTGCCGACCGTCCTGCTCCCGTGCAGTGCGCGCCACGACGGTGACGTCGCACCGCATCGCCTCGAACCGCGTGGCGATCGCAGCGCCGATCGCCCCGTGGCCGACCACCGTGACCCGACGATCGGCGAGCGAGCGGGTGGTGCGGACGTCCCACACCCCTGCGGCGCGGTCGGCCTGGAACGCGTGGATCTCGCGGAGCGAGGTCAGTGCCAGACCGACCGCGAGCTCGGCCGTCTCGTCGTCGTGGATGCCGCGGCCGTTCGCGACCTGCGCGTGTGCCGGGGCGTGCGGCAGCGCGTGCTCGTACCCGGCACTCGGCAGCTGCAGGAGTCGCAGGTTCGGCAGGTCGTGCACGAACCGCCACCGGTGACGACCCGCGAAGTAGAACGGCAGCAGCGTGAGCGCGACATCCTCGGGGCGGTCGTACGGGCCTTCGACGTCCCACACGTCGAGCTCGACGCCGTCCGGCACGGGGCCGAACCGGTCGACGAGCTCGACGAAGGGCAGGGTGACGATCGGCATGCGGTCGCGGTGCTCCTGGTCGCCGTCAGCTGTCGGTGCGCGGCGAGAACGAACCGTGGTCGTCGAGCGGCCCGCGCCCGACGTAGCCCTCGGTGACGTCCTCGACGATCACGTCGCCGAAGCGCGCCGGCAGCGTCGCGCCGTGCGTGCCCCGCAGCTCGTCGATCGACGCCTCGAACGCGCCCTGCACCTCGAGCGTGCCTGACGAGGCGTCCGTCACACCGATGCGCAGCACCGGGAAGCCGCGACCCTCGCACAGCCCGCGGAACCGCACGTCGTCCTCGCGGCGAACGGTCACGATGACGCGACCCGTCGACTCCGAGAACAGCGCGGTCGCCGTGTCGACGCCGTCGCGCTCCTCGAGCTCGTCGAGCACCACGCGTGCGCCGATCCCGAAGCGCAGGACCGACTCGGCGAGGGACTGGCCGAGGCCGCCGTCCGCCAGGTCGTGGGCGCTCGTGAGCAGCTGCTCGCCGGATGCCGCGTGCAGCAGCTCCGCCAGGGCCTTCTCGCGGTCGAGGTCCACCGCCGGCGGGCGACCACCGAGGTGCCCGTGGACGGTGCCGGCCCACGCCGAGCCGTCGAGCTCGAGGCTCGTCGTGCCGAGCAGGTACACGTTGTGGCCGTCGTCCTGCCAGCCCGAGGGCACGCGCAGGGCGACGTCGTCGATGATGCCGAGCACACCGACGACGGGCGTCGGGTGGATCGGGGTCGTGCCGGTCTGGTTGTAGAACGACACGTTGCCACCGGTGACCGGGATGCCGAGCTCCATGCAGCCGTCAGCCAGGCCCTCGACGGCCTCGGAGAACTGCCACATGACCTCGGGGTTCTCCGGCGAGCCGAAGTTCAGGCAGTCGGTGACCGCGGCGGGGACGGCGCCGGTGACGGCGACGTTCCGGTACGCCTCGGCCAGCGCCAGGCGCGCGCCCTGCTTCGGGTCGAGCTGGCAGTAACGGCCGTTGGCGTCGGTCGCGACGGTGACGCCGAGCCCCGTCTCCTCGTCGACGCGGATCATGCCGCCGTCGTCGGGGAAGGACAGCGCGGTGTTGCCGAGCACGTAGGTGTCGTACTGGTTCGTCACCCAGTTCTTCGACGCGAGGTTCGGCGAGCCGAGCAGCTGCAGGAACTGCGCCTTGAGGGCCGGACCGTCGGTCGGACGCTCGAGCGAGGCGGCGGTGTCGGCCTGCAGCGCATCGATCCACGACGGGTAGGCGACCGGGCGGTCGTACACCGGACCGTCGACGGCGACGGTGCGCGGGTCGACGTTCACGATCTCCTGGCCCTGCCAGTCGATGACGAGACGGCCGGTGCCGGTGACCTCGCCCAGGACGCTCGTCTCGACCTCCCACTTGCCGACGACCGCGAGGAACGCGTCGAGCTTGTCCGGGCGGACGACCGCCATCATGCGCTCCTGGCTCTCGGACATGAGGATCTCCTCGGCCGTGAGCGTGGGGTCGCGCAGCAGGACGTCGTCGAGCGAGATGTGCATGCCACCGTCGCCGTTCGAGGCGAGCTCGCTCGTCGCGCAGGAGATGCCAGCGGCACCGAGGTCCTGGATGCCCTCGACCAGTTCCTCGCGGAACAGCTCGAGGCAGCACTCGATGAGGACCTTCTCGGCGAAGGGGTCGCCGACCTGCACCGCCGGGCGCTTGGTCGGGCCGCCCTCGGTGAAGGTGTCGGACGCCAGGATCGACGCGCCGCCGATGCCGTCGCCACCCGTGCGGGCACCGAAGAGCACGACCTTGTTGCCGGCACCGGAGGCGTTCGCCAGGTGCAGGTCCTCGTGCCGCAGGACACCGACCGCGAGCGCGTTGACGAGCGGGTTGCCCTGGTACACCGGGTCGAAGTAGGTCTCGCCGCCGATGTTCGGCAGGCCGAGGCAGTTTCCGTAGAACGAGATGCCGCCGACGACGCCGTGCACGACGCGCGCCGTGTCCTCGTGGTCGATCGCACCGAAGCGCAGCTGGTCCATCACGGCGACCGGGCGTGCGCCCATCGAGATGATGTCGCGGACGATGCCGCCGACGCCGGTCGCGGCGCCCTGGTAGGGCTCGACGTACGACGGGTGGTTGTGCGACTCGACCTTGAAGGTCACCGCCCAACCGTTGCCCACGTCGACGACACCGGCGTTCTCGCCCATGCCGACCATCAGGTTCTTCGTCATCTCCGGCGTGACCTTCTTGCCGAACTGACGGAGGTAGTTCTTCGACGACTTGTACGAGCAGTGCTCGGACCACATCACCGAGTACATGGCGAGCTCGCCCGAGGTGGGGCGGCGGCCGAGGATCTCGCGGATCTTCGCGTACTCGTCGGCCTTGAGCCCGAGTGCCTCGTACGGCTGCTCCTTGTCGGGGGTGGCGGCGGCGTCCTGGACGGTGTCGGGCTTCGGGCGAACGTGGGTCGTCACGGTGTTGTCGTTCCCTGTCACTGGAGTCGTGTTCGTCGGAGTCGTCGTCACTTGACGAGCGTCGACTCGATCACGGAGGTGAAGAAGGTGAGGCCGTCCGTGCCGGAGGCCATCGCCGCGGGGGTGTCCGGGCCGAACCCGGGCTCCGTCGCGTGCTCGGGGTGCGGCATGAGCCCGACGACGTTGCCGCGCTCGTTCGAGACGCCCGCGATGTCGTCGATCGACCCGTTCGGGTTCACCCCGACGTAGCGGAACACGACCTGGCCGTTGTCCTCGATGCGCTTGATCTCGTCGGCGTCGGCGACGAACCGGCCGTCGGCGTTCTTCAACGGGATCGTGATCTCCTGCCCGGCGCTGAACCCGGAGGTCCAGGCGGTGCCGGCGGTCTCGACGCGGAGCTTCTGGTCGCGGCGGATGAACTGCTGGTGCGCGTTGCGGGTGTGGGCGCCGGGCACGAGCCGGGCCTCGGCGAGCATCTGGAACCCGTTGCAGATGCCGAGCACGGGCATGCCCTTGCCTGCGGCGTCGATGACCTCGGCCATGATCGGGGCCTTCGCCGCGATGGCGCCGGCACGCAGGTAGTCGCCGTACGAGAACCCACCGGGGAGCACGATCGCGTCGACCCCCTGCAGGTCGTGGTCGCCGTGCCAGAGCGCGACGGGGTCGGCTCCTGCGAGGCGGACCGCGCGCTGGGCGTCGCGGTCGTCGAGCGAGCCCGGGAACGTGATGACGCCGATGCGCATCCGCGTCACGCGTCCTGCACGGTGACGGAGACGACGTCCTCGATCACGGCGTTCGAGAAGACGTCGGCCGCGATGTCGCGGACCTCGGCCAGCTTCGCGTCGTCGACCGGGCCGTCGACGGCGATCTCGAAGCGCTTGCCGATGCGGACGTCGGTCAGGTCGGCCTTGCCGAGACGGGCGAGGGCGTTGCCCACCGCCTTGCCCTGGGGGTCGAGGATCTCTGCCTTGGGCATGACCTCGACGACGATGGTTGGCACGTGTTCACTCCAGCGCTTGGGTGGGTTGGGTGGGACGGCATCAGTCTACGGGCCGCGCGCGCCGCGCCGGGCCGCTTGTGGAGAAGTCGTCCAAGGCGTATGTTCCAAGTCGAATAATCGCTCGCGAACACGGTCTGGAGGCACGGATGGCGTCGCTCACGCCCCTCGCGTTCGCCGCGCTCGGCCTGCTCGCCGAGGCGCCCATGCACCCGTACGAGATGTTCCAGACGATGCTCCACCGGCACGAGGACCAGAACGTCAAGGTCCGGCCGAGCACGCTGTACCACCAGATCGGACGCCTCGTGGACCTCGGGTACGCCGAGGCACTCGGGACCGCGCGCGAGGGCAACCGGCCCGAGCGCACCACCTACGCCATCACCGACCACGGCCGCGCGGAGCTCGACGCCGGACTCCGGCGCATGATCGCGGAGCCCGCCGACGAGTACCCCGAGTTCCAGCTCGCGGTGTCCCACGTCGACAACCTGACCGCCACCGACGCGGTGACCGCGATGCGCGCACGCGCTGCCGCACTCCGCGCGGAACGTGCCGGGTACGACGAAGCCGCCACGGGCCTCCAGGCCAAGCAGCTCGCCGAGCGCTACTGGCTCGACGTGTCGTACGTGCGTGGCATGCTCACCGCGCAGATCGAGTGGCTCACCGCCACCGCCGACCGGATCGCGAGCGGCGACATCCCCTGGGACGGCCCCGCCGTCCCCGACCCAGCACCACAGAAGGACCAGGACACCACTCGATGACCTCCACCACGTCCGCCGACCTGCAGCACGGGAAGAAGCCGTGGCCCGCGCTCTGGGCACTCGTCGTCGGCTTCTTCATGATCCTCGTCGACTCGACCATCGTGTCGGTCGCGACGCCCACGATCGCGCAGGCGCTCGACGCCGACATCAACGCGGTCATCTGGGTGACGAGCGCCTACCTGCTCGCGTACGCGGTGCCGCTGCTCATCACCGGGCGCCTCGGCGACCGGTTCGGCCCGAAGGTGCTGTACCAGGCGGGTCTCGTGGTGTTCACCCTCGCGAGCCTGTGGTGCGGCCTCGCCGGGTCGATCGAGGTGCTCATCCTCGCCCGCGTCGTGCAGGGCCTCGGCGCCGCGATGATGACCCCGCAGACGATGGCGGTCATCACGCGCATCTTCCCGCCGCAGAACCGCGGTGCGGCCATGGGCCTGTGGGGCGCCGTCGCCGGCGTCGCCTCGCTCGTCGGCCCGATCGTCGGCGGGCTGCTCGTCGACGGCCTCGGCTGGGAGTGGATCTTCTTCGTGAACGTCCCCGTCGGCGTCGTCGCCTTCGTGCTCGCGCAGCGCTTCGTCCCCCGCTTCGAGCGGCACGGACACCGCTTCGACTACCTGGGCATCGTGCTCAGCGCCGCCGGCATGTTCCTGCTCGTCTTCGGCATCCAGGAGGGCGAGACCTACGACTGGGGCACCATCACGGGCCCGATCTCGGTCTGGTCGCTGATCATCACCGGCATCGTCGTGCTCGCCGCCTTCGTGGTGTGGCAGGGCGTGCAGAAGGGCGAGCCGCTGCTGCCGCTCGGCCTGTTCAAGGACCGCAACTTCACGCTCGCCAACATCGCCATCACGGCCGTCGGCGTCGCGATCTCGTCGTTCGCGCTGCCGATCATGCTCTGGGCGCAGGACGTCCTGCGCTTCTCGCCGACCCAGGCCGCGCTGCTGCTCGTGCCGCAGGCCGTCCTGTCCGCCGCGCTCGCACCGCTCGTCGGCAAGAACCTCAACAAGTGGAACCCGCGGTGGGTCGGCTCGTTCGGCCTCGCGTGCTTCTCCGGCGGGCTGTTCTGGTTCGGCGCCCTGCTGTGGTCGGGTGCCGGCTGGGGCTGGACGCTGCTGCCGAGCGCGCTCCTCGGGCTCGCGAACGCCTGCATGTGGGGTCCGCTCTCGGTCTCGGCGACGCGCAACCTGCCGCCGGCGCTCGCCGGTGCGGGGTCGGGCGTCTACAACACCACGCGGCAGATCGGTGCGGTGCTCGGTTCGGCCGGCATCGCGGCGCTGATCGAGGCGCGCATCACGGCGAACTTCCCGTCCGGGTCGGGCACGGGCTCGGGCGGTGCGGAGCAGCAGGTCGGCGCGCTGCCGGAGTTCCTGCAGCAGCCGTTCGCCACGGCGATGGGGCAGTCGCTCGTGCTGCCGGCCGTGGTGCTCGTGGCGGCCATCGTCGCGGCGCTGTTCCTGGCGAAGCCGAAGCAGACGACGGCGTGGAAGCAGACCGGCGCGGTCGAGACGCAGCCCGGCGCGGCGGAGCCCGAGGCCGCGGCGCGCTGACGCTGCGGGGCGGTCGTCGTCACACGGACCCCGGTCCCGCTCGTGCGGGGCAGTCGTCCGGGGTGCCGGTCGTGCGGGGCAGTCGTCCGGGTCGTGCCGGTGTAGAACGACAAGACCGCTGTCGTACGACAGCGGTCTTGTCGTTCTTGCCGTCCAGAGCGGAAGAGCGTGGATCGGCGGGGACTGGTGCGACAGGATCTTCGTCGTACGACAGCGCATCTGTCGTACGACGGCGCCGCACGACCCCCCCCTCGGGCCCCGCTCACCCCCGCCGCTGCAGGTGCGCCCGGGTCAGCTCCGCCATCTCCTCGTCGGACAGGGCGTCCACGGAGCGGGCCTCGCGGCGGTCCGTCCGCTGCCACCGCACGAACAGCATCACGAGCACCGGGACGTCGGCGACCTCGGCGATGAACCAGAGCAGGTCACCCGCCAGGTGCTGGTCGCGCAGGGGGGACGGGAACCACGGCTGCCCCACGGCCTGCACGAGCGACCCGTCGAGCACGTGGTTCGACACGCGCAGCACGATGCCGGGGACCGCGTCGAGCAGCAGCTCCACGAAGGCGAGCAGGAACTCGACCGTCACGAACGTCGAACTCCGGAGGACCCCCGGCTCGGACAGCGGCCCGAGCACCGTGAAGCCGAGCACCGGCACGGACACGGTGACGAGCGCGGCCCACACGCTCGACTCGCGCACGACCGCCGACAGCGGGGTGAGCAGCACCGCGAAGAGCACCAGCCCGACCACGGGGGCGACGATCGCGTTGCCGAGCACCCGGATCGGCCGGGAGTGCACCACGCGGTCGGCGACGGCGGACCAGTGCGCGGGTCCGCCCAGGCGCAGCAGGGACACGGGAGCGGCCAGGGCGGCGAAGGTCGGCACCGCGAAGAACAACAGGGCGAGCCGGAGCGTGAACGCCCACCGGAGCGTCTGGTCGTACCGCCCGACGATGCCGAACTGCAGCACGGCGAAGAGCAGCAGTGCGACCAGGAACGACGCGGTGCGCCAGGCGGACCACCGGGCCCCACGGCGTCGAGCGCCGACGAGCCACCAGCCGTAGGTCACCGCGGCGACCGCCAGCAGCACCGCAGCCAGGGGATCGACGTGCCAGGTGCTCCAGAACTCGGCGGGTTCGGGCGTGGGGTGCCTCCTGGTGTCGGGCCGGACGAGCCGGCTCCGTCATCCTCCGCCCGTCCGACCCCGCCGCAGCCGGGCCGATGCGCAGCGGCGGTGAGGATCGGCTCAGGTGCCCACTGGTCCCACGGCTGCCGAGGTTGTCCGGGCGGGCCGGGTCCGGCCGAGCAACCACACCCCGACCGGCACGGCGACCGCGCCGACGACCGCGACGCCGAAGGACAGGTGCCACTGCATCACGACGAACGCCGGACCGATCGTGCACAGCGCTGCGACGGTCACCACGGGCCACCCCGCCCGGTCGGTCCCCGCCTGCAGTCGGGGGAGCGGGCGGTCCCACCGGCGCAGCGCCCTGGCCACACCGATCGCCGCGGCCAGCACGACGACGAGTGCGATCGGCCGCGTCGCCCACCACGGCACGGAGCCCGGGTCGGGGAACGGGACAGCGAGCAACAGCGCGACGCCGTTCAGGGCGATGTACAGCGGCAGGTGCCAGAGGTAGATCGCCATGCCGTCACGACCGAGCAGGAACACGGTCGCCTGCGCCGCCCGGGTCTGCATCAGTCGGGTGAGCGGTCGGTGCACGAGCTGCACGAGGCAGACCTGCGACACCGCGAGCACCGCCAGCGGCAGCATCGGCGGGTTGAGGTCCTGCAGCATGTCCGGCGCCCAGAGCCCGACGCTCGTCAGCGGGACGAGGAGGGCGTACCCGGCCAGCGCGACCGCCGCGAGCAGCAGCCTCGAGCGGCGGGCGAACCAGCCGTCTGCCCAGAGGAACCCGAGCTGCTGCGCGAAGAGCCACACCGGGCCGAGGTTCAGGAGTCCGACCTCGGCGGTGCCGGTCGCGAAGCGGAGGGTGTCGACGGCCGTCGCGAGGACCAGCAGGACACCGAGCGTGCGGAACGGCGCCCGTTCGTGCAGGCGTGCCATCACCGGCACGCAGCACTGCGTGATGCCGTACGCGGCGAGGAACCAGAGCGGCGAGCCGATGCCGAACGCGACCTCGGCGAGCAGCTCCGCGGGGGTGCCGAGGGCCGTCGCGATCCCCAGGCCGAGTGCCAGCACCACGAACAGCGGCACCGCCGGGCGGTAGAGCCGCACGAGTCGCGTCGCCACGAAGTCCCGCGCGCCGCCGCCCCGAGCGAGCGTGCTGCGCCACCCGACCGCGCTCGCGAACCCGCCGACGGCGAAGAACAGCGGCATCACCTGGCCCGCCCACGTCGCGGGGACGTACCAGGCCGCCTCCTGCAGCGGGCTCGTGACACCGATGCCGTCGGCCGACACCGCCACGCCGACCATCGTGACGTGCACGACGACGACGAGGACGACGCACGCCGTCCTGATGAGGTCGACGACCAGGTCCCGCTGCGCGATGATCCCCCGGACGTCCTGAGCGCTGCTGGCCGGCACGGAGTCGATCCGCGACGAAGGCCCCTGCTTCGTGGACATGCCGCGACGCTAGCGCCCGACCGGCTGGATCAGCATCGTCCCAGCGGATCGCGGCCGGATCGTGACACATCGCATGCCAGCAGCGGCATACATCGTCCTGAGAGTCGCGCGCGGAGTCGCCGTGGGGGCTCGCACCGCCGCTTCGGACGGGCACGGCCGGATGGCGCGCCGACACGCGCAGCACGCCGCCCCCTGGGCTCCGAGCCCACGACCGTGTACGGTGGAGCTTGTCTTGACCGATGCAAGAGAAAGAAGTTGATGGACGCCGACGCCGACCTGCTCCGGGCTGCCGGCCTGCGGGTGACGACGCCCCGGCTGGCCGTCCTGCGTGCCTCGGGATCGATGCCGCACGCGACCGCGGACGACATCCTCACCGCGGTCTCGGTCGAGCTGCCGACGACGAGCCACCAGGCCGTCTACGGGGTGCTGGGCGCCCTGACCGGCGCAGGACTCGTCCGGCGCATCGAGCCCGCGGGCAGTCCGGCGCGGTACGAGCGGCGCACCGGGGACAACCACCACCACATCGTCTGCACGATGTGCGGCGCGGTCGAGGACGTCGACTGCGCCGTCGGCCACGCCCCCTGCCTCACGCCGTCGGAAACGCACGGCTTCGCCGTCACGACGGCCGAGGTCACGTACTGGGGCATCTGCGAACGCTGCGCAGCGGCGGAGCGCGACGACGCCCAGGTCGTCACGGCCTGACTCCGGCGGGACGTCCGGAGTCGGACGAGACCGCCCGGCGCGACACCGACGTGACGCGCCCCACGAGCAACCCGAACCATCCTGACCGAACCAACCGTTCCACCTGAGGAGGAACCGTGTCCGACCAGAACACGACCGGCCCCGCCGGCACCCCCACCACGACGACCAACTCCGGCGCCCCCGTCTCGAGCGACCAGCACTCCATGGGTGTCGGCGCCGACGGCCCCCTCGCCCTGCACGACCACTACCTGGTCGAGAAGCTCGCCCAGTTCAACCGCGAGCGCGTCCCGGAGCGTGTCGTCCACGCGAAGGGCGGCGGTGCGTTCGGTACCTTCACCGTCACGCACGACGTGTCGCAGTACACCCGTGCCGCGTTCCTGCAGCCGGGCAAGCAGACCGAGATGCTCGCCCGCTTCTCGAGCGTCGCCGGTGAGCAGGGCTCCCCGGACACCTGGCGCGACCCCCGCGGCTTCGCGCTGAAGTTCTACACCGAAGAGGGCAACTACGACCTCGTCGGCAACAACACCCCGGTGTTCTTCATCCGCGACGGCATCAAGTTCCCCGACTTCATCCGCTCGCAGAAGCGCCTGCCGGGCAGCCACCTCCGCAACCACGACATGCAGTGGGACTTCTGGACCCTCTCCCCGGAGTCGGCCCACCAGGTCACGTGGCTCATGGGTGACCGCGGCCTGCCGTCGTCGTGGCGCCACATGGACGGCTTCAGCTCGCACACCTACCAGTGGATCAACGCCGAGGGCGAGCGCTTCTGGGTGAAGTACCACTTCGAGACGCAGCAGGGCCACAAGACCCTGACGCAGGAGGACGCCGACCGCATCGCCGGTGAGGACGCCGACTTCCACATCCGCGACCTCTACGAGGCGATCGAGCGCCAGGACTTCCCGAAGTGGGTCCTCAAGGTGCAGGTCATGCCGTACGCGGACGCCGAGGGCTACCGCTTCAACCCGTTCGACCTGACGAAGGTGTGGCCGCACGCGGACTACCCGCTCATCGAGGTCGGCACGATGGAGCTGAACCGCAACCCGGAGAACTACTTCGCGCAGATCGAGCAGGCCGCGTTCGCGCCGTCGAACTTCGTCCCCGGCATCGCGGCGAGCCCCGACAAGATGCTCCTCGCGCGCATCTTCAGCTACGCGGACGCCCAGCGCTACCGCGTCGGCACGAACCACGCGCAGCTGCCGGTGAACGCCCCGAAGAACGAGGTCCACTCGTACTCGAAGGACGGCGCCATGCGCTTCGACTTCCAGAAGGCGGAGGTGCCGGTGTACGCGCCGAACACCCAGGGTGGAGCGCACGCCGACCCGACCGCGACGGACGACGTCCCGGGCTGGGAGTCCGACGGCGCGCTGCAGCGCTCCGCGGCGACCCTGCACGCGGAGGACGACGACTTCGGCCAGGCCGGCACGCTCTACCGTGAGGTCCTCGACGACGCCGCGCGTGAGCGCCTGGTCGGCAACATCGCCGGCCACGTCTCGAAGGTGACGCGCGACGACCTGCGCGAGCGCGTGTTCGCCTACTGGACCAGCGTCGACGGCGACCTGGGGGCGCGCGTGCGCGCCGCGGTCGCGCCGAGCGCGCCCGGTTCGAACGAGGACCCGGAGAAGGTCGCGGTCGAGGCGTAGTCGCCACCACCTGACGGACGGGAGGCCCGGTACCAGCTGGTACCGGGCCTCCCGTCCGTCGTGTTGTCGCTCCTGAACCTGCTGGCCGTTGCGCATGACCTCGCCCTGCTGGTGGCGGGGCCCGGTCCTCGTTCCTAGACCTGCTGTCCGTTGAGCATGATCTCGCCCGGCTGGTGGCGGGGCCCGGTCCTCGTTCCTGGACCTGCTGGCCGTTGAGCATGACCTCGCCCGGCTGGTGGCGGGGCCCGGTCCTCGTTCCTAGACCTGCTGTCCGTTGAGCATGATCTCGCCCGTCGGCCAGTCCTCCAGCTGCGCCTCGACCGGCAGGACCATCCAGCCGCCCTGCTCGGTCTCGTTCACACCGACCCCGTCGGCCGTGAAGGCCGAGAACGTGCCGACGGCGCCGTCGACCTCGTGCCAGCCCATGTGCGCGTAGAAGGGGATGCGGTCCTCGCCGGCGCCGAGGAAGCCGTAGGGCACGCGGAGTCCCTCGAGGACGGCGCGGGTGCGGACGAGGAGTTCGCGGCCGACCCCGGTGCCCTGCAGCCTCGGCGAGACGGCGACGATGCCGGTGTCGCCGACCAGGACGTCCTGCCCACCGACCGTGACGAACATCCGACGGATCCCGACGTGCGCGAGCACCGTGCCGTCCTCGCCCCAGCCGACCACGCGGCGCTCGGGCTGCATGCCGGCGTAGTCGCGGCCGCCCACGTACCAGTGCGACCAGCTCGGGAACGCCTGCCCGAGCATCGCTGCGATCGCCTCGTGGTCGGGGAGCGACAGTGCGCTCTCCTCGACCACCTCCCACCGGATGTCTTCGCTCACGGGTCCATCCTGCCGGGTCCGCCTGCGCGTCGGTGCGGCCCGAGGCTCGGCCAGGCGGACATGTTCGCGTGTGCTCGACCACGAACGCGTCCGCGGAGCCGAGCCTCGGCGCAGACCGCCCGCGCGCGAGCCGCTCAGCCGCGACCGGGCGCGGTCACCTCGATGCGGTTCGCCCACGGGTCCTCGAACGCCACGGTCCGACCGTCGTCCGCGCTCTGCACCCCGGTGTCGTGCATGCGGGACACGAGTGCGCCGAGGTCGTCCGCACCCGGCACCTCGATCCGCACGAGCCCGAGCCCGAGTGCCTGCTGCCGGCGCCCGGCCCCGCGGGAGTTCCACGTGTTCATCGCCATGTGGTGGTGGTACCCGCCCGCGCTGACGAACAGCGCCTGGTCGCCCATCGCCGCGGTCGTCGCGAAGCCGAGCCGGTCGACGTAGAACGCCTTCGCGGTGGCGACGTCGCCCACGGACAGGTGCACGTGGCCGACCCGGCCGGGGCGCGTGCTGGCCGTCTCGAGTGCCGAGGAGGTCAGGTGTTCCTGCACGAAGGCGTTCGGGTCGACCCAGATGGTCGCCATGTCGACCATCCCGTGCGTCCACGACCACTCGGTGCGGTCGCGGTCCCAGTACAGCTCGACGCCGTTGCCCTCGGGGTCCTGGAAGTAGAACGCGTTGCTGACCAGGTGGTCGGCGCTGCCCGTGAAGGTCTGCGGGTACTTCGTCGCGACGGAGTACAGCGCTGCCGCCAGGTCGGCCTGCGTGTCGAACAGGATCGCGGTGTGGAAGAGCCCGGCCTCGTGCGGAGCGGCGTGCCGCATCGCGGGGGCGTGCTCGAGGACGACGATCGGCGTCGACCCACGACCGAGCACGGCGGTCCCGCC